>NZ_CP017705.1:2575000-2910000 GCF_002706795.1 Brevibacillus laterosporus DSM 25
GGGAGTCAGACGGTGAGTGCTAAGATCCATCGTCAAAAGGGAAACAGCCCAGACCATCAGCTAAGGCCCCCAAGTGTATGTTAAGTGGGAAACGATGTGGAGTTGCCCAGACAACCAGGATGTTGGCTTAGAAGCAGCCACCATTTAAAGAGTGCGTAATAGCTCACTGGTCGAGTGACTCTGCGCGGAAAATGTAACGGGGCTAAACATACCGCCGAAGCTATGGCAGTCCTTATGGACTGGGTAGGGGAGCGTTCCAAGCAGCAGTGAAGCCGTATCGTGAGGAGCGGTGGAGCGCTTGGAAGTGAGAATGCCGGTGTAAGTAGCGAAAAGACAAGTGAGAATCTTGTCCACCGAAAGCCTAAGGTTTCCTGGGGAAGGCTCGTCCTCCCAGGGTTAGTCGGGACCTAAGCTGAGGCCGAAAGGCGTAGGCGATGGACAACTGGTTGATATTCCAGTACCACCTCTGTTCCGCTTGAGCAATGGCGTGACGCAGGAGGATAGGGTGAGCGGCCTATTGGATGGCCGTCTAAGCAGTAAGTGTGGTGTGTAGGCAAATCCGCACACTAGTAAGCACAAGCTGTGATGGCGAGGGAAATATAAGTACCGAAGTCCCTGATTTCACACTGCCAAGAAAAGCGTCTAGCGAGGAACAAGGTGCCCGTACCGCAAACCGACACAGGTAGGCGAGGAGAGAATCCTAAGGTGCGCGGGATAACTCTTGCTAAGGAACTCGGCAAAATGGCCCCGTAACTTCGGGAGAAGGGGCGCCTCGGTAGGGTTTATAGCCCGAGGAGGCCGCAGTGAAAAGGCCCAAGCGACTGTTTAGCAAAAACACAGGTCTCTGCGAAGCCGCAAGGCGAAGTATAGGGGCTGACGCCTGCCCGGTGCTGGAAGGTTAAGGGGATGGGTTAGCGCAAGCGAAGCTTTGAACCGAAGCCCCAGTAAACGGCGGCCGTAACTATAACGGTCCTAAGGTAGCGAAATTCCTTGTCGGGTAAGTTCCGACCCGCACGAAAGGCGTAACGACTTGGGCGCTGTCTCGGCAAGAGACCCGGTGAAATCATAATACCTGTGAAGATGCAGGTTACCCGCGACAAGACGGAAAGACCCCATGGAGCTTTACTGTAGCCTGGTATTGAAACTTTGTGCATCATGTACAGAATAGGTGGGAAGCTGTGAAGCGAGGGCGCCAGCCTTCGTGGAGCTGTCGTTGGGATACCACCCTTGATGTACGGAGTTTCTAACTTGCCGCCCTTATCGGGTGGAAGGACCATGCCAGGTGGGCAGTTTGACTGGGGCGGTCGCCTCCTAAAGAGTAACGGAGGCGCCCAAAGGTTCCCTCAGAATGGTCGGAAATCATTCGTAGAGTGTAAAGGCACAAGGGAGCTTGACTGCGAGACCTACAAGTCGAGCAGGGACGAAAGTCGGGCTTAGTGATCCGGTGGTTCCGCATGGAAGGGCCATCGCTCAACGGATAAAAGCTACCCTGGGGATAACAGGCTTATCTCCCCCAAGAGTCCACATCGACGGGGAGGTTTGGCACCTCGATGTCGGCTCATCGCATCCTGGGGCTGAAGTAGGTCCCAAGGGTTGGGCTGTTCGCCCATTAAAGCGGTACGCGAGCTGGGTTCAGAACGTCGTGAGACAGTTCGGTCCCTATCTGTCGCGGGCGTAGGAAGTTTGAGGAGAGCTGTCCTTAGTACGAGAGGACCGGGATGGACGCACCTCTGGTGCACCAGTTGTCACGCCAGTGGCACAGCTGGGTAGCTATGTGCGGACGGGATAAGCGCTGAAAGCATCTAAGCGTGAAGCCCCCTTCAAGATGAGACTTCCCATAGCGCAAGCTAGTAAGACCCCTCATAGACGATGAGGTTGATAGGTTCGGTGTGGAAGTGCAGTAATGCATGGAGCTGACGAATACTAATCGGTCGAGGACTTATCCACATTGCCTTTATGCTGACTTCATTATCTAGTTTTGAAAGAACAATTATTTCATACTGTTCCTCAGTAGCTCAATGGTGGAGCAACCGGCTGTTAACCGGTAGGCTGGCGGTTCGAGTCCGTCCTGAGGAGCCATTATAAGGAGAGTTACCCAAGAGGCCGAAGGGGACGGTTTGCTAAACCGTTAGTATGCGTAAGCGTAGCGAGGGTTCGAATCCCTCACTCTCCGCCATATTGTTTTTCTCTCGATCGTGGCGGTGTAGCTCAGCTGGCTAGAGCGTTCGGTTCATACCCGAAAGGTCGGGGGTTCGATCCCCTCCGCCGCTACCAGTTTTTTATAACTCCTGCGGTCGTGGTGGAATTGGCAGACACACCATCTTGAGGGGGTGGCGGGGCGACCCGTGCGAGTTCGAGTCTCGCCGACCGCACCATTAAGAGAACAATTATCTTGGCCCGTTGGTGAAGCGGTTTAACACAGCAGCCTTTCACGCTGTCATACAGGGGTTCGAATCCCCTACGGGTCACCATTTATCTGGAGGATTAGCTCAGCTGGGAGAGCATCTGCCTTACAAGCAGAGGGTCGGCGGTTCGATCCCGTCATCCTCCACCATTTTCATTTTCATATTGTCGCGGGGTGGAGCAGTTCGGTAGCTCGTCGGGCTCATAACCCGAAGGTCGCAGGTTCAAATCCTGTCCCCGCAACCAAAATTTTGGAGCTGTGGTGAAGTTGGAGTTCACGCCGGTCTGTCACACCGGAGGTCGCGGGTTCGAGTCCCGTCAGCTCCGCCATTTATTAACTTGGTGGAATAAAGATTCTATCTTGTATAGGAATCTCTGTTAGAGAAATAATAAGGCTCGGTAGCTCAGTCGGTAGAGCAGAGGACTGAAAATCCTCGTGTCGGCGGTTCGATTCCGTCCCGAGCCACCATTGTACATAATGCCGGTGTAGCTCAATTGGTAGAGCACCTGACTTGTAATCAGGGGGTTGTGGGTTCAAGTCCTATCGCCGGCACCATTTTGGTGGGGTATAGCCAAGCGGTAAGGCAACGGACTTTGACTCCGTCATTCCCAGGTTCAAATCCTGGTACCCCAGCCATTATGAGCCATTAGCTCAGTTGGTAGAGCATCTGACTTTTAATCAGAGGGTCGAAGGTTCGAGTCCTTCATGGCTCACCAGTTTCATATGCGGGTGTGGCGGAATTGGCAGACGCACCAGATTTAGGTTCTGGCGGGCGACCGTGGGGGTTCAAGTCCCTCCACCCGCACCACATATTTAAAGCAGGAAGCCGCAAATATTGCAGGCTTTTTTTGTTTTATATAATTTATTGTCACGTAAAGCATTTGAAAAACGTCATATAAAGAGTGTCATATAAAGAGTTACCTGTACACATTTAATTCCTACAAACGTATAAAAGCTTCGTCAGCATTTTTGATGAAGCTTTTTTCTACTATTAAGAGGTATATTGCATTATTGTTGATTGAATCTCAATATAGCTATGCCTTTTTAATTGATTAGAAGCGTAGACAAGTGTTTTGCTTTCCTATTCATATAGATTTCTTTGATTCACGTAAGATGATATATGGCGCAGGAAATGGCGAGTAAAAACCGAATGTTTTATTCAATAGAAATGTAATTAAATCTTTCATTTTATAGGTATTTACTAAAAATTAACACTTGTTCTTCCATATATCTTCCAGTAAGTTGGTAGAAGGAAACAATCATTATACGAGACATTAAAATGTAATCAAAAAGGGGTTGTAAATATGAGTATGATCCAGATGGATCGTCCCCATCATTCTATAGAAGATCTAATACTGAATATTGAAAAAGTCCTTATTGGTAAAAGGAAAATGATAGAGCTTGGTTTAGTTGCTTTATTGGCAAAAGGTCATGTTTTGTTAGAGGATGTCCCAGGTGTAGGGAAAACTATGTTTGTTCGAGCATTAGCTAAATCGATTGGTGGAGAATTTAAAAGGATTCAGTTTACACCTGATCTCCTTCCTACTGATGTGACTGGTGTTTCTATTTATAATCAAAAATCAATGGAGTTTGAATTCCGTAAAGGCCCTCTGTTTGCAAATGTGGTGCTTGCTGATGAAATTAACCGCACCTCACCAAAAACGCAATCTGCCCTATTAGAGGCGATGGAGGAGCACTCTGTAACGATTGATGGCAATACATATGAATTAAATCAACCGTTTTTTGTTATGGCTACTCAAAATCCTCTTGAGTATGAAGGAACATTTCCGCTTCCAGAAGCTCAGTTAGATCGTTTTTTATTGCAACTGCAGCTTGGATATCCAACAGAAAAAGAAGAAATGGCTATTCTAACTCGTATGGGAGCAGTTCACCCTATAGAAAGCTTGAAGGCCGTTATTAGTGTACAGGAAATCGTTCAATTACAAGCGATGATTACCCAAATTAAAGTAACCGACTCGGTGAAAGAGTATATGGTAAGGCTTTCTCAGAAAACAAGGAGTAATCCAAGTGTCTATTTAGGAATTAGCCCTCGTGGAACATTGGCTCTGTGTCGCGCTGCTCAAGCGTATGCGTTTATCCAGGGACGTGATTACGTTATCCCAGACGATGTAAAGGAGCTGGTACCGCCTATCTTTAGACACCGCCTTATTTTGAAGCCAGAGGCGCGTATGGATGGGGAAACACCGGAACGTTTTATCAACCGGTTGTTACAGGAGACACGAGTCCCTGTACATTGAGAGGACGGTGTCTAAATGAAACAGAGAAAGTTAAACAAAGCTCTATTGGCGCTGTTAGTGCTGATTTGTTATGTATATGCACAGTTTCAAGGGGGATTCGTCAGTTGGTTTTTATTTTATAGCGCTTGTATCCTCGGAATTTATGAAGGATTAACATATTTGTTGATGTTTGCAACCTTGGAGGTTACGCGAGAGGTGAATCGCCAAAGACTAAAAGATGGCGATGATGTTATGGTTACACTAACCTTCCGTCGACGATTTTGGTTTCCACTTGGCTGGAATTTA
The DNA here is from genome assembly GCF_002706795.1 of Brevibacillus laterosporus DSM 25. Lineage (NCBI taxonomy): Bacteria > Bacillati > Bacillota > Bacilli > Caryophanales > Paenibacillaceae > Brevibacillus > Brevibacillus laterosporus. The sequence continues at coordinate 2,579,948 of NZ_CP017705.1, forward strand.
ATTGTCGAGCCGCTACCTGATAAATTATCCGGTTATTTTGAACCACATCAACAAGTTATTTTTCCTGGATTTAAAAGAGAACAGGTCATTCATTATTTAATTCCAGCGATCCCTCGTGGGCATTACCAAATGAAAGAATGCATTCTGGTTGGTGGTGACTTTTTTGGTTTTTTACATCGACAGAAAAAAATTGAGTTATGCAATGATTTTTTAGTTTATCCTAGCTATAAGCAAATTAGCCATTGGTCCTCAGGAGATGGGCGTATCAGTGGTAATGTACATGTTGCACATTTGCGCTCAGACGATGTAGCAGCTGTAAGAGGCGTCCGAGAGTACCAGAGAGGGGATCGGTTAAGCCAGATTCATTGGAGGGCTTCTGCAAGGGGCCACGGGCTTAAAACAAAGGAATTTGAACATCAGGCAATGAATCAATTAATCTTCTTTCTAGATGTGCAAAAGCCTGCTTCAACACAAATTCACCATCATATTTTTGAAACCAGTGTGAAACTAACTGCCAGTCTAATTTACTATTCAAGTATTAATATGCATTCCTATGGTTTTGTAGCCCGTGGAAAAGAGCGAATCGTTATTCCACCAGCTATTTCACAGCAACATTTTTTTCGGGTATTTGACCAATTAGCCAGAGTTCACTCGGACGGCGAAGATTCATTTGCGCGAGTGATCGGAAGGGAAACAATGGAGTTTCCCAAAGGATATACGTTAGTGATGATTACCTCTGCATTGACGAAAGACCTAGTGATACAGTTGGGCCATTTAGCTAGGTCTGGACGTAATGTTCAACTGTTCTGGGTACACGATCATGTGATTCCAACTGTGGAGGAGAACGAGGCATTAAAGCGTTTAAGATCTGTAAAAGTAATGTGTACCCCAGTTCATGTGGACGCATATGAAGAGCTAAAACAGATAGGGGGTGCCTAAGATGTCGGGAGCATCCTTTTGGAAACCAAAAAAAGGGCTGGACTGGCTAGCTGCCTTGTTTTTGTTTTTCCTGTTACGTGAGTGGTTGTTACCGCTACCTTCCCTTTCAGATACGGGGAGTATTAGTTGCTTTCTTTATCTGGTAGCGGGGATCATCTTAGTAGATATGATCTTCCGTAGTCACTGGATGGGTTTATTGATGAAAGGCATTTTAGCTATTGTCATCTTCCATGCCGCGTTTGTGGAAATTTCTTTTTTTAATCCTGAGTGGATTTCGGAAACATGGCGAGCAGTTAGTGAAGACTTTACTAAGATATTTAATCAAGATTGGGCAAATATGAGTATTATTTCAAGAAATCTGCTGTTTTCGGGCATGATTTTAGTGTTGGTAACCCTGCTTGATTTCTTAGTATTAGAACAAAGACAAGGTTTATGGTTTGTATTTATCACCATTTCTTATCTTGCTGTATTAGACACCTTTATGCCTTTTAATAGTAGTGGAGCGATTATGCGGACGTTGTTAATTGGCTTCATGCTAATCACAACCTTACATCTATCATCTATCCAAAAGGGATTTACCTATAGAGGAACCCAATCTGCAATTTGGAAAACGCTTGTGGTTCCGCTCATGATTATTTCACTCGCAATAGGTGTAGGATACGCGTCACCAAAGGCAGAACCCAATTGGCCTGATCCGATCGGTTTTTTGCAAGGAAAGTCTGGAATTGGAAAGAGCGACGTGATTCGTAGAGTGGGTTATGACACCAATGATAAGATGTTGGGAGGACCTTTTCAACAGGATGATACCAAGGTATTTACCGTAACAACTAATGATAAATACTATTTGCGCGGGGATGCTAAAGATGTATATACCGGCAAAGGTTGGATAAAAAGCGATAAACAATTGGAATCAATTGTATATCCTAAAAACTACATTTGGAATGATACGCTTTTTTCTGGATTGGAAACAAAAAAGGTCATGGCTGTTGTGCAGGCTGAGGGAGAACAGTTACCGGCTATTTTTTATCCAGGACAGCTTAAAAGTATTGAAGAGGTAAACCCAGAAAATGTGACGTTAACCTATGACACCATTTCTCAGGGGATTCTTACCTTTAATGGAGCTATGCAAAAGGATTCAAATAGTCGATCGTTTGTTGAAAGAGACGATAGCACCTTGATTCCGACGCCTGTTCAACAGTACATGGATCATTATCAGCTACAAGCTGAGATTCCAGTGATTAGTGAAAAGAAAATCATTGCGGCGGGTACCAATTATCCTAGAGAGATAGAAGAGAGGTATCTACAACTACCTAATAGTCTCCCTGGTCGAATAAAGAAGCTAGCTGAAAAAATTACGGAAACGTCAAACAATCCATACGACAAGGCGAGGGCAATAGAGAATTATTTGCGTGAAGGAAGATATCGGTATGAAACAAAAGATGTTCCGATACCTAAGGAAGGACAAGATTTCGTAGATCAGTTTCTATTCGATACCATGAGGGGATACTGTGATCATTTTTCAACTTCTATGGTGGTCATGCTTCGCTCAATTGATATACCTGCCCGTTGGGTAAAAGGGTTTGCTCCAGGTCAAGAGATTGGCCGTGATGCCAACAATAATATCACCATTGAAGTAAGAAATAGAGATGCACACTCATGGGTCGAGGTTTACTTTCCAGGTAGCGGTTGGATACCGTTTGAAGCAACTGCTTCTTTTACATCTCCTCTACAAGTAAATTATGATCGCCTTTCCAATGAGTCAAGTCAGATAAATATTCCCGCTTCCACAGAGGAAAAAGAAGTGAATAAACCAAAACAAATGGACCGACTGGAAGAAGCAGATAAGCCTGTAGTGAAAACGAGTGCAGGATTCTCATGGGTTTGGCTAGGGTTAATTGGTATTTTGCTAGCAGTGGGTGTTTGGATTCTGTGGAAAAAACGTCAGGAGATGTATTTATGGTGGTTACACCGCAAAATGACACAATACGCTCAGGATGATTTTCCACGTAGATTTACGTTGGTTCTAACGATATTTGAAAAAATGGTTTCACCCCGTCATTCTGGTGAAACATTACGCGAATATGTGAATCGCCTCCAAATTAGTGGAGATAAGCGTCAGGATTTACTTTATTTAACAACCATCTATGAAAAAATGCTATATGGCTTGAAAGAAATGGAAGGGAAAACAAGATCGTTGTGGCAGCAGACCATTGAGCGTTTAATACGCCAAATGAAACCTTGATCATTTCCCAATCATCTGCTAGAATTTTTGACAATATGATACTTTGGTAGCAGTAAGCAGGAGAAACGGCACTGCCTCTTTTTTGAATGACAACGTTAAAGACAGGGACATTTGCCCTTAGAAGATGTCAGACGATTTCATCTACGGGTAGGTGGCCTGTCTTTTTGATGGAACGGGAGAAATTTTTTTCTTCATACCAAAAAAGAGAAAGGGAGATAATATCTTCAAGAACGTTTTGGACATGTCTACTGAGTGCACAAGTATACAAGGTTAAGGGAGGATCTTTCCGTGGAAAAGCCGTTGGAATTAGTGGTAGTAATAGATTTTGGGGGGCAATATAACCAATTGATCGCAAGACGTGTACGTGATTTAGGCGTATACAGTGAGTTGTTGCCTTTCAATACGCCAGTGGAGAAAATTAAGGAGCTTAGCCCAAAAGGGATTATTTTCTCTGGAGGACCGGCTAGTGTATACGAAGAAGGAGCACCGCAAATTGACCCAGCGATTTTTGACTTAGGTGTACCTATCTTGGGTATTTGCTATGGAATGCAATTAATGTCCCAAACATTGAAGGGAAAAGTAGAACGTGCCGGTAAACGTGAATACGGAAAAGCGGAAATACGTCTTGAAAACCAACATGGTCTATATAGTAACTGGGAATCTTCTGAAGTAGTATGGATGAGCCATACTGATAAAGTAGTAGAATTGCCAGAGGGCTTCGTTATCGACGCAGTGAGCGACTCTTGCCCGATTGCTGCTATCAGTCATCCAGAGCGTAATCTATATGGTGTACAGTTCCACCCAGAAGTTCGTCATACCGTAAAAGGACATGAATTTGTAAGTAACTTCTTGTTCAATATTTGTAAGTGCACTGGCGACTGGAGCATGACTACATTTATTGAAGACAAAATCAAAGATATTCGTGAGACTGTTGGAAATAAAAACGTATTGTGTGCTTTGAGCGGCGGAGTTGATTCCTCTGTAGTAGCGGCTCTCATTCATCGTGCGATCGGTGATCAGTTAACGTGTATGTTTGTTGATCATGGTTTGTTGCGTAAAGGTGAAGCGGAAAGCGTAATGGAAACGTTCGTAGGCAAATTTGATATGAAAGTAATCAAAATTGATGCTCGTGACCGCTTCTTAAACAAATTAAAAGGTGTAACTGACCCAGAACAAAAACGTAAGATCATCGGTAACGAATTCATCTATGTATTTGATGAAGAGGCTACTAAGCTTACGGATATGGACTTCCTAGCTCAGGGTACACTTTATACGGACATTGTTGAGAGTGGGACAGCTACGGCTCAAACGATTAAATCTCACCACAATGTAGGCGGTCTACCAGAAGACATGACGTTTAAGCTAATCGAGCCTTTGGACACGTTATTCAAAGACGAAGTACGTAAACTGGGTTCAGAGCTAGGCCTACCTGATGCAATTGTATGGAGACAGCCTTTCCCAGGTCCAGGTCTTGGTATTCGTGTTTTAGGCGAGATTACTGAAGAGAAGTTAGAGATTGTTCGTGAATCTGATGCTATCCTGCGTGAAGAAATTCAAAAAGCTGGTTTGGATCGCGAAATTTGGCAATACTTCACTGCTTTGCCTGACATGAAGAGTGTAGGGGTAATGGGTGATGCACGTACGTACTCTTACACAGTAGGGATTCGTGCGGTAACATCTATCGACGGTATGACAGCCGACTGGGCTCGTATTCCATGGGATATACTAGAGAAAATCTCTGTACGTATTGTAAACGAAGTGGATAACGTAAACCGTATTGTGTACGATGTTACTTCTAAACCACCTGCAACTATTGAGTGGGAATAGTAAATACGTATAATTATTATTAAAATAACGTGAACGTTCGTGTTTTATGTTGACAGCGTGCGATGTTCTTGTTAAACTTTCGTTGTAAGAAAGAAGTTCGAGTTTTTATTCGGATTTTCGACTTATAACGACTTGTTTAGCAGGAATTATCGCACGTTTTTTTGTTTTTACCGAATGTTATTCGTCATTATTCGAATAAAGCTTGTCTTTTTAGCAAATATGACTTGAGAGGTTACTATTAGGAGGGACAAAGGGTGCGTAAGTATTTTGAGTTTGATCGACATGGCACCACGTATCGTCGAGAGATTATTGCTGGTTTAACAACCTTCTTGGCAATGGCATATATTTTAGCCGTAAACCCAAACATTTTAAGTGGGGCAGGATTGCCACCAGAATTACAGGCAAAATTCCCTCCACATGATGCCGTGTTTACTGCTACAGCACTGGCAGCGGCTATAGGTACACTTATTATGGGGATTGTCGGTAAATTACCGATCGGTCAAGCACCAGGTATGGGTTTAAATGCGTTCTTCGCCTTTACCGCAGTTCTTACCATGCAGATTCCTTGGCAACAAGCCTTGGCTGGTGTATTTGTTTCTTGTACTTTGTTCCTGATCCTATCTTTAACGGGTATTCGTTCGCAGATTATTGATGCGATTCCGCAGAACCTAAAGAATGCTACAACAGCAGGTATCGGATTATTTATTGCTTTTATGGGTCTGAAAAATGCTGGTATTATCGTAGATTCTCCAGCTACTCTGGTCACAATGGGACATTTAAGCTTTAAAGAAGGCATGGATGCTACTCAAATTCTTACAGTTAAAAATGCGTTGTTAGCAGTCTTTGGATTGCTTGTTACGGGGGTTTTATTAGCAAGACGCATTCACGCTGGAGTATTCGTTGGAATGTTGATCACAGCGGTTGCTGGTATGATTTTTGGAGTGGTAGAGCTTCCTTCACAAATAGTATCTGCTCCACCAAGTTTGGCTCCTACGCTTGGTGTTGCCTTACCATATTTATTAGATCCAAGTGTGATTTTTTCTCAAGGCATGTTCATAGTTGTGTTCACGTTCCTATTTGTTGATTTCTTTGATACAACCGGTACTTTGCTAGGCGTATGCAATCAGGCGGGACTTTTGAAGGATGGTAAGCTGGAGCGTCCTGGATCAGCACTTGCTTCTGATGCTGTTGCTGGAATGGCTGGTGCGCTGTTAGGTACCTCTACAACAACAAGCTACATTGAATCGACTGCTGGTGTGGCAGCAGGTGGTAGAACTGGTTTTACAGCGGTTGTCATTGGATTTATGTTCCTGCTGTCTCTGTTCTTCTTTCCATTACTGTCTGTTATTACTCCCGCTGTTACAGCACCTGCCCTGATTATTGTTGGTGTGTTGATGGCTAGTAGCTTACGTAACATTGAGTGGGATAAATTAGAAGAGTCGTTGCCTGCTTTCCTTACCATGCTGATGATGCCTCTATCTTCTAGCATCGCAGCTGGTATTGCTTGTGGATTCATTTTCTATCCAGTGACTAAAGCATGTAAAGGCCAAGCACGTGAGGTACACCCAGCGATGTATGTACTATTTGTCATCTTCCTGGTTTACTTCATTTGGTTCCGTGAATAGGTTGTTTTGTCAGAGCTAGTAGCTTTGATATTTACAATATATGATTTTGGAATATCACTAGATTGTCACCATGAAAAAGTCTTCTTGAACTGTCTTCTTTTGAGTCAGATCGGAAGGCTTTTTCTATTTTATGTGAGTAATTAGATAAAGAAGAATGAAATTTAAATATAAAACTAAAATGTTCGTGTTTTGTTGACGTTTTGTAATTTTTTTTGTTAAACTGAACGTGAAATGATCTTAAAAACGTAATATAACGAAAATGGAAGGTCAAGGGGGAAGCGGCGTGGTTGCACCGATTGTAGGAGTTATCATGGGAAGTACTTCTGATTGGGAAACAATGAAGGAAGCTTGCCACATACTAGAGGAGATGCAGATTCCATATGAAAAGCAGGTAGTTTCTGCTCATCGTACGCCTGATCTTATGTTTACGTATGCAGAGACTGCTCAAGAGAGAGGCTTGAAGGTGATTATTGCTGGGGCCGGTGGAGCAGCTCATCTTCCGGGAATGGTAGCGGCTAAGACCATTCTTCCTGTCATCGGTGTACCAGTAAAATCAGCCGCTTTAAACGGATTAGATTCTTTATTATCGATCGTGCAGATGCCAGGGGGCGTTCCGGTTGCTACCGTAGCGATTGGCAAGGCTGGGGCTACGAATGCTGGTTTGCTAGCAGCTCAAATCGTCGGGACGAATGACGCGGAGATAAGTCGGCGTTTAACCGAACGAAGAGAAGCTACACGAAAAAAGGTTATGGAAGAGAGCGAGTTGCCCCATGAATAAAGAAAAGCAGATCAAACCAGGTAGTACCATTGGCTTGTTAGGCGGAGGACAACTAGGAAGAATGATTTCACTCGCTGGTAGAGCGATGGGATATCGGTTTGTGGTGCTAGATCCTACAGAGGATTCACCATGTGGTCAAGTAAGCGATCAGCAAATCGTTGCTAGATATGATGATCAACTGGCAGCTCGTAAATTGGCACAACTTAGTGATGTGATTACGTATGAATTTGAGAACGTAGATGCTGGAGTAGCAGCCATTTTAGAAGAGGAAGCTTTTGTGCCACAGGGAAGTAAGCTATTAAGCATTACACAACATCGCGTTAAGGAGAAGACTACTCTTCAAGCCTGTGGTCTGCCTGTAGCACCATTCCGAGTCGTAGCTTCAGCAGAGGATGTACGAGCGGCTGTTGTGGAATTGGGTTTACCTGCTGTTATGAAGACAGCTACAGGAGGCTATGACGGTAAGGGGCAGTGGGTATTACGCTCTTTTGAAGAAATAGAAGAAGCTTTTTCATGTCTTGCAAAAGCTAAAACAGAACTGATCGTGGAAAAATTTGTCCCTTTCACCAAGGAGTTATCTGTTATCGTAGCTCGTAATGTATCAGGGGAAATAGCAGTCTTTCCTATAGCTGAAAATATTCATCGAGAAAACATTTTGCATCAGAGTATAGTCCCCGCTCGGATTGAAAGGGAGATTCAACAGCGAGCTGAGCGATTAGCCATTGAGTTGGCAGAAAAGCTGGAGATGGTTGGGTTACTTGCTGTGGAAATGTTTCTTACGGAGGATGGGGGGCTTTATATAAACGAGATGGCTCCGCGTCCGCACAATTCTGGTCATTATACAATGGATGCCTGCTTGACCTCGCAATTCGAGCAGCATATTCGAGCGATTAGTAACTTACCACTTGGCTCCACGAAGTTGCTTAGTCCGGTCGTTATGGTTAATATTTTAGGTGAGCATGTAGCACCTTTATTCAAAAAAATAGATCAACTACCCAAGAAAGCAAAATTGCATTTGTACGGGAAACAAGAGGCCAAGGAAAAACGAAAAATGGGTCACATAAATCTTGTTGCCGAATCGGTAGATGTAGCACTGCAACAGGCGGAAAAACTTGGAATATGGTCATAAATGGAGGAATGAACGAATGATTGAACGCTATACAAGACCAGAAATGCGCGCCATCTGGACAGAAGAAAATAAGTATAAGGCATGGCTAGAAGTAGAGATTTTGGCGTGTGAAGCATGGGCAAAGTTAGGGGTTATTCCAAAAGAAGATGTTGAAAAGCTATGGAAGAATGCTAGTTTTGATGTTAATCGTATTTATGAAATCGAACAAGAGACACGCCATGACGTAGTAGCCTTTACCCGTGCTGTCTCAGAAACGATGGAGGGCGATGAAAAAAAATGGGTTCACTATGGTCTAACCTCTACCGATGTAGTAGATACGGCACTTGGTTACCTGATTCGACAAGCAAACGAAATTATTGAAAAGGATATTGTGGATTTTATTGAAGTCTTAAAGCAGAAGGCGATTGAACATAAGGATACAGTCATGATGGGCCGTACACATGGAGTTCATGCTGAGCCAACTACTTTTGGTCTGAAGGTAGCACTATGGTATGAAGAGATGAAACGTAATTTGGCCAGATTCCGTTCTGCACGTGTGGAAGTAGAAGCGGGTAAAATGTCAGGGGCAGTTGGTACGTATGCAAATATTGATCCATATGTAGAGCAGCATGTATGTAAGAAGCTTGGTCTGACAGCAGCTTCAATCTCGACGCAAACCTTACAGCGCGATCGTCATGCAGAGTATATGGCTACGCTTGCGTTGATTGCTACTTCCTTAGACAAATTTGCTACTGAAATTCGGGGCTTACAAAAGAGTGAGATTCGTGAAGTGGAAGAGGCATTTGCAAAAGGTCAGAAGGGTTCTTCGGCGATGCCGCATAAACGCAACCCGATTGGCTCTGAGAACATCTCTGGACTTTCGCGTGTTATCCGTGGTCATATGATGTCTGCTTATGAGAATGTACCACTTTGGCATGAGCGTGATATCTCGCATTCTTCTGTAGAACGTGTTATTTTACCAGATGCAACACAACTACTTAACTATATGCTGCGTCGCTTTATGAACATCGTGAAGAACCTGACGGTGTTCCCTGAGAATATGAAACGCAACATGGATCGTACGTTTGGATTAATTTATTCTCAACAAGTATTGCTTAAATTGATTGATAAAGGCTTGAGCCGCGAAAAAGCTTATGACACGGTACAACCACGTGCGATGCAAGCGTGGGAGGAGCAACGTTCATTTAAAGAGATTATCAGTGTGGATGAAACGGTGAAGGAAATGCTGACCACAGAAGAGCTGGAGGCTTGCTTCGACTATCGCTACCATCTGAAGCATGTAGATACTATTTTTGTCCGTTTGGGATTGATTGAAGGTAGGTAATCACCCTTTTTCGTTAATAAACTGCAAAACAATAGGCTTTTCAGAGCTCAATCAGAGTTCTTGAAAAGCCTATTTCATTTTATTTACCTTCTTCAAAAGAATGGTTCTCTCAAACCTGGTTTCTTTTAGACCAAATTCTCAGGATTCAAGCCTTTCAGTTCAGGCAAGACGAATATACCATCCTTGCGAATCAATACATCATCAAACCAGATTTCGCCACCGCCATACTCAGGACGTTGGATTTGTACCAAATCCCAGTGGATAGAGGAGCGGTTACCGTTGTCAGCGATATCATAGGCATTACCAGGTGTAAAGTGGAAGCTTCCCGCGATCTTTTCATCGAACAAGATGTCGCCCATTGGCTGTAGGATGTGAGGGTTAAAGCCGATTGCAAACTCCCCAATGTAGCGGGCACCTTCATCTGTATCTAGAATCGTGTTTAGCAATGCTGTATTACTGCTAGTAGCTTCAACAATTTTGCCCTCTTTAAACGTGAGCTTCACGTCTGTAAAGGTCGTACTATGGTAATTGGTTTTTGCATTGTAATAGACAGTACCTTCAACGGAATTACGTACAGGAGAGGTATAGCATTCACCATCCGGTATATTTGCTTTACCATCGCATTTGATAGTTGGTATTCCTTTAATAGAGAATCGTAGATCAGTTTCTGGACCCACAATGCGTACCCGGTCTGTTTTGTTCATCAATTCTACTAATGGGTCCATTGCTTTGGACATTTTGGCATAGTCCAGATTGCATACGGAGAAGTAGAAATCTTCAAAGCCTTCCAAGCTCATATTAGCAGCTTGTGCCATAGCTTTGTTTGGATAACGAAGTACGACCCAGCGTTTATTTGGAACGCGCTCTTTAAGATGAACCGTGCTGTAATAAACGCGGGAGTAAAGCCCCATTTTCTCTTCTGGAATATCAGAGTACTCATTTACATTTTCGAAGGCACGTACCCCAATGTATGCGTCCATATCTTCCATGCGCGCTAACTCATGCTTAGCAAAAAGTGCCATGTGCTCTTCGCTTGAGCCCATGATCAAGGAGCGCATAATTTCCTGATCTTTTACAGTGACAACAGGAAGAGCTCCTACTGCAAAAGCTTCACGTACCAGCGCTTTAACTAATGCGGGCTGGAGTCCAATATTTTCGATTAGCACCTTTTCCCCTTTTTGTAAATCGAGAGAGTAACGAATTAATCGACTTGCAAGTTCATTGATGCGTGAATCCATGCTTTAACACCTCTTTTTATAATATGTATAACATGAATATATTATCAAAGATTATTCCTTCCTATAAGCAAGTCTCATAGATGCGAAGGACGTCATCAGCTGATAACGCTCTTGTACTTGGAATGTGGTCAACGCCTCCACCGGTACGAATTGCCTCGTGAGCCAGACGTGGCAAATCTTCGTGAGAAATACCAAAGTCGGATAAGCGCTGAGTAATTCCCATCTGCTGATACCAATGAGCAACAGCTTGGATGGTAGCCTGTGCTGCGGTCTGATCAGATTCGGCTGTTACCTGGAAGCACTGTCGTCCTAAACGGGCGAGCCTCTCAGGGCGATCTATTGCTACAAACTGCTCGAAGTATGGCAGGGAAAGGATAGCAAGTCCACGTCCATGAGACATATCGAAATGTCCGCTTAAAGGATGTTCGATCTTGTGTAGTGGATACCCTGCATTTCGACCTGCTCGGGCAAATGGAGAAATGCCAAGTGTGCTTGCCCACAATAAGGTGGAGCGGGCTTCTTCGTTATGAGGTTCAGCGATAGCAACCGTAGAAAACTGAACGACTAAACGAATCAATGCTTCTGTGACGCCGTCTTGTACATGAGCGTCATTGGGACCAACCAAATATTCTTCAAATAAATGCGAAAAGATATCTGCAGAAGACTCAGCTGTCACCCGAGCTGGGACTGTGTAGGTTAGAGATGGGTCAAGAATAGCTACTTTAGGGAATAGGGCTGGACCTGAAAAGGAGCTTTTTTCATGGGTCTCCCAGTGAGTTAGTACAGTGATGTTGTTAGCTTCAGAGCCTGTTGCCGCCACAGTGGGAATTGTCAGTAAAGGTAGAGCTTCAGTTACGGGAACCAGTTCTTTGGCTGTGTTCTGAGGATTACCACGCAAATATTCATAACTGGATCGACCGGACAGAGCTACGGCAGCAATGGCTTTCGCTGCATCCATGACAGAACCGCCACCAAGTGCAATGACGAAATCGCAGTTTGTTTCGCGGGCAAGCTGTCCTCCGCGGTCTACGGTGGAGGTGCGTGGATTTGGTTCTACCTGATCAAATAGTTGGTAAGGTAGTTTTGCAGCTTGTAGTAACTGTTCTACCTTTGCTAATAGTCCTGTTGATTTGGCTGATCGTCCGCCTGTCACCAACAAAGCTTTTGTTCCTAATGCACGTGCCTTCGTACCGACATGTGCAAGCTCACCGACTCCAAAGTAGATGTGAGTGGGAAATTGAACCTGGAAAGGGTACATGGTACCATCGCCTCTTTTCATTAGAAAACAGTTTCGTGTTCGAAAGAAAATCCGAACATAAATCGTGTCTATATTGTACCACAATGGCATTTTGGCAATCTAAGAAGAAGTGCAAAGCTATAAACACGAACAATTGTCGAATATATCCTTTATAATATTCGTTGATTATCTGTTTGGTTTATGTTTTAATCAAGTTGAAAGTGATTTGTTGACTAAAACACGCATAAAGCTTGTAGCGGGAGGAGAATTTTTCTTGGAAAAGCGCGAGCAGCTATATGAAGGAAAAGCGAAGCAGGTTTATCTTACTTCAGATCCAGATGTGTATTGGGTGGCTTATAAGGATGACGCCACTGCTTTTAATGGCGAGAAGAAAGGGACAATAGTGAATAAAGGAAGATGGAATAATCAGATTAGCGCGATTTTATTTAAGGCGTTGACTGAAAAAGGCATCGCCAATCATTTTATCCGCCTGTTATCTGAAACGGAGCAATTGGTTAAAAAGGTCGACATTATCCCGTTAGAAGTGGTTGTGCGTAACATTGCTGCCGGGTCCTTAGCCAAGCGTTTGGGGTGGGCTGAGGGCGTACAATTAGATGAACCAATCATAGAATTTTATTACAAAAGTGATGAACTAGGAGATCCGCTCATTAATAATGACCACATTGCTATTTTAAAGATTGCCACAGTTCAAGAACTAACGGTAATGAAAGAGACGGCTTTGCAGGTCAATGAATTTTTACAGGAATATATGGGTGCAAGAGACATACTTGTTGTTGATTTTAAATTAGAATTCGGCAGAACCTCAGATGGAGAGGTATTGTTAGCAGATGAGATATCACCGGACACCTGCCGTTTCTGGGATGCAGAGACGATGGAAAAGCTGGACAAGGATCGTTTTCGTCGCAACTTAGGAAACGTTGAAGAGGCGTATCAAGAAATGCTGAAACGATTAGGAGGAGAAGTTCATGTGTAAAGCTGTTATCTATGTTACCTTGCGTGAAAGCGTACTAGACCCTCAAGGGCATGCGATACAAGGAGCCCTTCATACCTTAGGATTTCAACAAGTAAAAGATGCTCGCATCGGAAAATATATCGAATTGACACTAGATACAAACGATCACCAAGCAGCCGAAAAGCAAGTGAAAGAGATGTGTGAAAAGCTACTAGCTAATACTGTCATTGAAGAATACCGCTACGAGCTGGTAGAACTGGTGGAGGGATAAGATGAGAGTAGCTGTTATCGTATTTCCCGGCTCTAATGCAGATGTGGACATGTACAACGCAGTAGAAGATTGCATGCAGGTGCCTGTTGATTACGTATGGCACTCCGAAACAGATTTATCAGCTTACGATGTCATTCTTTTACCAGGAGGGTTCTCCTACGGTGACTACTTACGCTGTGGTGCAGTAGCCCGCTTCTCACCTGTTATGGAGCAAGTGGTTAAGGCGGCACAGGAAGGTAAATTAATTATGGGAGTCTGCAATGGTTTTCAAATCCTGTTAGAAACAGGCTTGTTACCGGGGGCTATTTTACGGAACACCTCGCTTACTTATCGCTGTAAATTGTCTACATTACGTGTAGAAAATAATCAGACTCCATTTACCAATGCATTTGCCAAAGGGGAGCGAATTGAAATCCCGATTGCGCATGGAGAGGGTAACTATTTCTGCGAAGAGGAAACATTAAGAAGTATGCAACAAAACGGACAGATTGTCTTTCGCTACGATGGAGAGAATCCAAATGGCTCCTTGGACGATATCGCAGGGATTACGAATGAACGCGGAAATGTACTTGGTATGATGCCACATCCAGAGCGTGCTGTGCATAGCTGGATGACATCAGCCGACGGTCGTACCATGTTTACCTCAATTCTGAATGCCTGGAGGGAAAAAAACGGTGTCACAACTTACGCATAACGAACCATCAGCAAACCGTATTGCAAAAGAACGTCTATACCGTGAACTAGGTTTAACAGATGAAGAATACCAAAGCGTTGTCCGCTTGCTAGGCAGACAGCCAAATTGGACAGAAATTGGGCTATACAGTGTGATGTGGTCTGAGCACTGTTCTTATAAAAACTCTAAACCAGTGCTTCGTCGTTTTCCAACCAAAGGTCCTCGTGTTTTGCAAGGACCGGGTGAGGGAGCAGGTATTGTTGATATCGGTGATAATCAAGCTGTAGTTTTTAAAATCGAAAGCCATAATCATCCTTCAGCTATCGAACCTTATCAGGGAGCAGCAACCGGTGTTGGTGGTATTATTCGCGATGTATTCTCGATGGGGGCTCGTCCGGTAGCGTTATTGAATTCCTTACGTTTCGGGGAATTAAAAACACCTCGGGTCAACTATTTATTTAAAAATGTTGTGGCTGGGATTGCAGGGTACGGCAACTGTATTGGAATTCCTACCGTAGGAGGAGAGATCAGTTTTGATCCAACCTATGAAGGAAATCCACTTGTGAATGCTATGTGTGTGGGGTTAATTGATCATGACAAGATTCAAAAAGGTGTAGCTAAAGGAATTGGTAACCCAGTAATATATGTCGGGGCCAGCACTGGTCGGGATGGTATTCATGGTGCTACTTTTGCTTCTGAGGAACTGAGTGAGGAATCAGAGAAAAAACGTCCTGCTGTGCAGGTTGGCGATCCTTTTATGGAAAAATTACTATTGGAAGCTTGCCTCGAGTTAATTGAAACAGGTGCAGTTACAGGTATACAGGATATGGGAGCGGCGGGCCTTACCTCATCAAGCGCAGAAATGGCCTCCAAAGCAGGTAACGGAATTGAAATGAATTTAGATGTAGTACCTCAGCGTGAAAAAGGGATGAGCGCTTATGAAATGATGCTATCCGAATCACAAGAGCGCATGCTGGTAGTCGTAGAAAAGGGAAGAGAGTCAGAGGTTACAGCCATTTTTGAAAAATGGGGACTCTATTCCGCAGAAATTGGGCGTGTAACGGATGATGGCATGTTGCGCTTACTTCATCATGGCGAAATTGTTGCCAATGTACCAGTAGATAGCTTAGCAGAAGATGCACCCGTCTATCATAAACCTTCAAAGGTACCTGCTTATTACGAGCAGAATGCAGCTATAGATTCTACAGACTTCGAAATGCCAACTGATCTAAATCAAACGCTAGTCCAATTGCTAGCACAACCAACAATTGCTAACAAAGCGTGGGTATATGAGCAATATGATCACATTGTTCGTGCCTCAACTGCTGTAACGCCAGGTTCGGATGCAGCAGTGGTGATGATCCGTGGAACTCGTAAGGCGCTGGCTATGAGTACGGATTGTAATGGTCGATATGTTTATCTTGATCCAGAAGTGGGTGGAGCAATCGCGGTTGCCGAATCAGCACGGAATGTGGTTTGTTCGGGTGCTGAGCCATTAGCTATCACAGACTGCCTGAACTTTGGAAATCCAGAAAAACCAGAGGTTTTCTGGCAATTTGAGAAAGCGGTAGAAGGTATGAGTGCTGCATGCAACGCATTGTCTACTCCGGTTATTGGCGGAAATGTTTCACTCTACAACGAACGTAGTGGTGAGGCAATTTATCCCACACCGGTAGTTGGAATGGTTGGTCTTATTACAGACGTGGACCATATTACGACACAAGAGTTTAAACAAGAGGGAGACATCATTTTGTTGTTGGGTGAAACTCACGCAGAAGTAGGTGGCTCAGAGTATCAAAAGCTACTGACAAGTAACATCTCCGGTCGCCCTCCACAAATTCATTTGGAAAAGGAAGCAAATGTTCAAAAAGTAGTGTTGTCTGCAATTCGCGCAGGGTATGTACAATCAGCTCACGACTTGGCGGAGGGTGGATTGGCTGTCGCTCTTGCTGAGAGCTGCTTTGGAAAAGAGATTGGGGCAACGATTGACCTAACTGACGACTTACGCGCTGATCTGGCACTATTTAGCGAGTCACAATCACGTATTCTAGTGAGTACAACGCAAGACAATGTTAATCAAGTGAAACGGATAGCAGAAGAGCAGGGAGTGGCTTGCCAAGTACTAGGTACAACAGGATTAGACCATTTGGTTATCACACATCAAGGCAAAGAAATCGTGAACGCATCACTTACTCGCCTAAAATCAGCATGGAAGGATGCGATACCATGTTTGATCCAATAATCTGGGATAAGTTAAATGAAGAGTGCGGTGTTTTTGGAATATACAATCACAAGGAGGCAGCCCCACTTACTTATTTGGGGCTGCATGCTCTTCAACACCGTGGTCAGGAGAGCGCCGGAATCTGTTCATCCGATGGAGAAAAATGGTATAAGCATCGTGGAATGGGATTAGTAAGTGAAGCGTTTGGGCAAGGAGAATTAGCTAAGTTCCATGGGCATTTAGCTATTGGACATACACGTTATACTACACAAGGCTCAAGTAGGATTGAAAATGCACAACCTTTATTTTTTAATTATGCACAAGGTAGCATGGCTGTTGCTCACAATGGAAATTTGGTAAACGCAGGAGTTATTCGCAAGGAACTGGAGAAAAAAGGCTCTATTTTTCAAACAACCAGCGATACAGAAGTGATTGCGCATCTTATTGCCCGTTCATCGAAGAAGGATTTACCTTCCGCGGTTAAGGAGGCCTTACAGGAAATTAAAGGCGCCTATGCTCTTTTGGTAATGAACGAGGATCAGTTAATTGTAGCGCTTGATCCAAATGGATTACGACCACTATCGCTTGGAACATTGGGAGAAGCGATTGTAGTTGCTTCAGAAACCTGCGCTTTTGATATCGTAGGAGGTTCCTATTGGCGTGAGATCGAGCCAGGTGAGTTATTGGTTATTGATCAGCATGGTATCCAATCCCACCGATTTGCACCGAAAATAAACCGTACGCTATGTACTTTCGAATATATTTATTTTGCACGACCAGATAGTGACATTGATGGTATTAATGTACACATGGCTCGTAAACGACTTGGGAAGCAATTAGCTTATGAAGCACCAGCAGAAGGTGATGTGGTAATCGGTGTACCCGATTCTAGTACTTCAGCGGCGATTGGTTTTGCTGAGGCGACAGGCATTCCATATGAGATTGGTTTTATTAAAAACCGTTATGTTGGTCGCACCTTTATTCAGCCTTCTCAAGAGTTACGTGAGCGTGGAGTTCACATGAAATTGTCAGTAGTTCGTAAAGTTGTAGAAGGTAAACGAGTGATCATGATTGATGATTCGATCGTACGCGGAACGACGAGTAGTCGTATTGTACAGATGCTACGAGATGCAGGAGCTGCTGAAGTCCATGTTCGAATCAGTTCCCCACCTGTAAAAAATCCGTGTTTTTATGGAATTGATACATCATCCTTTGATGAATTGATTGCATCGAATAAATCTGTTGAAGAGATTCGGCAGTATATTGGAGCGGATTCATTAACCTTTATGACACCACAGGGCATGATTGATGCTATTGGGCGTATAGACAGTGATAAAGCACCGAATCGGGGGCATTGTCTGGCTTGCTTTACAGGTAATTACCCGACGGAGGTTAACTTCGAGGAAGCCTTACCAATCACGAAATGCTAGAAGGGAGCGATTACAGATGAGTCAAGCATATAAAGAAGCTGGTGTTGATATCGCTGCCGGCAATGAAGCGGTTGAGCGAATGAAAAAACACGTTAAACGCACGTTTCGTCCCGAAGTGATGAGTGGACTCGGTGGATTTGGTGCCTTGTTCCGTCTAAATGTAGCAGAGTATAAGCAGCCCGTGCTTGTATCTGGAACCGATGGTGTAGGGACTAAGCTAAAGCTCGCTTTTCAAATGGATCAACATGATACAATTGGCATTGATGCAGTAGCGATGTGTGTCAATGATGTTGTGGTACAAGGTGCTGAGCCTTTATATTTTTTAGATTATGTTGCATGTGATAAGGTAATCCCGATGAAGCTGGAATCCATTGTGAAGGGAATTGCGGACGGCTGTGAGCAAGCGGGCTGTGCCCTGATTGGTGGAGAAACGGCTGAGATGCCTGGTATGTATGCAGGTGGAGAATATGATATCGCTGGTTTTACTGTTGGGGTTGTTGAGGAATCAAAAATAATTGATGGAAGTAACATACAAGCAGGGGATATGTTAATCGGTATTACATCAAGTGGTGTTCACAGTAATGGATTTTCTTTGGTACGAAAGGTATTGTTGCAGGATGCTGGATTTTCGTTGCACGATCAAATAGAAGGTTTTGAAAAAAGTTTAGGTGAGGTCTTACTCACTCCCACAAAGATTTATGTCAAACCAATTTTGTCCTTATTAAAACAGGTTGATGTTAAAGGAATGGCGCATATTACGGGTGGTGGATTTACGGAGAACATTCCACGAATGCTACCGGATGGACTACAAGCTTCCATTACATTAGGGAGCTGGCCAGTATTACCGATTTTTAAATTGATCGAAAAAACAGGTAATATCAACCAGCAGGACATGTTCCTTACTTTTAACATGGGAATTGGAATGGTACTTGCTGTAGCCCAGAAGGATGCTGAGTACGTATTAAAAATGCTTCAGGAAGCTGGAGAGGAAGCGTATCTGATTGGGGATGTACAGCAAGGCGACAGTGGGGTTGTATATGTGGAAGGGGAGCACCGATGAGGATAGCGGTGTTTGCTTCAGGAAGCGGATCTAACTTTGAAACGATTGTGCAAGCGACTCGAGATGGACGTCTTCCTTCCTTAGAGGTAGCTTTGTTAGTCTGCGATCAAGCTAAAGCATATGCGATTAAGAGAGCAGAGCGGCTGGGAATTCCTGTGTACTTGTTTTCAGCCAAGGATTATATATCGAAGGAAGCGTTTGAACAAGAGATTTTAGCTCAATTGAAGCTATTAGAAATTGAATTTATTGTACTAGCTGGCTATATGCGATTGATAGGAAATGTATTGCTTACCGGCTATGAAGGGCGGATGATCAATCTGCATCCGTCTCTATTACCGGCATTCCCAGGAAAAAATGCTATTAAGCAAGCATGGGAGTACGGGGTAAAAGTGATGGGAGTGACTGTTCATTATGTCGACGAGGGAATGGACACAGGTTCCATCATTGACCAAGAAGTCATTTTTGTTCACAAGAATGATACGATAGAGAGCTTAGAACAAAAGATACATGAAATAGAGCATAGGCTGTTGGTTCGTGTGTTACAAAATATTAGTGAAGAAGCCCTGATAGGAATAGAAGGTAAGGGGAATCTATCTAGCTGAACAACCTGGTGTAGCAACATAATTAAAGCGTTCTCCTTCAGGATGAAGGAAAACGCTTTTCTGTGTTTGATTCGTATCGGAGTAGAATGATCTCAACCACCTAAAAGTATCTTTCCACGACTTTCCCACTCACCAACTGCTTGCCTCATTCATACGATAAAGTAAGTGGGCACGCACACAAGGAGGCGAACAACTGGAATGGCAGATATCGTATCCAATTTGCTGAGCAAGCTTAGTGAGCGAACAGGCAGAGAGTGGAGCATTCATGACATTTATCGTTTGGCGCAAAAGCTACCTGAAGTAAATAGTCAAAATATAACTTCAGTACTAAATGAGATATCTGACATGGGATTGAACGTGTCCAAAGAGGCACGTGATCAGGTATTAACTAAAGTAAAAAACAAGGATTATACAGGAATTAAAAATGAAGTGCTACAACATCCTGTTGATGAGGAAGAATCACCTACCGAATGTAGCATGGATAAAAAAGAGAAAAAAGCAAAAAAAGAGAACAAAGCAAGTCAAAAAGCAAAAGGAGAATCTGCAAAAGTTGCTTTGCATCAAAAATCGAGAAAAGGATCTGAAGGTCTCTATCATAGTGAAAAAAAACTAAGTAAAAAAAAAGAAAAAAAGAAGCGTGTGTAAAATAAAGGAAAACCGTACAGCCCGCGTTATGGGAGGTACGGTTATTCCTAGCAAAGGTTTCTATAACGTATCCATTACCTCAGATAGGTTCTCTGCTGAATGTGCGACATGAGAAACAGCCTGATTCATTTCTTCAATTACGCGTGAAAAAGTGACAAGCTCTTGTTCAATCAGGTTGCTACGTTCCTTACTAATACTGACCGCTTTTTGGATATTTGCAAAAAAGCAGGTTATTTCGCTCATCGAAGACGTAGAGGAAGTAATCAATTCTTCTACACGGTCGAGAAGCGAAGACACTCTGGAGGTTTGATTATTTGTTTTTTCAATCAACTGAGTTACACCAGAGACCGACTTTTTCGTTTGTTCAGCGAGCTTGCGTACTTCATCTGCAACCACAGCGAACCCCCTCCCTTGTTCACCAGCACGAGCTGCCTCGATGGCTGCATTTAAGGCAAGGAGATTGGTTTGTTCGGCGATACCAGTTACTACACTAACAATTCCACGAATTTGTTCTGAAGTATTTTCTAGGGCTTTCATTTCGACGGAGATTTCTTTCATACTAGACTGGAGCAGGTCGAATTGGCTTACCTGCTCGTCAAGCTTGTTGGTACCCTCTATGGATAAATTTTGCGCTTCGATAGAGGATGCGGTTCCTTTCTTCGCATGAATCACAAATTCGCCAGCTTGAGCACTTAGCTCCTGGACAGCAGCACTCGTTTCTTCAGAGATAGCAGCTAATTCCTGAGCGGATTGGTTGACTTTTTCACGGACAATCACTTTCTTATCTTCCTCTAAACCACGTAAACGGTTTATTTCATCTTGGTAAGCCTCCAACACAATTTGTTGCTCAATACTTAATAATTTAGTAATTGCTGTCACTGATTTATGGTAATCAGATTTACTGTCTATATGTATGTCTAGCATATTGAACAACGAAATGGATAAATCCTGAAAGGCACATAAATACCATTTAGGTAAAAGACCGATTTTTACATGAGCTATGGCAATGCGTTTACGCTGCTGCAGGAAGTTCTCATCAATAATACCGTTAAACAATTGTAAAATATGAGTACGCAAAGTTGATTTTAAACGGTCAATGGAGCTGTGGCGTTCAATAATGACCATCAAGGAAGGCTCGTGCTTCAGATTCTTATAAAATTGATTTACCATCTCATCGATATGTTGTTCAACGAATGGTTGCAGACATCGGGCAATGCGAAGATCAGATTCGGAAAGTTGAATCATTTCTAATTGTTTCATGACATCGGAATGTTTTGACACGGTTAGAGATACATGCTCTGCATGCGCTTGCTCATCTAGTGAGAATGCTTTCTTATTGTGGTTAGAACCAAAAAATGCGGAAAAAGGTTTGGCGCACATGAAATACCCCCCGGAATAATGAGACAGCAGTTTTTGATCTGATTGTCCGTTGCAATCTCTTTTGATTGTAATATATATAATATAAAATAAGTGATTCCCTATCATATGAACTGTGACCCGTAAGATGGACATTTTGAAAAAAGTGACCTTCTTACGGGTCTTTTGTGTTTTAATCAACTTATTAAAATAAAGCGAGGAAAGAATTGTGGGAAAAACAAGAGCTAATTCAAAGGTTTTCACGGAACAAGAAATGAAACATCTTGAAGCTAACCCTTATGTTCAGCATGTAACGTACAAAAGTATTACTTATGCACCAGCATTTAAGGTAGCAGCTGTCAAAGCGTATCAAGAGGGACAAACACCTATGGAAATTTTTTGTGGTGCTGGTTTTGACATAGACGTTATTGGTCATGACAAACCAAAAACATGCTTAAAACGTTGGCGTAATGTGTATCAAATTCATGGAGAGATCGGCCTTTTAGAAGAACAACGAGGAAAGAAAAGTACGGGTAGACCCTCGACAACGGAGTTGTCCGTAGAGGAAAAGCTTAAACGAGCTGAGGCGCGTATCAAGTTTTTAGAGGCGGAGAACGACTTTTTAAAAAAGCTCGACGCGCTCGAAAAGCAGAAGTTGCAGAGGTAACGTTATCCCCCTCCGAGCGCTATCAAATCATTAATCGCACCATACGTCAGTACAATTTGCGTGATGTAACACGATATCTTTGTAAACTTGCATGTGTTAGTGCGAGTGGCTACTACCGTTGGCTTCGTGCGGAGAAAACTAGACAGCTACGAGAGGATGCGGACGAGCATGACATTAAACTTATCAAGAAGCACTTTGACGCTCTTCGTGGTAAAGCAGGAGCATTAGTTATTAAGATGCGACTTGAGCGTGAAAGTGGAGTGATCATGAATCATAAAAAGATTCGTCGATTGATGCGAAAGTATAAACTTGTTGCTACCATTCGCCAAGCCAATCCCTATAGAAAATTAGCTAAGGCAACGCAAGAGCACCAAACATGTCCCAACCTGTTGCAGCGTCAGTTTGATCAGGGAGAACCTGAAAAAGTACTGCTCACCGATATTACGTATATGTATTACGGTAATGGTCAATGTGCCTACCTGTCGGTAGTCAAGGATGGGGCAACAAAACAGATTTTAGCTCACTATCTTTCTTCTTCTTTAAAGCTTCCATTGGTGAGGATTACTTTGAAACGACTGTTCCAACGTCTAGATGGCAACATTCACCCCGAAGCCATTCTACACTCAGACCAAGGTCTGCATTATACCCACTTTAAAACCCGTCGCTTAATCAGGAAAGCAGGCTTTAGGCAGTCCATGTCCCGTAAGGGAAACTGTTGGGATAATGCTTCCATGGAAACTTTTTTTGGTCATATGAAAGACGATTTGGAATATAAGACATGTCAAACGATACAAGAGTTGAGGGATCGAGTAGACAGTTACATTGATTATTACAATTCTGAACGTTACCAGTGGTCATTAAAAAAGATGACCCCTGATGAATGATCTTGCCCCTGTCAAGTAGACAACTTTAAACAAGCCCCATCTAGGCTACCTGAGTTCGGTATTCTATCGGACTCAGGTTTTTTAATCGAGATTGAAACCGTTGCTGATTATAGAAATTAATGTAACCGTGAAGAGCTTCTTCCACTTCTTTATCTGTTTGAAACGAATGAAGGTACAAACACTCTGTTTTTAAATGCCCAAAGAACCCCTCAATACAGGCGTTATCTAAACAGTTACCTTTTCTAGACATACTTGCTACGATTTTATATTGCTGAAGGAACTGGTTATACTGCTTTGAGGTGTACTGGTATCCTTGATCACTGTGTAGGAGGACTCCGCTTACATCCCGCTTTTTAATCGCTAATTTTACGGTATCCATTACGAGTCGTAAATCATTACGTTTGCTTGTTTTGTAGGCAACAACTTCGTTGTTATACATGTCGTATATGACAGACAGATAAAGACGGCGACCATTAAATAGTATGTAGGTAATATCTGTAGCCCATTTCTCATTTGGCCGTGAGGCGCAAAAATTTCGATTCAGCTTGTTTTCGGAGATGACAACCTTCTCTTTGCGCCCAAAGAATTTTCGTTTTTTACGGATTAGCGCTTGTATCCCAAGTTCC
Organism: Brevibacillus laterosporus DSM 25; assembly: GCF_002706795.1. Taxonomy (NCBI): domain Bacteria; kingdom Bacillati; phylum Bacillota; class Bacilli; order Caryophanales; family Paenibacillaceae; genus Brevibacillus; species Brevibacillus laterosporus. The sequence continues at coordinate 2,603,695 of NZ_CP017705.1, forward strand.
TTCATAATGCGATACACACGTTTATGATTGACTTTTAGCCCGTACCTTCTAAATAACCACACTTTTATTCGGGGATACCCGTAAATACCTTTGACCTCTTGATGACACTCCATGATCATTTCTCTTAATTTTTCATTTACCAATTGTTTTGAGGTGGGGTGTTTCTCACGAGAAAGCCACTTGTAAAAACCACTACGAGATACTTTCGTAATTTTACACAATAAAGTAATAGAATACTTTTTAGACAATTCTTTAATAAGCTCGAAAAAACAGCATTTATCTTTCGGTTTCACCTCTTTTCTAGACCTAGCCACTTTTTTAAGAATTCGTTCTCTGCACGTAATCGAACTATCTCTTCCTCCGTACTCTCTGGCCTTATTCGTGGTCTTCCTCTAAGAGGATTTTTTGTTCTCCCGCGTTTTTCATCTAGTCCCTGTATACCTTCCTTTCTATAATGATCAACCCATCTTCTTAAAATAGAAGGGTCACTAATGCCGAGATCCCTTGTAAGTGTTTTGTACCCTTGTTCACCGCTCAAATAAAGCCGTACGGCTTTTAACTTAAAATCCTTTGAATATGTTTTTCTAATTTCCCCCATAGAAAATTCCCCTCCTAGTTAATACAGTAAGGGGTCTTGCTTCTTACTGTCTACTAAAAGGGGATAATATCAGAATTCAGAAGTCATCTTTTAGCTGCCTAGTTAGGTATTCTTTTAAAACTGTCTACAAATAGGGTCACAGTTCACATATAGAACTATAGTAGCTTCTATTTAAAATTAATATATCCTCTAGTTATATCGGTACCTTTTTTGTAAAAAGTAAGGTGTTTATACAGTTTCAGTATTTTATTTGTAAATAAGAATGTCAAGTGGTCGTGAGGTGAGAACATGAACTCATTTTGGCGATTTATTACTTCCTATTTTGTTGCCACACTGATATGGGTACTTATGTGGAGTAAAGCTGAGGGAATGATACCTGCTATTCAAGTAGCCTGGTTTACCATCGGTGTTGTATCTGGATCTATTTTAATCATGAATGTAAAAAACACATACCCAAGAAACCAACAAATCCTTTATCTGTTACTCGGCTGGCTGAGTATTTATGCAACCATTCATTTATTCGAATGGAAGCTAAAGGTGATAATCATGGCCTTTTGATGGTAAGGAGAAGTCTATTGGCATTTTTTGGATTCTTTATTATTCCTCTCTATTACAAGGGCGAGGAAGGCTAGTACAGAACTGATGATGCTAAGTATAGCGGCCCAAAATGCTAAATTTTCTGATGAAACACCAAGATTCCCCACTAAATCGGATGTTGCTGGCATGACTCTTCCTCCTCTCTGTCGACCTAGTAATCAGTTTATGTCTGCATACACAACGAGGGACTAGGCAGATATACGTACTGTAGATCAGGATTTAGGAAAACGTGATTGAGCAATATCATGTATAAGAGATGATTTGTACACATGATTTCCGACAATGCTTTGTTGGGCGGCTTGGTACATGCTATAGGCTACTTCTTCAGCAGGGATAGCACGATAAGTCGCCAATGGGCCTATTAACAAGGGAGAGAGAAAAGGAACCAGCTTACCTGCCCAATGTTCGGCAAATCGATACTCATGACGTTTACCTAGTAATAGGGAAGGACGAAAGATTAAGGTAGTAGGCAGCTGGAGATGTGTAATGTCTCGTTCCATCCTTCCTTTTAATTGATTGTAAAAGAAAAGAGAGTTCACATTTGCACCTAGAGCAGAAACCAATAGAAATTTTTCAGCGCCTTGTTGTTTAGCTAGGCGAGCCATGGTCAATGGATACTCATAATCAACACGTTGAAACTGTTCCTTACTTTTGGCCTTTTTTCGTGTGGTACCAAGACAACAATAGATATGCGTACAAGAGAAAAGAGAGCCGTATTGATCCAGATTTTCAAAAGAAAGAACAGCTTGTTCGAGTTTAGGATGATCAATAGGTAGTGCCTTACGTACAACCACATATATACGCTCATATTCAGAAGCTTCTAACAAGAAAGAGAGTAAATGTCCTCCTACCAGTCCGCTTGCACCCGCAAGAAGGGCTGTTTTCTTTTGGAGCATGTCAACAATCCTTTCTGACTTATTCCATCTTTCTTATTATCTCCTATTTTTTACAGAAAAAAAAGAACATCATGACGGAAAGAAATTAGAAAGTAAATAAAAGGTAATTGGCGATTTTAGTAGTAAAAATGTTGAAAAAAACGTACGTTTATAATATGATTAGCTTGAAATGTTCGTGTTAAACGATTTAATTACATGTCAGGAGGTTCTTTCCGTGGGGAAAAAGAGAGCACTGATTAGCGTATCTAACAAAACAGGTGTGGTGGAATTTGCGAGCCAGCTTGTCAAGCTAGGTTTTGAGGTCATTTCAACTGGGGGTACAGCGACGCTTTTAGCTGATGCAGGTGTTAAGGTAACAGGAATATCAGAGGTAACTCAGTTTCCAGAAATGATGGATGGACGGGTAAAAACTCTGCATCCAGCTATTCACAGTGGTTTGCTGGCAGTTCGTGATAATAAAGAACACGTGGAGCAAATGGCGACCCAAGGTTTTGAATATATTGATATTGTAGCTGTAAATCTTTATCCGTTTAAGGAGACGATCTCTAGAACAGATGTTAGCTATGAGGATGCGATTGAAAATATTGATATCGGTGGCCCAACTATGCTGCGCTCCGCTGCAAAGAATCATGCATACGTGACTGTAGTTGTTGACGCCAATGACTATGAGCTTGTGTTGACTGAAATTCGAGAAAAACAAAACACCAGTCTAGAAACCCGCAAGCGTCTAGCGGCTAAAGTATTTCGTCATACGGCAGCCTACGATTCTCTCATCTCACGTTATCTAAGTGAACAAACAGGTGAGGAATTGCCAGAGAGCTTTACTGTTACCTATGAAAAAGCCCAGGAACTCCGCTATGGAGAAAATCCTCATCAGATGGCAGCCTTTTATCGAGATGCGTTGGCTACTAGGGGCAATATCGCTACATGCAAACAACTTCACGGCAAAGAACTTTCCTATAATAATATTAACGATGCTAATGCTGCACTAGCTATATTGGCTGAATTCAGCGAACCAACAGTAGTTGCAGTAAAACATACCAATCCATGTGGGGTAGGTGTGGGAGTGACAATTCACGAGGCTTACCAAAAAGCGTATGATGCTGACCCTGTCTCTATTTATGGAGGGATCGTAGCAGCGAATCGCCCGATTGATCGTGAAACAGCTTTATTACTAAAAGAAGTATTTTTAGAAATTATTGTAGCGCCAGCTTTTGAACCAGAAGCGTTGATTATTTTGCAGGCAAAGAAAAATGTACGTTTACTTCAGATGGACACAATAGCTTCTTCTGAGCATAAAGGTATATTAAGCTCGGCTTTTCAAATTACTTCTGTGCATGGTGGAGCGCTTGTGCAAGAATGGGATCGCAAAGCGCTTGACCCTACTGCTATAATGGTCGTAACTGAACGTTCGCCAAGTGAAGAAGAGCTAACTCAACTAGAGTTCGCTTGGAAGGTGGTCAAACACGTTAAGTCTAATGCGATCGTTCTAGCTAAATCAGATAAAACGATCGGTGTTGGTGCGGGGCAGATGAACAGAGTAGGTTCAGCTCAGATTGCGATCACGCAAGCTGGAGAAGAGGCCAAGGGAGCAGTTCTTGCCTCGGATGCTTTTTTCCCAATGTCTGATACAGTAGAAGCGGCAGCCCAAGCAGGAATTACAGCTATTATTCAACCTGGTGGCTCTATTCGAGACCAAGAATCGATCGATGCGTGCAATCGTCATGGCATTGCTATGATTTTCACAGGTGTCCGTCATTTTAAACATTAAGGGGAGGACAAATAGGATGAAAGTTTTGGTAGTAGGCAGCGGGGGAAGGGAACACACCCTCGTGTGGAAACTGGCACAAAGCCCTAAAGTGGAGAAAATATTCTGCGCTCCGGGTAATGGCGGAACCGCTGCTCTGGTGCAAAACGTTCCGATCCAGGTGACAGATTATGCGGCACTGGCTCAGTTTGCGAAAGACGAGGAAATTGATGTTACCGTTGTCGGTCCTGAAGATCCACTTTTAGGAGGGATTGTAGATTTCTTTACTCTACGTAACCTACCTATATATGGTCCAAGTGCAAAAGCTGCAAAACTGGAAGGCAGCAAGTCCTTTGCTAAATGCCTGATGAGAAAATATGATATTCCAACTGCGGAATATGAATCTTTCCTCGATTTTGAATCTGCTATTGCTTATGTAAGAGAAAAAGGGGCCCCCATTGTTATTAAGGCGGATGGTCTGGCACAAGGAAAAGGTGTCATTCTAGCTTTTAGCTTAGAGGAAGCAGAAGAAGCAATCCGCCAGATCATGCAGGATAGTAAGTTTGGTCAAGCTGGAAGCCGCATTGTTATTGAAGAGTTTATGCAAGGAGAAGAATTAACGTTGCTCTCATTTATTGATGGAGAGACCGTTAAACCAATGATTCCTTCTCAGGATCATAAAACGGTATTTGATGGAGATAAAGGACCTAATACCGGTGGAATGGGTGCGTATGCTCCTGTACCTCAAGTAAAGGATAGCGATATACAACATATGATAGATACGATTGTTCAACCAATGGCTTCTGCTATGGTAGCGGAAGGCATCCCATTTCGTGGTATTTTGTACACGGGAATAATGCTTACCGAGGAAGGGCCTAAGGTTGTAGAATTTAATGCCAGATTTGGCGATCCAGAAACACAAGTCGTATTGCCTTTATTGGAAACGGATTTAATAGATATTATTATGGCCACATTAAATGGAAGCTTGGCCGACTTAGACATCAATTGGAGTAAACAGAGTGCGGTTACAGTTGTTATGGCTTCACCAGGATATCCGGGGGATTATCCTAAGGGGGCTATCATTACTGGTGTGGACGTGCCTGTAGCCGATTCGCCTAAACAAGACAATCAGGAGATCGTGTTTCATGCTGGTACGAAACAAGAAGCTGATCATTTTGTAACAAGTGGTGGACGGGTACTGGCGGTAACTGCTTTAGCAGACTCCTTACAGCTAGCAAAAGAAAAGGCGTATCAGGCTGTAGCAAAGATATCCTTTACAGGTGCACATTATCGTAGAGATATTGCTGATAAAGCTTTTAAAAAGGTATAGGAAGACTAGTATAACATTTAGTCTGGACTGAACAAACAAAAGGGATTGGGCCTCTGTGGCCTTATCCCTTTGTTTGTTTTTACTCAGCATCATGAGTAGACGAATTCTTATTCTGTGATTGATCAAGATGTGAGCTGTTTTGATGAGTAGATTGCTTTTGAGATGCTTGATCACTTTGTTTTTCGCTTTCTACAAAGCTTTCGAAAGCCTTACGAGCAAGCTCTTCAACATGCGTATTTTGAGAGTTATGGTCTGTTGCTTGCTCATTTTCAGAATGTACCTGTTGATCTGTAGAGGTGCGCTTCAATGCTCGGTTTTTCATCGACGAGGTAGCCTCTCGGGTCTTGTTGTAAAGAGAAAGGCCTGTTGGAATAATTTTATCCATTGCTTGACGGACTAAATCCTCTTTTCTTGTGCTGATACCAAACGCTAAAAGGATTGGACAAAAGCGTGTGATTCCTTCGGCTACTTTCATAGCTGACCATAGTAAGAGACCATAAGGCTTTTTACCATAACGATAATTTGACATTTTGCTAATAGCGCATCCTAAACCAACTAGTCCCAATGTTATACGAATATAGGCATCAAACCTACCAACATTCTTTTTCATGCTCATCCAGCCTCCTTCCTTGTGTTAGTTTGTGTTGAGAAGCGATTGTCCACCCAAGGAAAAAATGGTAGGAAAGCAGGGATCGCTTAGCATACCATATAACTAGTAAATGACGATGCTAACAAGAGAGGAGAGGGAATGAGTGAGGGCAAGAAAACTAACAGAAATTGCTTATAAACAATTGATTCGTACGGCAAAAGGACTTGAAGCTGCTAGTGTGTGGATTACTGGAGGGACAATATTAGATGTATATACGAAGTCCTGGCGAAAAGCAGACATAGTCTTGGCTGGTGAGCGTATTGCTTATGTGGGAGAAAAAGTACCACTAGTGAATGATGATACAATTTGTATAAATGCAAAGGACAAGTATATCGTTCCTGGATACATAGAGCCACATGCTCATCCTTTTCAATGGTATAACCCGTTCACTTTAGCTGATTATGCCCTACAAACAGGGACTACGACAATGATAAGTGATAGCTTATTCTTTTTTCAATTGTTGCCGTATGACAAGCTCTCTTCGCTTTTTGGTGAAATAAATAAGCATCCTATGAAGCAATTTTTTTGGGCCCGATTGGATTCACAAACGTTACCTGATCCAGAAGGTGTTTTCCAACGTGAAAGGATAAAGGAGCTGTTAGATCACCCTTTAGTGATTCAGGCCGGAGAATTAACCGATTGGAGAGGCATATTGGATGAACGAGAAGAGTTGTTAGAGGGCATGCGTTATGCTCTGGATCTAGGTAAGCGAATAGAGGGACATCATCCAGGTGCTTCTTATCAGACATTGGCTCTAGCAGCTGCTCATGGGGTAGGGGCTTGTCATGAAAGTATGAAGGCGGAGGAGCTGTTGCACCGCTTACAAGTGGGAATGTATGCCACACTTCGTCATTCCTCCATTCGACCTGATCTGCCCAAATTGATCACAGAATGGCTAGAGTTAGATTTACCTTGGTCGCCTCGTATGATGCTGACATCCGATGGAGCAACAGCTCCGATGCTTCGAAACGGAGTAATGGACTACACGATCCGAGTTGCGATTGAGTCAGGTATGCCAATTGAGGAAGCCTATGTGATGGCAACCCTGAATTCTGCTACGTATTATGGCATGGATACCGAAATAGGTGGAATTGCTCCAGGTCGTCTGGCTGATATATTGTTACTTACGGAAAAAAATAATCCAACCCCAGAAACAGTCATTGCAAATGGTCTTATTATCGTACAGGAGGGGCAGGTAGTTGCAAAGGTACCAAAGAGTCAAATGAGTGATTATGTTTCTGGTAGTCTCATCATGGAAGAAATGGTGTCTGATCAATGGTTTTTGTTTCCAGATAAGACGCAAGCCCTTTCCTTAGATACTCTTCCTGTAATCTGTATGATTAATGCGGTTATTAGTAAATTAGATGAAACAACCGTTATTCATGATTGGGAGGAGCTTATTCAAATACCGGATGCGATGCTTGCAGTATTAATTGATCCAAAAACGAAACAATTGACGAAGGCTATTTTACGAGGCTTTGCAGTTGAGCTGGAGGCATTAGCTACCAGTTTTCATGCATCCACAGAATTTCTCGTGCTAGGTCGTAATCCTCAATCGATGAAAGCGGCCCTACAGGAGATCATGGCATCAAAAGGTGGAGTGGCGATCATCGAAAAGGGGGAAGTGCTTTTTCATATACCCTTACCTATAGGAGGGAAAATGACAGATGAATCGATGGAGATCGTTATGGAAAAAAGCGAGCGCTTTACCACTTTAATGAAGGAACGTGGATATCGATTTGATGATCCAATTTATTCCTTATTATTTTTTACTGCCACCCACTTACCCTTTGTTCGTTTTACCAAGGCTGGAATCTATGAAGTGAAGACTGGTTCCTTGATTTATCCTGCTACTCCGCTCTAAAAAGTCTTCCTAATAGGTTATCAATAAAGCTTCTCATCCTTGTTGATATGTGTAAAATAGTGCTAATAGTGCGGTAGAATCGATTCGATAAAAATTATTTTTTTCTTGTAAATTTTCAGATTTATTTTACAATAAAAAATAATCATTAACACAAAACGGTTCTTCTTACCTAAAGTTGTCAAAACCCGAATGATCTGTGAATAAACTGGTTTAGTTGAAAGAAAGTACAAATAAGGGGGATCTGATTCCATGAACAAGAAAGGTAGCATGGGACTCTTTACCGCCATATTGACTACTGGATTAGTTTTATCAGGCTGTACAGGAGCAGGCCAAAGCACTGGAAAAGAGGTAATTAAAATAGCTACACAAAGCCCACTATCTGGTGCATACGCAAACATTGGTGACGCGATTAAACAGGGAGCAGGATACGCACTTCAGGAGGAGAAGGAAGAATTTGCGAAAATGGGATTCGAACTACAGCTATTTCCTCAGGATGATCAGGCTGATCCTAAACAAGGTGTTACCAATGCCCAGCTACTGGTTGCCAACAAGGACGTACTGGGGGTGATCGGTCACTACAACACCGGTGTTGCTGTTCCGTCCTCTTCAAAGTATGAAGCTGGCAAACTAGTTATGGTCTCTCCCGCTAACACAGGCATTACACTCACAGAAGAAGGGAAGAAGACAGTCCATCGCATTTGTGCACGAAATGATGTACAAGGCCCCGCAGCTGCCAGATACGCCAAAAATACGCTTGGTGTAAAAAACGTATTCATTATTAATGATAAGACAGCGTATGGTACAGGATTAACTGACCAAGTAAAAGCTCAATTTGAAAAGGATGGGGTGGGAATACTTGGTTTAGAAGGCATTACTGTAGGCGAAAAGGATTATAGTGCTGTGATTAATCAGGTAGTCTCTAGCAAACCAGATCTGGTCTTCTTTGGGGGGATTTATTCGGAAGGAGGTCTGTTATTTAAGCAGGCTCGTGATAAGGGATATCAGGGGATTTTTATGGGTGGGGATGGAATCGATTCCTCTGAATTAGTGACGATTGCTGGCAGTGCTGCTGAAGGGGTTATCTATACATCGGCAGCGGGGGACGTTACCCAGACTGCTGAAGGAAAAAAATGGGCTGAGGCTTATGAAAAAGCAACTAACAAAAAACCAGAAACCTATTCCGTTTACGGTTATGATGCGATGAAAGTATTACTGAATGGTTTGAAAAATTCTATTAAGGCAAATGGTAATAAAAAGCCTAGCCGAGAGCAAGTGTTAGATGCTGTTCATAAAACGAAAGACTTTCAAGGACAATTTACCAAAGTCACCTTTACAGAAAAGGGGGACAATGAATTCGCCCAGGTATTCGTCTACAAATTTGAAAATGGAAAAGCCACTTTTGTAACCAAAGCAGAGTAGTATCACGGAGGACGCTTTCTACCGTTGTAGTAAGGGGACGACGCGTAGAAGCGCCCTTTTCTTTTAAGAACGATTGAGGAAAAGCCCTATTTGTTGTAGGGAAAATGATCTGCATTTACAGTGAAAAGAAAAATACAAGAGAAATGAGGGAATGTACATGTGGCAGATCCTACCTCAAGTGTTGGTTGACGGACTTACCCTCGGCTTCATGTATGCAGTTGTGGCCTTGGGTTACACAATGGTGTATGGAATCTTAGAATTTATAAACTTTTCACATGGAGAAATTTTTATGGTGGGAGCGTTTGTAGGGACAGAAGTGCTTCTTGTTATGGAAGCTAATGGGGTATTGCAAGGAATGAACCCATTTTTGGCTCTGATTCTTGCTCTGATTATCAGTATGGTGTTAACCGGTTTATTGGGTATAGGGATTGAACGGGTTGCTTATCGGCCTCTACGGAATGCCCCGCGATTAGTCCCACTGATATCTGCCATTGGTGTATCCTTCTTCTTGCAGGATGTCGTTCGTTTTGCAGAAGCGATTCATCGGGATGCCTTTTATTTAACAGGCCCTATTTTATTCCCTGGAAAGATCGATATCGGTATCGCTCAAATTCCCTCAAAAGCTGTGATTGTTGTTGTCGTAGCTATTGTCATGATGATTACATTAACACTATTTATTAACAAGACAAAATGGGGCATCGCGATGCGTGCCGTTTCACAAGATCAATCCACAGCATCACTTATGACCATAAATGTGGACAAAGTTATTATGTTAACCTTCCTTATTGGTTCAAGCTTAGGTGGAGCGACTGGTGTGCTGTTCGCACAAAATTATGGAACGATTGATCCCTACATCGGCTTCATTTTGGGAATGAAAGCTTTTACTGCTGCTATCTTAGGCGGTATTGGTAATCTTAGAGGGGCGATGCTAGGAGGGGTGCTTCTTGGATTAATTGAGTCATTGGCTGGTGCGTATATGGGGCCGTTAACAGGAGGAGCATTCGGTGGAGAGTATAAGGATGTCATCGGATTTGCCATTCTCATTCTAGTGCTTCTGTTCAAACCCGAGGGTCTGCTTGGGGAAGCCATAAAAGAGAAAGTGTAGGTGAAAGAAATGGGAACTCTTAAAAATGTGCTAGCAAAAGAAAAACCAATCCCACTTCTTCTTACGCTGGTGTGGATTGTTGGATGCTCTGTAGCGCTCTATTTTTTACAGCAATCGGTAACAAGCTTTGTGGGGCTTATTTTTTCAGTACTGCTAATCTACTACACGAATACGAATAAAAGGGCACAAGTACTTTTAGGGGTGTTAGTTTTATTCGGTCTCATTCCAATACTTGCTTATGATAATAGCTATTATATGGAAGTAGCGACCAATATTGGTATTTATGTTGCTATGGCGCTTGGTTTAAACATTGTGGTTGGATTTGCTGGACTATTGGATTTGGGATACATTGCTTTTTTTGCCGCTGGTGCATATGCATATGGCATATTTGCTACCGCACAGGCTAATCATTTTATTCCGGGAGACTTATTTCCGTTAAGCGGAGAGTGGTTTTGGGCATTTTTAGTGGTTGGATTGCTGGTAGCTGCTATCTTTGGAATTCTGCTAGGACTCCCCGTTCTTCGGGTAAAAGGAGATTATCTAGCCATTGTTACATTGGGATTTGGTGAAATTATCAGAATAGTCTTTAATAATTTGGATAAGCCTATCAATATAACAAATGGACCTCAGGGGATAACTTCAATCAATGCTCCACAAATTATGGGAGAATCATTTTCTGATGCTTTTCATTTCTATTTTATTGTGTTAGTGGTTATTTTATTGATTGTACTTGCCAATATCCGCTTGGAGCATTCTAAACTAGGGCGCGCTTGGATTGCGATTCGAGAAGACGAGCTGGCGGCGCAGTCTATGGGGATTTCTCTCTTAAAAACGAAGTTAGCGGCATTTGCTACAGGAGCATCCTTTGCTGGGGTAGTTGGGGTTATCTTTGCGGCAAAACAAACCTTTGTTGACCCTACCTCTTTTACGCTGATGGAGTCATTTAGCATATTGGTAATGGTTATTTTAGGTGGGAGTGGTAGCATCCCTGGTGTTATCTTAGGTGCCACGTTTGTTACACTGCTACAGGTTCAAATTTTAAAGGAGCTGTCCAATTATCTGCATGAGTTGTCACAATTAGGTATCCTATACCTCCCAAGTCAATTGGACCCGTCTAAGCTGCAACGAATGGTGTTTGGAATTCTACTGGTATTAGCGGCCCTATATCGTCCGAACGGATTAATTCCAGCAAGGAGAAAGAAAGAAAACATCGAGAACATTAAAAATCACGCTCAAGTTGAACAACGGCAGGGCATTCTTGCTAAGCTGAGCGGACGAAACAAATTGGGCTAGAGGAGGTAGTAGTATGGCATTGTTAGAAGCGAGACATTTAACCAAGAGATTCGGTGGTCTGGTGGCCAACGAAGACGTGTCGATTGATATTGAAAAAGGCAGCATCACGGCAGTCATCGGTCCGAACGGGGCAGGTAAAACCACCTTCTTTAATATGGTTACAGGTTTTTACGAGCCAGATGAGGGGGATGTTGTATTAAATGGAAAGAGTATGAAAGGCCTTCAACCCGATCAAATAGCAACCCGGGGAATTACACGGACGTTTCAAAATGTCAGATTGTTCAAACAAATGACGGCATTAGAGAACGTGATGATCGGCCAACATGGGCGGCTACAAGCAGGTCTTCTTGGTATTTTGTTTCATTCAAAACGGATAAGGGAAGAGGAGGAACGAGCCCGTGTTGAAGCTTATCAAATTCTTGAATATGTGGGAATTGAACATATTGCTAATGAAACCGCAGGTAGTCTGCCGTATGGATTGCAGCGCAGATTAGAGATTGCTAGGGCTTTGGCTACGAATCCACACATTATTTTGTTAGATGAGCCAGCAGCAGGGATGAACCCGAGAGAGACGGTGGAAATGACCGATTTTATACGTCAGCTAAAACGCGAATTAGAATTAACCATTATTTTAATAGAGCATGACATGAAGCTGGTTATGGGGCTTTCCGAGTATATTCATGTTCTGGATTATGGAAGGAAAATTGCTGAGGGTACACCAGACGACATAAGAACAAATCCAAAGGTTATTGAGGCGTACTTGGGCAAAAGCGCAACAGAAGCTTCGTAGGAGGGAAGAGCGATGGCGTTATTGGAATTGAAGGAGGTTCATACCTATTACGGAGGCATCCATGCGTTAAAAGGTCTAAGTATCACGGTAGAGCAAGGAGAAGTAGTAACTCTTATCGGTTCAAACGGAGCTGGAAAATCAACTACCTTAAAAACCATATGTGGTCAAGTTCATACAAAAGAAGGTCAAGTGTTTTTTGACGGGCAACCTATCACTGGTAAAAGGCCACATGATATCTCAGCATTAGGAATTGCCCATGTTCCGGAGGGCAGGCGTATTTTTCCAAAACTAACTGTAAGAGAAAACTTGGAGATGGGGGCCTTTTCTATCAAGGATCAGAAAGTGATTGAAGAGGGAATTGAGCGAGCCTTTCATTACTTTCCACGCTTAAAAGAACGGGTATCACAAAAAGGAGGCACGATGTCTGGCGGTGAACAACAAATGTTGGCTATCGCTCGTGGATTGATGATGAAGCCAAAAATCCTGATGTTAGATGAGCCGTCAATGGGATTAGCTCCTATTTTAGTAGAGCAAATCTTCGAGATAGTCACGGAATTAAATCAAGAGGGTATGACCATTCTATTAGTAGAACAAAATGCAAATCAGGCACTTGCCGTTGCACATCGTGGCTATGTCATTCAGACTGGTGAGATTATTTTGAAGGATGATGCAAAAAATTTGTTATCAGATCCACAGGTACGAGAGGCATATTTGGCGTAAACGGAGGCGGGAGTCATCACATTAGACTGACATGCGTTGCAATTGGATCAAGTGAGGAAGGTCGAATTGAACAGCTTGCATAGAATATCAACAAAAACCTTGAAATTCATTCTAGAATTCAAGGTTTTTGTTGGTTACATCGAGGGGCTTTATTAATGAATCGTATCTGTTTTCCAGACATTAATGTGGTTGGAAAGGTTATCCCAAATGGTTGGGTCCTCTAGTCCCAAGCGCCAAAAGGCTATTCCGGCCAAATCATATTTCTCAACCAAATCTAGCTTGGATCGCGTGCTAAAAGAGTTTTCAAACCAAGCGATATGCATATTGCCTTCTTCATCCATGTATTGCATATGGGGGGCGAGTCGTTCCTGATCCCAATTAAGAGTAGCTCCATGGCTTTTGCCTAGCTCCATTAGACTTTTATAGGATTGATATACGGCTTTTTCTCCGTTGCTGTTCCAATTCCAGCCATACCCAGCAACTCCAAGTAAGATTTTGTGTGCCGGTACACCTTGCGAGAGTGCATATCGCACTGTATCTTCTGCCCATTGAATGGAAGCAACAGGACCTGGTTTTGTTCGTGGGTTATGCTCATCGTAGGCCATGATCACCAAGCGATCAGCATAGCGACCTAGTAGCTTATAGTCAAACCAGGGAGACCACACATTGGCACGTTCATCACCTGTATTAGCAGGAACACTTACTGTGACGGTTTTGCCATGTTGATGCATCAATTGGGTTACATTTTTAACTAACTGAGTGAAGGCAAATTTGTCTTCTAAATATAGGTTCTCGATGTCTAAATTAATGCCGTCATAGCCTAGTGAAAGCACTTCACGTTCTAAATTACGCAAAAAATACCGCTGATTTGTAGGTTTACGTAAAATATCTCGGGCAACATCTTTTCCTTTTTCTATAGAATCATAGAACAGATTGTGAATTAACAGATAGACTTGAACCTGATTGGCATGTGCTCGATCTATGACCTTTTTTTGTTCTTCTTTCGAAAGGGCCGTTTTTAAATATCCAGGATTTTTTTCATCCAGCTTACACCAAAAAGGCACAATCATACTAAGTTGTTCATGCTGAGCAGATAAGGTGGGGAGAGATCCAGGATAAGGATCTTCCGACTCTGTATAAAACCCAAGCACCTCTCTTGGTCGAGAGCTAGGTATTACGTTCTGTAAGGTAGTAGTCTGATGAACGGATGCAAAATGAGGAGAAGTACTTCTATCAGAGGTAGCAGATTTATAGGGAGAGCCAGTCTGACAAGAAGCTACCAGCAAAGAGCTAATCACCAACAACAAGATGAAGACGCGTGAGAAGAGACGTGGCATTTCTTCTCTCCTTTCTTATCATAAAGGTAGTTTTATCCTGATTGTTAGTTTTAACATACGGTAATTAACACAAAGTTATACACGTTTATGGGGAAGATAGGCTAATGCTAGAAGATATGAAAAAACGGTAACCCGGAAATTACTCCAGATTACCGCTTTTTTATTCCAAATGAAATTGCTTTTGTGGCAATGTTGCAATAAACATAACACCTTGCTGCTCAGATATGTTCTTGGCAGTAATAGATCCTTCATGGGCTTCCAGAACAGCACGCGCGATAGCAAGACCTAAGCCATGTTTACCAGTTTTACCTTTGCGAAAACGTTGGAAAAGGTAGGGCATGACGCTTTCTTCAATAGGTGGACCGTCATTGGAGATAGCGATTTCGATCTGTTCTTTTACCACTTTGGCAGTGATGGTAATCGTGGTCTTGGCGTATCGTAGCTGATTTTCCACAATATTAGTGAAAGCACTGTAAAGCTGTTCACCATCACCTTTCATTGGTAGGGTATCAGGTATTTCGATCTGCCATGCTAAATGTGGGTGTAGAAGATGATAGCGCTGGTGTAACAGTCCAATCATTTCTGTCAAATCTAATGATGTAAAGGTCATCATTCTATCAACTGATTCTACTTTTGTTAAATACAATAGTTGTTCTACCACATTCTCCAAACGATTGCTTTCCTCCATAATAATGGACAAGCCTTTTTGTGCTTCAGCACCCTGAAAAACGCCATCTAGTAAGCCTTGTGCATAGCCTTGTATCGCCATAATTGGCGTTTTTAATTCATGGGAGATATTTTGCACAAAGTGTTGCTGGGATTCGTCATGATCCTTCAATTGCTTTTTCATCATGTCAAAAGAGCGAGCTAATTGACCGATTTCATCCTTTCGATCCACCATTAGAGGAATATCAAATTGACGGCGTGCAATCTTTTGACAGGATTCTTCTAAACGGCGTAAGGGGGTACTCAAATACCCACTAAACCAACCAGCTAATAACAAACTGACAAAGATAAAAAAGGCAAAAATGATGAAGAATTGCTTGGTAAGCATGTTATTGATCTGAATGATTTCCTTTTCCTTTGTGAAGATCACTAGGTAATAAGGGAATCCAAAGTAATCCATCTTCTGACTTACCATTAAGAAATTTTCATTATCCCACTCGGTGCTCCCCTTATAAGGGGTCGAACCTTTATGAGCAGAAGCTTCTTTGAAAAGCCCATTCGCAACCTTGACTGGAACGCCCTCTTTTGGCATATGTTGAACCCCAATAAGTTGACCATCTTTACTAAAAACCATCATCTGAAAAGAAAAGTTATAGTTTTGTAACAATAACATCAATATCCGTGGAGAAGTGAAAGATGGTAGTGGTCCAAGCTCATGTTGTTGCGTAAAGGAGATTTGGTCAGACACCTTCTCAAATTCGTCCTCAAGCAATGAATACGTATTATCCAGTAGGATCTGCTTTAAGGTATAGGGATAGAGGATGGCTACACTTGCCCCAAGCACGATCGTCAAAGATAAAAACAGTAAAAAAATCTGTTTGGCTAACGGCAGGTTTTGTAAAGAGAATTTTCCTCTCATTTGGTCATCCGGTAGCCAAAGCCATACACCGTCTCCAATGGAAATTCAGGCATCTTTTTACGAATGCGTTTCACCAGATCATCCACGGCACGATCTGATCCGATATAGTCATCGCCCCAGACAGCCGTAAGGATTTGCTCGCGTTGCAAAGCCTGGCCCTGATTTTTAATAAAGTAAAGCACCAAATCAAATTCTTTTGTGGTCAAGTCAATCATTTGCTCGTTTTCTTTAACCAGTCTCCCTTTTTCTGAAATGAAATACTGCGAGACGTTTATCCAGTCCTCATACACTACGGGAGGTTGGGTAGCTGTTACAGGAGGGCTAGTCTTTTCATAGGTACGATGCAACAAACGCTGTGTACGGATGACTAGCTCACGAGGCAAAAAGGGCTTTGCCAAATAGTCGTCGCTACCTAGCTCCAGCCCGATAATTTTATCAATATCTTGATCACGAGCAGAAATGAACATGATTGGGACGTCTTCCCATTTATTTCGGATTAGTCTAAGTAGTTCATACCCATCTATATCAGGCAACATAATATCAAGAATCCATAAGTGTGGTTTTGTATCATCTAGAACAGCTAGAACCTCTTCACCGCTCTGGAAGGTTCTTACTTCAAAACCTGCCCGTACAAGGTAGGAGCGCAATAGCTCTAGCAAATTAGTTTCATCATCAACTAGATAAACAAGATAAGGTGTGGTCTGAGTCATGGTCACCCTTCCTTTCTATCTATCATAGTACCATAGCTTGTATAAAAACATGTGGGAACTAAATAGAAGGAATGTGGGAAAGTTGTGGCAGGAATTATACAGAAGTTGCTCGAAAAATAGTAGGGACAAAAAAGGAGTGAGGCATATATATGACACAGATCTGGAAGTATGCGGTTGTCGTTGTTACAGCATCGGCCTTATTGGTATCCTGCAATCCGTTTGCAAATAAAGAACAACCACCACAATCCAATCCGGTGACGCCACCAGTTTCTGAACCTTTGCAAGAGAAGACGTTTCCTTATACAGCTCCATTAACAGGAATGGGTGTGGATGAACGAATTGATCATCGTCCTGTAATGGTTATGATTAATAATCATCCGAAAGCAAGACCTCAATCTGGACTGGATAAAGCTGATATCGTGTACGAAGTGCTGTCGGAAGGGGAAGTGACACGCTTTCTAGCCATTTTTCACAGTCAAACACCTAAAACGATTGGACCAGTCAGAAGTATACGCCCGTACTTTATTAAATTGGGGAGAGGCTTGGACTCCATTCTGGTGCATGTTGGTGGAAGTCCAGATGCTCTTCAAATACTTAAAGGTGCAGATGACGATATTAATGAGATTAGTAACAGTACATACTTCTGGAGAGAAAAATTCCGTTCTGCTCCCCATAATGTATATACTGATCTAAGCCATATCGAAAAAGCGATGCAGGCTAAAAATATGCGTATAACTTCTGATCTACCGTTTTTTCCTTTCCTGCCTAAAGATTCCAAAATAGAAGAAGGACAGCCAGCGGCAGAAATTAAGGTGAAACCACATCCACAATATTCGCTCAGTTACAAATATGATACGGATAAGGAGAAATATTTACGCTATACACAAGGCGAGGTTCATAAGGATCTAACGTCAGATAAACAACTGGAAATTACGAATGTACTGGTGATCTCATCTAAACATAAGGTGCTAGATAATGAAGGCCGGCGTGAAGTCGATGTGACCGGCCCTGGGGAAGGGTATCTGTTCCAGCAGGGGAAGGCAAAACCAATCAAATGGGCTAGAAAAGATGGTATTATTCGAGCATATGAAGACGCTGCTTTAACGAAAGAAATACCTTTACTCCCAGGAAATACCTGGGTAAACATTGTGCCTAATACACCAAGCTTAGACCAGCATCTTAGCTTTCAATAACCAAACTTTAGGAAACAGATAAATTTGATGAACATCGTCTTGCGTAGAGAAGTCTTTTGCTCTATCATGAAAGCAGAACTTTAGTACTTAAAAACTTTACAGAGAGAAAAAGTTCCCAAGACGATCACGGGGTGATTTTTCATGCAATTAGAGAAATTAAAGGGTAAGGGAATTGAACAACTTTTTGAATCGATCTTGTCTTTAAAAGACATGGAAGAATGCTATAAATTTTTTGATGATCTATGTACGGTAAATGAGATGCAGTCACTTGCTCAACGTTTGGAAGTAGCGCGTATGCTACGTAAAGGATATACGTATAACCATATTGAATCGGAAACAGGGGCGAGTACAGCGACGATCTCTCGTGTTAAGCGATGCCTCAATTACGGTAATGATGGTTATCAACTGGCATTGGATCGGATCGGTAAATAAAGCGGAGGTATCAACGTGATTGAATTTAGCAACTGGCGACATGTTTTTAAACTGGACCCAGAAAAGCCTATTGAGGATGATCAATTGGAGCAAATCTGCGAGTCAGGTACAGATGCGATTATTGTAGGGGGAACTCTCGGAGTCACATTTGACAACACGCTTGACCTAATGTCGCGTATTAGACGCTATGCTGTACCGTGTATGCTGGAGGTCTCCAATTTGCAGGCCATTGTTCCAGGCTTTGATGGGTATTTTATCCCCATTGTTTTAAATGCAAGCAACCCAGATGTGATTTTTGCTCCGCATATAGAGGCTTTAAGCTCACTCGGAAGCTATATACATTGGGACGAAATTGTAGCGGAAGGGTATCTGGTGTTTAATCAGGACTCGGCTGTTGCTGAGGTAACCAGCGCTCGTACTATTTCGTCAAAAGCAGAAGCCAAGGCTTACGTGCAGACAGCTACAAAATTATGTCGTTTGCCAATCGTGTATATCGAATACAGCGGTACATATGGGGACCCACAAATGGTTGAGGCCTGCAAAACAGCTTTGGATGAAGGGCACCTTATGTATGGTGGCGGGATTACTAATGCAAGTCAGGCTCGAGAAATGGCAGCTATCGCTGATACGGTGGTTGTTGGCAACATCATCTATGATTCTCTCGAACAGGCTCTATCTACTGTTGCTGCGATAAAAGAGACAGAGCGTCGTTTCTAGTTTCGTTTTTCTAACACATGATTTTAAAGTAAACTCCTTGAGCCAATGCCGAGGAGTTTCTTTTCTTTCACATATAAAATGGAATAAAAAAGGAGTCTTTTTTCCTAAAAGAGTGAGTGGCATAACACGTCAAGTTATGACAAAATAGGAACATATGCTTTCTTTTGGGACGAAGGAAAAAGAAGCAAAGTGAAAGGTGGCTTACGGCATGTTAATTCAAGATAATTTTTTCTCGGGTTTGAATCCTGAACAGAAAAAGGCGGTGGAGACCACAGAGGGTCCTGTGCTGATTCTGGCAGGTGCAGGTAGTGGTAAAACCCGTGTTCTTACCCAACGGATCTCATATCTAGTTGGTTATAAGCAGGTATTTCCTTGGAGCATTCTCGCGATTACCTTTACGAATAAAGCGGCTCGTGAGATGAAAGAGCGTGTAGAAAGAATGGTTGGTCGGGAAGCAGGGGCGGATGATATTTGGATTTCTACCTTCCACTCTCTTTGTGTACGCATTTTACGAAGAGATATAGATCGGATTAACATCAGCCGCAATTTTACCATTTTGGATGCTGGGGATCAGCTAACTGTGGTGAAGCAGTGCATGAAAGAACTAAATATTGATGTGAAAAAGTTTGAACCACGTTCTATTTTAGGAGCAATTAGTGGAGCAAAGAACGAATTACTTGATCCAAAGCGATATGAACAAGTAGCGGGAGATCAATTCCAGCGTATTGTTTCACAAGTGTATGAGCTATACATGAAGAAGCTGAAAAATAACCAATCGCTTGATTTTGATGATCTAATCATGACGACGATTCGTCTATTTAAAGAAGTGCCGGAAGTATTGGAATTCTATCAGCGCAAATTCAAATATATCCATGTAGATGAGTATCAGGATACGAACCGAGCCCAGTATATGTTGATTAGTATGCTTGCTGACATGCATAAAAACATTTGCTGTGTGGGTGACGCTGACCAAAGTATTTATAAATGGCGCGGTGCTGATATTTCGATCATTCTTAACTTTGAGAAGGAATATCCTAGTGCAAAATTGATAAAGCTGGAGCAAAACTATCGCTCTACTAAAAATATCTTAGAAGCAGCTAACCATGTTATTAAAAATAATAAGAACCGCAAAGAGAAAAATCTGTGGACGAATCAAGAGGCAGGGGAGAAAATTTATTGCTATCAAGCTGATTCGGAGCATGATGAAGCTTATTTTGTTGTGGATATGATTCGTGAACAACTGAAAACCTATAAACGATATGACAAATTTGCCATTTTATATCGTACGAATGCCCAGTCACGTGTAATGGAGGATGTGTTGGTTAAATCGACTATTCCTTATACAATCGTCGGAGGCACGAAGTTCTATGATCGCAAAGAGATTAAAGACGTATTAGCCTATTTGCGTTTGGTATCCAATCCTGACGATGATATCAGCTTGACCCGTATTATTAATGTTCCAAAGCGTAATATAGGGGATACTACGGTAGAAAAGCTACAAGCCTATGCAAGCGCACATGGACTGACACTCTTTCAAGCCGTACAGGAAGTAGCGTATATGGGGCTTGCCTCTCGGACAACCAATGCTATTTTGGCCTTCTCGGATATGATGAAGAACCTTATTCAGATGGTTGATTATTTAAGTGTAACCGAGCTAGTTGAGGAAATCTTAAAACAATCGGGATACCGTGAGTCGCTGAAAGAGGATAAATCATTGGAAGCAGCGGCGCGCTTAGAGAACATCGACGAGTTTCTGTCAGTTACCCAAGAGTTTGAGAAAAAGAGTGAAGATAAGACTCTGTTGGCTTTTCTAACTGATTTAGCATTGGTGGCAGATATTGATTCTCTTGGCAATGACGACACAGAGGAAGCGGTACCAGATGAGGGACAAGTGGTGCTAATGACTTTGCACAGCGCCAAGGGCTTGGAGTTTCCAGTTGTCTTCTTAGTGGGCATGGAGGAAGGGGTTTTCCCGCATAGTCGTGCTCTGTTTGATGAAAGTGAAATGGAAGAGGAACGACGTCTAGCTTATGTGGGAATTACTCGTGCAGAACAAAAATTATTTATGACACGAGCAAGAATGCGTACGCTATACGGACGTACAAATATGAATATGCAATCCCGCTTTTTCGCTGAGATACCTGATGAACTGCTTACTGGAGACCTAGGCTCAGGTGGTGGGTCTGAAGGTGGTTTTGATTCAAGTAATGTCTTTGGAGCAGGCTCAGGCTCAGGTTTTGGTGCCAGCCGTGGAGGGCAAGCCAGTCGCTTTGGGGCAGGTGGACGTACAGGCAATACATTTGGACGTTCTCCTAAACCTACAGAATCAACTGTCTCTATGCAACCAAGTGCATTTCGTGGGTTGAATCAAGCAACAAAATTGCCAACACACGGAGCAGCATCTCAGGCAGATTGGAAAGTAGGAGATAAGGCTAAGCATGGTAAGTGGGGAACAGGAACAGTGGTAAGTGTTAAAGGTGCAGGTGATAACACAGAGCTGGATATTGCTTTCCCTAGCCCAGTAGGAATCAAGAAATTACTTGCTAAGTTTGCTCCTATTGAAAAAGGTTGATTTTGAACGAACGGAAAGGATGAAGAGATACGTGGATCGTGTTGCCGCAAAACAACAAATTGTAAAACTAAAGAAACGGATTGAAGAGGAAAGCCGTCATTATTATACAGAGGATAATCCGCAGATTACGGACCAGGAATATGATCAAATGATGCGTGAATTGCAAGACCTGGAGGACCAATGGCCGGATATGGTTACTCCTGATTCTCCTACCCAACGTGTCGGAGGTATGCCATTGCCTTTTTTTGAAAAGGTTGTGCATAAAACCCCGATGTTAAGTCTTGGGAATGCTTTTGACGAGGATGATTTACGCGATTTTGATCGTCGTGTGCGTCAAGGTTTAGGGAACCAAACTGTTCGCTATGTCTGCGAATTAAAAATTGATGGGCTGGCTGTCTCTCTTCGTTATGAGAACGGGCTTTTCGTAAAAGGAGCAACACGTGGGGACGGGACTACTGGTGAAGATATCACCCAAAACCTGCGGACGATTCGCTCCATTCCGTTACGTTTATCAGAACCAATTACCATGGAGGTTCGTGGAGAGGCTTTTATGTCAAAAATCGCTTTTGACCGTTTGAATAAAGAACGGGCGGAGCGAGAAGAGGCTTTATTTGCTAATCCACGTAATTCAGCGGCAGGTTCCTTGCGTCAGCTAGATCCTAAGATTGCAGCCTCTCGCTCTCTTTCCACTTTTATTTATCAGATCGGTGAAGTAGAAGGGCGTCAGATTGATTCACACAGTGAAGGTCTTACTTTCTTAGAGGGGCTAGGCTTTTCGGTGAATCAGGAACGCCGTACATTTGATGATATAGAAGAAGTAATTGAATTTGTGCAAAGCTGGACAATCAAGCGACCGGAGCTCTCTTATGAGATTGATGGTATGGTGATTAAGGTAGATAGCTTTGCTCAGCAACAAGAGCTTGGTTTTACAGCGAAGAGTCCACGCTGGGCGATTGCTTATAAATTCCCGGCTGAAGAGGTCGTAACACAGTTGAAGGATATTGAGGTGTCAGTTGGGCGTACTGGAGTGGTGACACCTACAGCTTTGCTTCAGCCTGTTATATTAGCTGGAACTGAAGTGAAGCGAGCGTCTTTACACAATGAAGACATCATTATGAAAAAAGGTCTACTCTTAGGTGATTACGTCCTGGTGAAAAAAGCAGGTGACATTATTCCTGAGATTGTGGAAGTCTTAAAAGAACGACGAACGGGAGAGGAACGTCCATTTATGATGCCGACTCATTGCCCGGAGTGTGCGAGCGAATTGGTTCGTCTACCGGATGAAGTGGCATTGCGCTGCATTAATCCAGAATGTCCAGCCGTTATTAGAGAAGGAATGTCTCACTTTGTATCCCGACAAGCGATGAATTTAGATGGTCTTGGGGAGAAAGTCGTAGCTTCACTATTTGCCGCAGGTCTCATTACAAGCGTCGCAGATTTATATTATCTACACGATAAGCGGGAACAGCTGTTACAATTGGAGAGAATGGGTGAGAAATCTGTCGATAAGATGCTACAAGCAATTGAAGCTAGCAAGGAAAATTCTGTGGAGCGTTTACTTTTCGGATTAGGAATTCGATTGGTGGGAGCTAAAGCAGCAAAGGTACTTGCAGAGCAATTCGGTGACATTGATCATATCATGCAGGCGACAGCAGAAGAATTGATCGCTATTGACGAGATCGGTCCCAAAATGGCTGAAAGCATCTTAACCTATTTCTCGATGCCTCAAGTACAAGAATTGATTGAGAAGCTCAAGGGTGCTGGCGTGAATATGCAATATAAAGGTGTTCGTGTGCAAGCAGGTGAGGATCTTCCATTCTCAGGTAAAACAGTGGTCTTAACCGGTACATTGACACAATTAACACGTCAGGAAGCGGAAGAAAAGATTGCTATGCTTGGTGGTAAAGTAACAGGGAGCGTTAGTAAAAAAACGGATTTAGTAATCGCTGGTGAAAAAGCAGGCTCCAAATTGGAAAAAGCAGAAAAATTGGGTATAACTGTACTGGATGAAGAGGCATTTTTAGCGCTATTATCATAGGTGGGCTGAGGAGATATTAAGCAAAGGTGTGAAGGTGATGGATAGATTCACGCTTAAACAGCTGGGAGCAAGCGTTAGTGTGCTCCTTTTGCTCAGCGGTTGTGCAACTGCAACGCAAAAGTCAGTTGAAACAGAAATTGTGGATGCGAGCCAAACGATAGAGGAGCCAGTTGCTAAACAATCGGTTAAATTGGCTCAGATAACAGGAGAATTGACGTACCAGGATGTGCTGCAAAAAGGCGACAGTATAAATTCGTTGGCCCTAGATCAAGGTGGAGAACAAGTCTGGCTAGCAACTCATGCGGGACTCTATGCATCTGCGGATCATGGATTATGGGGAGCAGTGGCAGATGAGTTGGAGCATGCGGATGTTAAGACGATATATTTTGATCCAACGAAGTCTAAACGGGTATATGTGGCTGGCGCGAAGGTTTGCAAGGTGTCTAAGGATGGAGGAAAAACCTGGAAAAAAATAGAAGGTGGTTTACCTCATGGTTATGACATTCAATCTCTAATCGGAGTTCCAACTGATAAAGGTACATCTCTTTATGCATTTGTGAACAGAGAAGGCGTATACGAATCTAAGGATGCCGGTGCTAACTGGCGCTTACGATTCCCGATCGATACAGTAGAAGGATATGATTTGGATTATGTACCCGGTGAGGAAAAATTGTACGTACTAACCCAAAACGAACTGTTGTCAATAGGTATCCATGATGGCGAGTGGCAGGTTGAATGGCGGGAAAGCGATGCGCATATTTACTCTATTGCGGCTAATAAATCCTCAGACGCCTTATATGCAGCAAGTGATAAAGGTATCTTAATTAAGGATGGCAAAGAGTGGACTCTACTATCCTCAGAACTTCCAGAAAAACTGATTAATATCTCCTACGGTACAGCAGATACACCTATCATCGGAATTGGAGAATCAGCCCAAATCTATAGATACAGCCAAGAAAAGTGGAAAAAGTGGGAGTAACAAGTAAGGAGTTTGCAATATGAAAACGAAAAGAAAGCTTGTACGCTGTCTTTGCATCCTGATGGCCTGTTCGGTGCTGTTGTCAGCATGTTCATTGCTACCGGGAAAGAAGGATAGCGCAGATCCGGTAGCACCTGCCGTGTCTTCCGTTTTACAGGTGGATGAGAATTACTACGGCAGCGCCGCCATGCCTTATCAAAAGAATCAAACGCGAGGCATGCTTAGCTCTAATCCTAAATATCGCATTGATTTTAGCCACTTAGAGTACGGCATGATGGAAATTGCAAAAGAGAGCTTCTCTCCGAGTCTGTACTTGTTTCAGGAAGGCCAGCGAATCTCCCGTAAGCAGGTAACCACTTGGATTGAATGGGAAAAGAAGAACCCAGAAGGTTTAAATCCGGATAAAGCAAATAAATTGCTCGTCAATGTGTTGGAGCATAATTATCTTGATAAAAAAGATCAAAAGCTGGCAGGTATAGTTTTGGGTCTATCTTTATCCCCGATTTATCAAGATCCATCTGGTTTGGAAAAACGGTTAAGTGTAGACGAGCTACGGTCAAAAGGGCAACAAATCGCTGCAAAAATTGTTATGAAGGTAAGAGCGGAGAATCCGCAGATACCGCTTGTCGTAGCGATGTATCAAGTACCTGAGTCAAGCTCCAATCTGGTACCGGGTAATTTTATTATGTCTGGTATCGTGAATGCGAATGATAGCAGCGTTGCAAAATGGCAACCAATCAATGAAGAATATTTCCTGCTACCAGGGGATGCGGCATACAGTAAGTATCCTCAAGCCTCCTTGCAATTCGAGAAATTGATGAAGCAAGGACAAAGCTTCTTCCAGGAATTTGTTGGAATGACAGGTACGGCACGCTTCTTAAATGGTGATTTGACGGAATTGACCATCAATGCAACCGCAGAGTATGATTCACGAACAGAAGTGATTCAGTTCACACAAATGATTGCTCAAGCAATAGATCAATATATAGACAAAAAGGTTCATGTTAACTTTTATGTTCAGTCCATAAATCAACCATTAGCAATTTATGTACGACCGGCTGATGGAAAGTCGTACATGCATATCTATCGAAATTAACACATGTGTATAAATGAAGTGAGACACCATTAGACAGAACTGTTCAATTGGTGTCTTTTTTCGTACGTTTTTACATAATTATAAAGAATGGCATATATCTTGCATATATTATTTGATGTAACAAGTTGATCATGGAAGATGAAGTAGGAGGCGAACATAAGTGCAAGTAGAATTCAAAAATGAACCGTTCGTTAATTTTAATCTGCCTGAAAATAAGCAAGCTTTCCAAGCCGCTTTGGATAAAGTTGAAAGCGAACTTGGACGTGAATATGATTTAATCATTGGGGGAGAACGTATCAAGACGGAAAAGAAAAGCCGTTCCATGAACCCTTCCCAAAAAGATGAATGCATTGGGATTGTCTCTCAAGCTGATCAAGCATTAGCAGAGAAAGCAATTCAAGTAGCCGCAAGTACCTTTGAAACCTGGAAGCGTGTTGCTCCTACTGCTCGTTCTCGCTATTTATACAAGGCAGCAGCTATCCTGCGCCGTCGAAAACATGAATTTTCAGCTTGGTTGGTAAAAGAATCAGGTAAAAGTTGGCCTGAGGCTGATGCTGATACAGCAGAAGCAATCGATTTTATGGAGTACTATGCAAGACAAATGGATCAATTAAGCCAACGACATGCCCTACCGCGTATTCCTGGTGAAGATAATGAGTTGTACTATATTCCATTGGGTGTAGGTATCGTTATTCCTCCGTGGAACTTTCCGCTTGCTATTATGGTAGGCATGACCACAGCCGCACTGGTAACAGGTAATACCGTTGTTCTGAAGCCAGCTTCTACTACTCCAGTCATTGCAGCTAAGTTTATGGAGATTCTTGATGAAGCAGGCGTTCCTGCTGGTGTTGTTAACTTTGTACCAGGTAGCGGAAGTGAAATCGGTGATTATTTAGTAGAACATACATTGACTCGTTTCATTTCATTTACGGGTTCTCGTGATGTAGGTCTGCGTATTAACGAATTGGCGGCGAAACATCGTCCAGGTCAAAAATGGATGAAGCGTTTAGTGGCTGAAATGGGTGGTAAGGATTCTATTATTGTTGATAGCGATGCTGATTTGGAATTAGCTGCACAAGCTATCACAGCATCTGCGTTTGGCTTCTCTGGTCAAAAATGTTCCGCTTGCTCCCGCGCAATCATTCATGTTGATGTATACGATGAAGTACTAGCACGTGTCGTTGAGCGTACAAAAGCATTAACAGTAGGAAATGTAAGCAACCCCGAGTTCTATACAGGTCCAGTGGTGGATGAAAAAGCATATAATAAAATTTTGGAATATATCGAGATCGGAAAACAAGAGGGTAGATTACTGGCTGGTGGAGTAAAAGGCCCAGAAGAAGGCTACTTTATTATGCCAACTGTATTTGCTGACGTAGCTCCAGATGCTCGGATTATGCAGGAGGAAATATTCGGTCCGTTTGTGGCTTTCTGCAAAGCTAATGATTTTGATCATGCTTTGGAAATTGCTAACAATACAGAATATGGATTAACTGGTGCCGTTATCAGCCGCAATCGTGCTCATTTAGAACGCGCACGTGAAGAGTTCCATGTAGGTAATCTGTATTTCAACCGTAAATGTACAGGTGCACTAGTGGGTGTACATCCATTCGGTGGCTTCAACATGTCAGGAACAGACTCCAAAGCAGGCGGTCCTGATTACCTCTTGTTATTTACACAAGCAAAATTAGTGTCTGAATTACTGTAAGTATCGTGACAAAAAGAGGGAGCCCTGAGTAGATAAACTACATGGGCTACCCTCTTTTATTTATGAATAAGAGTGAAAACTAGCTATCTATACGCTTGTGCAGGATAGCTTGGCTGTATACCTCCCTATGACTTGATCAGCCAAGCTATGTATGCTCACTTGAACGCACAAGGTTTTAATGAAAGTGTAGATAACTTTATACCAGAGAAGTTATGATATATACTGTTCGTACAGATAGTAAAAGGAGTCTATCTTGCCAAACTTTAAGTTTATTTTAGCTAACAAGGCGAGTCCTTTTAGTAAATAGCGCTGGGATTTGTATTCATTAAAGTAATGCAAAGCTTCTTCTAAATGTGATAGTGCCTCAGAGCCTTTCCCCATTTCACATAAGATAGAAGCATAGACTAGCTTAGCCTCTGCGTATGCATGCTCATTTATGGAATGCTCAAAGATTTCTAAGCACAGCTGGCTAGCCTCTTCATAGCGTTGTAAACCTTTTAGAATATTAGCATGTTCAATCTTAGACTCAATCTGTTTCGCATGGTCTTGAGGAGAGTGAAGCGACATAGCGCGTGTGATATATTCATGTGCTAACTGATAATGCTTTTGCTCGGTATAAATGACGGCTAAATTGTTGTAAATATTAGCCTCTAAAGCGAGAGACGGAGAGATTTTAAGAATATCTAACGATTTTTCGTAATAGCGCTGGGCTACTTCGTATTGTTTTAAAATTTGTTGGCAAACTCCTAATAACAAATAAATAGATTCCATACGATAGATTGCACGTAGGCTTTTGCATATCTGTTCTGCTTGCTTGAGATGTTCGATCGCCGAATGGATTTCACCCATGGAGACGTGCATATAGCCAGCAGCATGTAATAAGGTAATATGTAATAGGCCATTAATTTGGTAACGATTGGTTAATTGCATTGCTTCGTTTAAATACGGAAGGGCTTTGTCGGCATTCTTTGCTTTGCAATAATGAAAGCCAAGTGAAGTAAGTATACGTACTTGCCATTCATATTTATCAAGCTCACGGGCTATTTTGATGCTTTCTTGAAAAAGGGATTCAGCAATATCAAAATGATTCCTATTTTCTGATAAAACAGCTTTCGACCAGAGATACATACATGTTTGCTCAAGACTCATTTGGGCGCCTTCTAATTTATTGAACCACTTGTGGGCAATCTCCCAATCCTGTGTATCAATACTATTTACCAGATGGCGAAAATTATTTTCGATTTCAATTTTAGTAAAGGCTGGCTTGACAGTTGGAGCAAAAATAGTGGAGAGATCGGTCTGTAATTTCTTAGCTAGTTCTTCTAGGATTTCAGGAGAAGGAACCACATCTCCTTTTTCTATTTGGCTAATATAACTACGGTTACAAATACCTTCAGCTAGCTCACCCTGGGTTAGGCCTAGCTTTTTACGATATTCTCGAATTCCTTTTCCGATTTGATTGCTCACCTTACCTCACCCTTTTTGTCAGAATTGTTCTATTGTTTATTATACAAGAATTTTCACTATTTTTACATTTCTTATCCTTGATCTTCATATTCTTTTTGTCAACTTAATCGACAAATATGATAAACCGTCAGTTTTTGTAAAAAATGCTTGAATAATAACCGATTTGTTTCTTTTTTTAAATTTTTAAAATATATTTCGATAGAACTATGAAAATCTTACAACTATGGTACGATAAGTATGGTAGATAAATAAGAAATCATACTTTATACCTGTTTTGTTTCTTGTGAGAACAGAGAATCTAGGTAAGCCGATCTGGATTGGCTCCGCACAGCATGACCTACAAAATTATATATCCGTTGGCTGTTGGGATTGTACTATTTATTTTGTTATCATCAGAGGCGTTCTATATTACATCACATTCCTCTGGTGGTGTAGGGAAAAGGAGAGCTGCGGGAATGATCAATAGGTTGATCAATGGAACAATTGATTTGGTACGAAATACGTTGACAAACAAAGAAGGATTTATGATCTTCATTTTATGGGACCATCTTTGGCTGTCAATCATTTACTCATGGTTTACAGGTATATCCATCTGGAACCTTACGTCAGTAGGACTCATTGTGACACTGCTTGTTTCACCATGGTATTTTATCAAGAAGGATAGCATTTGGTTGCGTTATCTGGTTGCTGTAGGATTTGTCTTTTATTCACTATCCTTTGATCATTTTACACCGTATCCAGAAATGGCTATCTTACCAATCGTAGTGTTGGCATTGATGTCTGCTTATTTAGATTATAAAGTAGTGTTATTTACAGGCTTCTTGTATATAATCTCTATGCTAATCGGTTATCAGACGGATTGGTATACCTTATTTAAAAGTGAGCATGATCTTATTAACCTGGGTCTGCGTCTTGTTGGTGTGGTATTTACTACAATCGTTTCCATCTACCTTTGCTTGTCGGGACGTGCATCCTTACAGCGTGTAGAAGAGGCTCGTCAGGAAGCAGAGGTGAAAGAGGCTCAACTAACTGAGCTATTGTCCCGTGTTTCGAACATGATTGAGAATCTGGATGCGACCTCTAATGAAGTGAATGAAAATGCTGACATCACCAAACAAAATACGGATGAAATGCTGGGTGCCTTTAAAGAAGTGGCAACAGGTATGGAACAGCAAGCCCATTCTACTGTGAAAGTGGAAGAGGATATCCAATCCATTGATCATGAAATACAGAAAGTAAATGAACAAGCAAATGAAATGAAAGAGGAAGCATTGCGCAATAACCGCCGTCTTTCTGAAGGAATTGATATGATGTCCGATCTTACGGCTCAAATGCAACATATTGTCAGTACGGTCGACTTGGCGTCAAACACTATTCATAAGTTAAATCAACAAGCTGGTCAGGTAGAAGCAATTGTAGAGACGATTAATCAAATTGCTACGCAAACCAATCTTCTAGCTCTAAATGCAGCCATTGAATCTGCGCGTGCAGGTGAACATGGTCGAGGCTTTGGCGTAGTAGCAGACGAAGTACGTAAGCTAGCAGAACAGAGCGCAGGTGCTACACAACAGATCGCTAGAATTTTGGAAGCGCTACATCAGGAAACCCAAAATGCTGTCGTTCATATGAAAGAGGGAGAAACCTCTGTTTCTAAGGGGCAAGAACTGGCGAACAAGACAGTTGAATCCATGGAAAAGGTACGTACTGGAATGGCGGGCTTTATGGGATCAGTTGAACTGGTACAGGTCAGCATGGTGCAAGTAAAGCAACGGTCCAGTGAAGTAACAGATGAAGTTTCTAGTATTACATCCATCACCGAAGAATCCGTAGCTAGTTTAGAGCAACTGTTCGCCTCAGCGGAGACACAACGTGATAAAATTAACAGTATTACGGAGGAAATTCACCAATTAAACGAGCTTTCACACTCTTTACGTCAGTCTTTGCATTAAGGCTCATGCAGAAGGCCTCTGCTAATATTTGCCGGGAGCCTCCTGTCGTGGTAGAGTAGCAATGTATACCATGAGTAGGAGAGGTCTTATGAAGAAACGTGTGTTTCAAGGGCTTATAAACAAACTTCCGCAAAACGTAATGTCTAGACAAATGGGAAAAGTGGCTAACTCCCGTTTCAGCCGTTTTGCCATCCAAAAATATATCAATCATTATCAGATTGACGTGTCGGAAATTGAAAAGCCTGTTCGTGAGTATCGCTCGTTAAAGGAATTTTTTACACGCCGCCTGAAACCAGAAGCGAGACCTATCGATTTGAATGCTGAGGTAGTGAGTCCAGTTGATGGGAAAGTGTCTCAGATGGGGGAAATCCAACAAGGAACACTAATCCAAGCAAAGGGAAAAACGTATACGGTCAGCCAATTGCTTGGCAATGATGAACATATGGCATGCCGCTTCAATGGTGGCTCCTTTATGACCATCTATTTAAGTCCACGTGACTATCATCGCATTCATATGCCAGTTGAAGGCAAGCTGTTTAAATACTCTTACCTTCCAGGCAAGCTTTATCCTGTTAATAATATGGGAGTCGAGCATGTAGAACAGCTCTTTGCACGCAATGAAAGGCTGATCACTTATGTTCAGAGTAAGGCATGTGGAAATGTAGCTGTGGTAAAGGTAGGAGCATTATTTGTAGGTAGCGTAAAAGTAACTTATAATACACAGACCACGAACGTAAAAAATGGAAAACAAGTTTGTGAAGCGATTGGTGGCACACCTCTCTTTGAAAAAGGCAGAGAGCTAGGCTGGTTTGAATTTGGTTCCACTGTTATTTTGCTATTTGAAAAAGGCGAAATGAATTGGGCAGAAGGAATTAAAGAAGGTAGTGTGCTAAAAATGGGCCAAAAAATCGCGAGTAGCGTAACTGTAGAATAGGAACACATAAAAAGAAATCCTTTTTGCTACTTATCCTGGTGATAGTGAGCTGAAGGGATTTTTTGTGTTTTCTAGTAGCCGAAATTGTTTCATAATTTGCTGAGGTAATTTTTATTCGATATACTGGAATAGATATATGTCGTTTGAGCATTCGAGTAACAATTCATAACTGGCAGTAACAGATTTCATTGACGGGAATCGACCAAATAAAACAACACATCGAGAAAAGGAGAGTTAATAAGCTATGGAGATCATTTGGCATGATATTAAGGACATTGAATCACCGTTAATCCCTCACGCTTTAGCTTTGTATGAACAAATGTTTACCGAAGATCTACGTGAGCCTAATGACATATTGTTAAAAGGCCTGACCAATAAAGGGCCGATAGCTCCAGATACTTTTCATCTGTTAGTCGGAACGAATGAGAATCAACAAGTAGTTGCCGTTAGCACATTTCATTACCTAGCAACATGGAATTTAGGTTTTATTGTATATATGATGGTTAATCCTGCTATACAAAGCGGTGGCGTGGGTAGTAAAATGATGAATAAAATTGAGAAAATTCTGCAAGAAGATGCACAAAAGCATGATGCAAAGCTGACTGGTTTTGTACTGGAGACAGAGCGTGAAGAGGATGCACACGATGAGGAAGAACAGATATTGACTCAGCGCCGATTGCGATTCTTTAACCGAAACGGATTGGTACCTGTGAAAGGTATTCCTTACAAGCAACCACCGTTATGGGAGAATACGAAAGAGGTCCCACTTCATTTACTAGTGAAATGGACAAAGGACACGGACGGATTCTTACAGGAAGAGTGGTATCGTTTTGTCCAAGATGTTTATAAGGAAAAATACGGAAAAATAAATAACGTAAAACCGGAAATTCTGCATGAAATGGAAGCCGAATTGCTCGCTAACCTCCAAGTTTAGCAAATTTCTACTATTAAATTAAGATAATCTTAAGGTTTGTGTAAGATTGATGAAAGAGTAACCATGTATCATTGTACATGTAGGGACGGCACGAGAGATTTGGCAAACAGAATGCTATCATCTTACGTGCCTCCTCAACAACAATTAGGTGAAGTGGTGTTGAACATGGGTGTACCGATGCACGCTAAAACTCAGACAACTGAATACTATGAGGATCGCGAATTCCATGAATTGTATGATGAGTTTTTTGACCGAGTAAATCGTTATTTGCGTTGCCGCGTACATAATACCTGGGATGCCGACGATTTGACGACTGTTGTATTTATTAAGGCTTTGGAAAAATTCCAACAATATAGCCGTACAAGTCCGTTCGCCGGATGGATTTTTAGCATAGCCCATCATACATTTATTGATTTTTGTCGAAAAAAGAAAGAATTACCAATGGATCATACGGAGTTCTTTGAGAGCAGTATTGATAATACATGGAATCCGGAAGAACATGCTCTCTCAAATGAGGAGACGCTCCTTCTTCGTGAAACATTAGAAAAGCTGACACGCGACCAGCGTGATGTTTTGTCCTTGCGTTATTTCGGCGATCTTCGGATTGCACAAGTGGCTGACATCCTAGGAAAAACAGAAGCAAGCGTTAAAACGATTTCCCACCGTGGATTAAAAGAGTTACGTAAATTATATACAGGGAAAAAGCTGAAATAGGAGACTCATAGGCAGGGTCTTCTATTTTTTTTATCCTTTTTGTTTGGATTCAATAAATCTTTTAAACAGGAGTTCCAGGGACTATAGGCTTTATCATATGGCACTATTTTATGTTACAATAATTGAATATAAATAAAATCCGACTTCTAGCGATTAACGTTAATAAGAGATGAATAGGGTTGCCTCTCTAAGCATCATATATGAATGAAGAAAGTGGAGGGACTATCTTTGTCAGAAATTGCAATCATAACAGATAGCACCAGTTATATTCCAAAAGAGCTTCAAGAAGAATTACAGATTACAATAGTGCCTCTGCAAGTGGTTTATGGAAACAAAGCGTATCGCGAAGAAGTAGAATTAACGGAAGCTGATTTTTACTCAAAGCTAAAAACGAGTAATCAGTTGCCAACGACGTCTCAGCCTCCGGTAGGCGAATTTTTAGAAGCTTATATGAAATTATCCAAAACTCATAAACGAGCAATTGCTATCCATATGTCAAGTGGTATTAGTGGAACCTATCAGGGATCGGTAACAGCGACCACTATGGTTGATGATTTTCCAATTGATGTAATTGACTCTGAAATTACTACATATGCAATGGGTGCTGTTGTCGTGGAAGCAGCTAGAATGGCACAAGCTGGTAAATCACGAGAAGAGATTCTGGAACGTATCGAATATATACGTACGCAAATGAAAACGTACTTTTTAGTTGAGGATTTAGATTTCTTGTACCGCGGAGGTCGCTTGTCAGCGGCTCAATTGATGTTGGGTAACATGCTTAAAATCAAGCCAATCCTAACGTTTGAGAATAAAAAGATTGTTCCATATCAAAAGGTAAGAACGCGTGTCAAAGCTAAGGCTGGGATCATGGATTTATTTGAGGCAGATGCCAAAGCAGGCAAACCTATGCAGGTTTCTATTATTCAAGCGCAGGTTCAAGAAGAAGCAGAGGAATGGAAGGCTTACATTGAATCAACCTATCCACATGTAACTGTTACAATAAGTCATTTTGGACCAGTTATTGCTACTCATGTGGGCCCAGGGGCCATGGGATTAACTTGGTATAATAAATAAGTTCGTAATAATGCCGTTTTGCTTGAAAGAAGAGCATGCGGCGTTTTTTTAACAGATAGGAAATGATAAAGGATAGTAGAAACCTCCTTTCATGCTTTAATGAAAAGAAGAAAAAGTAAGAGGTCAAATTGACTAACCTTGGATTTTTCAAGTAATATCAATGTTATGTAGAAACGTACAACTAGGTCATTTGGAGGTGGAAAAGAGATGAGTAGGATTTCCCGACAAGAAGTAGAACACGTGGCTAAATTGGCACGACTACGTTTAACGGAGGAGGAAGCGGAGCGCTACACACGTGAATTGGATGCGATTTTAGATTTTGCTGCCCAATTAAACGAATTGGATACGACCAATGTGAAGCCAACTAGTCATGCGTTTGACGTACGTAACGTTATGCGCCCTGACGTAAACCGTCCTTCCGTATCTAATGCAGAAGCACTGCGCAATGCACCAGATCAAGAAGATGGACAGTTCAAGGTACCGGCTGTTTTTGAATAGGAGAGAAAGGGGGAGACATTGTGTCCCTATTTGATAAACGCTTAGCAGATATACATAGCGAGCTAAAAAAGAAAGAGCTATCTGTCACAGATCTAGCTAATGAATCGCTTGCACGCATCCGTGAAGTGGACAAGGATGTACAAGCGACTTTGCTCGTTGACGAGGAAGCTGCTCTTAGCCAAGCAAGAGCGATGGATGAAAAGCTAGCTAAAGGTACAGAGGATCTCGGCCTCTTGTTCGGCCTACCGGCTGGTGTTAAGGATAATATCGTAACAAAAGGCTTACAAACAACATGCGCAAGCAAGCTTTTGTCTAACTATGATCCTATTTATGATGGTACAGTCAGCCAAAAGCTGAAGGAAGCTGACGCACTCGTGTTTGCTAAATTAAACATGGACGAATTCGCGATGGGTGGTTCCAATGAAAACTCTGGTTTCTACCCAACTCGCAATCCGTGGAATTTAGAATATGTACCAGGTGGTTCTAGTGGTGGGTCTGCTGCTGCGATGGCTGCTCGCCAATTCTTCTTTACACTTGGATCAGATACAGGTGGTTCTATTCGTCAACCGGCTGCTTTCTGCGGTGTGGTTGGTTTGAAGCCAACTTATGGACGTGTATCCCGTTATGGCTTGGTATCTTATGCATCGTCACTAGATCAGATCGGACCGTTGACGAAAAACGTAGAGGATTCCGCTTTTGTTTTACAAGCTATTGCAGGACATGATACGTATGACTCTACTTCTGCTGATTTTGAAGTCCCTGATTATCTATCTGCTCTGACAGGTGATGTGAAGGGCTTACGAATTGCGGTACCAAAAGAGTTACTGGGAGAAGGAATTGATCCACAGGTTCGCGATGCGGTATTAGCGGCTTTGAAGCAATTGGAAAGCATGGGGGCTGCTTGGAGTGAGGTATCAATGCCGCACACAAAATATGCCGTACCAGCCTATTACCTATTAGCTTCATCAGAGGCTTCTTCTAACTTAGCGCGTTTTGATGGTGTTCGTTATGGTGTACGCGCTGATAACGCAGAAAACCTGTTGGATTTATACATGGAATCTCGTAGCCAAGGTTTTGGTGCAGAAGTCAAACGTCGCATTATGCTAGGAACATATGCCTTGTCTTCTGGTTACTATGATGCTTTTTATAAAAAGGCACAACAAGTGCGTACTTTGATTATCCAAGACTTTGAAGAAATCTTTGCGAACTTTGACATTGTGTTACATCCGACTACTCCTTGCCCAGCTTTTAAACTTGGTGAGAAAATGAATGATCCGGTGCAAATGTTCTTAGAGGATATTTGTACGGTAACGGTTAACTTAGCTGGTCTTCCGGCTATTTCAGTTCCATGCGGGTTCTCTGATAGCGGGTTGCCAATTGGCTTGCAAATGATTGGGAAAGCTTTCGACGAATCCACGATTCTACGTGCGGCACATGCGTACGAGCAATCAACTAATCTGTTCCCGAACAAGCCACAATTGGGAAGGGAGGAAGTGTAACATGAGCCAAAAATTCGAAACGGTCATTGGTTTAGAGGTTCACGCTGAACTATCGACCAATAGTAAAATTTTCTGCGGTTGCAAAACCGAATTCGGTGCTCCGCCTAATACACACACATGCCCTATTTGTTTAGGACATCCGGGTGTATTGCCAGTACTGAATCAACAAGCATTAGAATTCGCGGTGAAGGCTTCCTTAGCGATTAACTGTGAAATTTCGCGTGATACAAAATTTGATCGTAAAAATTATTTTTACCCTGATCTTCCTAAAGCATATCAAATCTCACAGTTTGACCAACCAGTGGGTAAGAACGGTTGGATTGATATTGAAGTAGATGGCAAAACCAAGCGTATCCGTATCAATCGTCTCCATTTAGAAGAAGATGCTGGTAAATTGACGCACTGCGAATACGGAAGCGGTACAATGATGGACTACAACCGTGTAGGTGTGCCGTTAGTAGAGATTGTTACAGAGCCAGACATTAGCTCACCAGAAGAAGCCAAAGCTTATTTGGAGAAGTTAAAAGCAATCATTCAATATACGGAAGTATCTGATGTGAAAATGGAGCAAGGCTCCCTTCGCTGTGATGCTAACGTATCAATCCGTCCTGTAGGAGAGACCAAATTAGGTACAAAAACGGAATTGAAGAACATGAACTCCTTCCGCAATGTACAGGCTGCTTTGGAATATGAAGTGAAACGTCAGGAAGAAGTAATCCAAAACGGCGGAGAAATTAAACAGGTAACGCTACGCTGGGATGATGCTAATAAAAAAACCATCGTAATGCGTTCTAAAGAAGAAGCGCATGATTATCGTTATTTCCCAGACCCTGATCTGGTTAACGTTACGATTACTGACGAATGGATTGAGCGTATTAAGGCCTCTATCCCTGAATTGCCAGATGCTCGTCAGGCACGCTATATTGAGCAATATGGATTGTCTACATCTGATGCGGAAGTTATAACTATGACACGTGAATCAGCAGATTTCTTTGACGCCGCAGTAGCAACAGGTGCCGATCCAAAGACGGTTGCTAACTTTTTAATGGTGGATCTGTTTGGATACCTAAATGCAAACAATCTGGACTTCTCAGACGTGAAAATGACGCCTGAAGGTTTGGGAGAAATGGTGAAGCTGATCGAAAAGGGAACCATTTCAATTAAAATTGCCAAGACAGTCTTTACAGAAATGGTGGAGACAGGCAAGAACCCGGCAACCATTGTTGAAGAAAAAGGATTGGTGCAAATTAGCGATGAAGGCGAATTGAAACGCATCGTCGATGAAATCATTGCGGCTAATCAACAATCGGTAGAAGATTACAAAGCAGGTAAAAAACAGGCAATTGGTTTCTTAGTGGGCCAAGTTATGAAGCAGACGAAAGGAAAAGCAAATCCAGGTCTGGTCAATAAATTGTTGGTAGAATCACTAGAAGCATTGTAAATGAAAAAAGCTCCTCTTTCTCTCGATAGCTTTACTATGACAGGAAGAGGAGCTTTTGTGTATTTGTTTGTTTCTATGTTCTACCTATTATCCATTCAACTTCTGTAGCTCAATCTTAAATGCTCGGCGCATGATAAATCCGAGTAACATACTCGTAGTAAGTATACTCGAAGCTACTAGATAGGCCATAGCCGCACCATATATCGCAACCACGTTGGTCAGGATTAGAACTGATAAGCCGTAGCCCACGTATTCCACTGTACTTTTTGCCGATAGAACGTTAGGCAAATAGAGAGGGTCCACGCTTCTTTGAAAGTAGGTTTGCTTGCTGACATATTGAATCTGTGTGGCAGGTCCCAATAAAAATGATAGGAATAAGGCAATCCAGGCGCTATGCGTAACTCCAAAGCCTAGTGTTATTAGGGCAGAGAATAGCCCAGCTCCTAGTAAAAAAGAAAGAAAATAACGAGATACACGAGTCGCAATAACTACTAATAACAAGCCTCCGACAATCATACCGACAAAGTAACTGGCATTGAGATATCCCCACCATTCTTGACCTTTGCCTAGAACATCAGACACATAAAATAGCATGATGGCAGCTACATAGATGGCCCCTGCCAAGGATTCTAGAACATCCATACAAGTGAGTGTAAGGAGCGTGCGGGAATGGAGGATATAATTCCAGCCGCGAAGTAGTGCTTCTTTTTTGGAAGAGCCATCAGCACTTGTTGTTGCTTGAGAGATAGGATCATGTAGATAAGCCATACAGATTGTTGAAATGATGAATAATCCAAGACTAACAGCAAAAAGGTATGTGATTCCTAAAAAAGCTACGAGCATTCCCCCTAGTGCCCAACCCACAAATTGAATCACTTGATCGGTGGTTGCGAACAAACTATTTAATCGCAGCAGATGTACAGGCTGTGCTATTCGTGGTAGCAGGGCATTACGAGCAGGAGTAGCCCATCCGTCCAAAAAGGAAATCAAAGAGGCGAGACCTAAACTTACAAGCAACGGAAAAGACGACCATTGCGTTACAAAAACAAGCAGACCTAAAAATAATGTTTTGGCAAATTGAGACAAAAACAGTAGGGTAGATAGGGAAAAACGGCGTTGCATAAGGGGCGCGAAAAAACTGCTCACTGTCTGCGCTAGGATAATGGTAAGCGGTACGAAGCCGGTATAGACAGCGGAATGTGTCATTTCAAAAACGAGGGTAAGCAGAGAGATAATATAAAAAACGTCGCCAGCGTTGGCAAGCATTTGGCCAACCCAAAGAAAGCGTACTTGTTTGGTAAGCATGACAAAAAAACCTCTTTTCATGAGAAAGATAGACAGAGCTATTCTGTCTTCAACAAACTAAGTTTCCATTTGTTTTTTCTTTTTCTTGAAAAGGGTTTTACAATGGTATCGACTCCGTATCATGAATTTTCAGGTATTTGATACAGTGTAGCAATGAACAGTAAACATGTCAAAGAATAAAACTGATTTTTTGTAACAATCATGTATTACCATCGTCCTATTAATAGCTAATGGTATGAGCTATTAATTCCAGCATTTCTCAACAAAAAATTAGTAGAGTTCAAGAAAAAATGTTACTTTTTGGTCTACTAAAGCGTCTTTTCAAAGAGAAACTTTTTCCTGTACATGCGTAGTCAAAACAACAATCTTACTTTTTGGAGGATGACATTTTTTGAATAGTGGAAAAATTATCTAAAATATTAGGAAGAGGGAAGCTATGAGGTGAAGAGAAAGTGAGTAATAGCATCGGTGAATTAACGGTACGAGATGTCAATCATTTTTATAAGGCAGGTAAGTTTCAGGTCCCCGTTTTACATGATATCAACCTGCATATTGGAAAAAGCGAATTTATTTCGTTATGCGGAACATCAGGTTCAGGGAAATCAACGCTACTTAACCTGATGGCTGGGTTAACACGTCCCGAACAAGGAACGATTCATGTAAATGGGGAAGAGATCTCTAAGTTTAACGAGAATCAGCTATGTTTGTTTAGACGGCGTTGCTTAGGATTTGTGTTTCAATCGTTTAATCTTTTGCCTAATTTGACAGCAGTTGAAAATGTGGAACTACCGCTCGTTTTTTCTGGAGTAAGTCCTCGTGTACGACGTGAAAAAGCGATAGCGATGTTAAACCAAGTGGGACTGGAAAAGCGAGAGCATCATAAGCCTAATGAGCTAAGTGGTGGTCAGCAACAGCGTGTCAGTATTGCGCGGGCCTTGGTCAATGAACCGGGAATTGTTCTTGCGGATGAGCCAACCGGGAATCTGGATACAGCAACAGAGGAAGAAATTTTACAGCTCATGCGTCAAATGAATCGGGAAAGTGGTACAACCTTTGTGATTGTCACACATGATCAGGAGGTTGCAAGCCAATCTGATCGGACAATTTTTCTACGGGATGGCTACATTCAGCAATAAAGGGATGTGGCAATACTCAGGCCTACGAGGATGACTAGCCTGAGCTTTCGCGTAATAGAGACTAGAATTTATTTGCTCTTATCTGGTAAAAAGGCAAGGGGAAAAATGAGGTGTAATTTGTGAAACTGCTTGATTCGCTACGTATCGTCTGGCGCAATCTTTGGCGTATGAAGCTTCGGACGGTGCTGACATCGGTTGGGGTTATGATTGGTACCGCTGCTATTGTGACCATGCTATCTCTTAGTATTGGTCTAAAAGAGAATGCTGTTAAAAGTCTAGAAAACTTCGGTAATTTAACTGAGCTTGAAGTGTATCCAGCTTGGTTGATGCCAGATGGAACCACTGAGAGAACGCCAGATCAAATGAAACGCTTAGATAGTAAAAGTATACCGGAAATAAAGGCTATTCCTGGGATTGAGGCCGTTATGCCACATAAAGAATTTATGGGAAATGCCGTCTTAAAGCTAGGGCGTCGAGAGGCACAGCATTTCCAAATCATTGGGGTTGATCCACAACAAGAAGCACCTGTGAGATCAAAGGAGCTAGAAAAGGGTGAGTATCTAACTGGGGCAAACAATGAAATCGTGATCTCCTACGAAATACCAAGACAAATGAGAGATGTGGAGAAGGACCGCCGTGAAGCTAGAAAACGCAATGCTAACCAGAGTGGAAATAGAGCCAGATATGAAATGGGTGGCTCTGGAGAATCGGGAATCATAGAGATGGTTGGGAAAACGGCGATGTTAGAACTAAGACGAGAATACACGATCGACAACGAACCTAAGTTTGAAAAGAAGGAAATACGTGTTCGCGTCGTCGGTCAGATGCAAAAGGATGAAAAGAGCTATCGAGGTAGCACTATTTATGTACCTATGAAGATGGTTAATGAGCTGAATACCTGGATGGAACAAAAGAGAGAACAAAGCGACTATGATATGGAAATGGGTGGCAGCAAACCGAACCGTTCCAAAAATCGCAATCAGAAGCCAGCTCTGCAATATGATTCAATCAATGTAAAGGTAGGATCAAGGGAAGCAGTAGAGCAGGTCGTTAAGGATTTACAAAAAATCGGCTATGAGAACTATTCGCCAGCACGTCAGCTTGCTGAACTAAATAAGTTTTTCTTTGTTATTCAATTAGTGCTTGGTGGTATCGCAGCTATCTCTTTATTAGTTGCAACGATCGGTATAGTAAACACCATGATCATGTCCATTCTGGAGCGAACCAAGGAAATTGGGATTATGAAGGTTATTGGTGCTACCGTGTATAATATTCGTTGGCTCTTTTTGATTGAATCAGGTTCAATCGGTTTAATCGGAGGACTGACTGGTTTAGGTCTTGCTTATGGAGCCGTAGCGATCATCAATTATCTCGGTAAAAATAGCGATGTTTTAAGTAATTTTGGAATGGGAATGGGAAGAGGCATGGGACCAGAAGAAGAGGTAGTAACACAAATTGCATTGGTACCTCCGTCTCTTGCTATATTTGCCATTCTATTCTCGGTTGTTATCGGGTTATTAGCGGGGATTCTTCCTGCCATCCGGGCATCCCGTCTAAGCCCATTGGAGGCTATTCGCTCTCAGTAGCGTTTCTGTAATTATTGCTTAGGTGATTGTTTTGATAAAGAAAGGTATTTTAAATATAAATGGAAGAAATGTGGGGAATTAACGCATGGCTATTAAGAAAAAAATGATTATTTCAGCCATCACCGTGCTCGTACTAGCGGGTGGCGGCTATGGAGGGTATAAATATTTTGCTCCTGCTACGGATGCATCACAGGAAGTTGTTGAACCACCTGCACTTCAGACTGTAGCGGTAGATTTGGGTGAAGTGAAGAAAACAGTGTATTCGACAGGTACAGTTGAAGCTACGGCTCGTCAGGAAGTGAAGCCAGATGTAAGTGGTAAAGTAGAGAGTCTGGCTGTTAAGGAAGGGCAGCGTGTTAAAAAAGGCGATTTGTTATTTACCATGGAGGCTACAGATGCTGGCTTCGAAATCGAGAAACAAAAATTGTCGATGGCCCGTATGCAGAAAGAAATAAAGGATTTGAAAGATAGAAAAGACCGTATTGAGGCTAATGCAGGTGGAGTTGTCAAAGAAATATCGGTTAAACGTGGGGACAGTGTATCACCTGAGACGGTGATAGCCAAGGTAACCGATCCCAATTATATAAAGATTACAGGTTACTTCTCCCCTTACGAAGCTGAATTGTTACGGGAAGGGCAGAAAGTGAAGGTATTTTTACCAAGCTCAATGACTTATGTAGATGGTGAAATCGACCGTATTGATATGGAAGGAACCAAGCAAGACGGAAAAATGGCTCAGCATGCTGTTGACGTATTGGTCAAAAATACAGGAGGCTTGTATGTAAATGACCTTGGTTCTGTTGAATATACGGATGCTAAAGGATTGAAATACGCAAGTCAGGGAAATTCTCCTTTTACCAAAGCAGATGATATCGAAATTTTGGCGGGTACTACAGGTAAAGTTGGTGAGGTCCTGTTTAAAAAAGGAGATACCATAAAAAAAAATCAGCTCTTAGCGAAAATGGATAGAGAAGCAGATAAAACAGAAATTGAAGAGAAAGAATTAAACTGGAAAGAAGCGCAGCTTGGTATGGACCAAAAGATGCGTGATTTATCCAAACGAAGAGTAGTTGCTCCGATTAGCGGTGAGATTACGAAATTGAATGTGAAAGTAGGAGAAGCGCTTGGCAGTGATCCTGCGGCTATCATCATGGATACTTCTTCTGTCACATTTAAAGCAGCTGTTGATGAACTGGATTTCCCACAGGTCAAAGTGGGACAAAATGTTGATGTATTTATCACAGCCTTTGGAACAAAAGCATTTAAAGGTACGGTAACAGAACTACCGAAAGAGGGAAGCAAGCAGGACAAATCGGTTCGTTTCGAAGTGAAAATTGCTGTTGAGGATAGCAGTCAAATGAAGCATGGTATGAGCGGTGATTGTGATATCTATATCAATAAGAAAGAGAATGCGGTGCGTTTGCCAGTTAATGCTGTAGAAGTAATGGAAGAAGGCAAAGGTACGGTTATGGTCAAGGACCCAAGTGGAAACCCGATGCCAAAAGACGTGGGAATAGGTATTGAAGGCGCCGAATATGTGGAGATTGTGAGCGGTTTGAAAGATGGAGATGAAGTAGTACTCACGAATCCAGAGGGTATGTAGAGAAAGTAACCACTAATATAAAAGGTAGTCATGTAGAGTACGATACTAGCCTGCAGAGTTCGCTTTTTCCTTTCTTGGAAAGAAAAAACGGTACTTTGCAGGTTTTTTTTACCTATAAAGCCTAGAGATTATAGTAGATATTAGGTAAAATGGATGACGGATTAGAAAAATGGACAAATCATTTAACAGAAGGTACAAGAATGCTTAGGGGAGGCAGATATGGAACAACAGGCGATCATTGCACTTGTAATCTTCTTGGTTACGTATGCCATTATCATTTCAGAGAAAATTCACCGCACCATTATTGCGATGGTGGGGGCAGTATGTATGGTTATGCTAGGAATTGTTAGCCAAGAAACCGCATTACACCATATTGATTTTAATACGCTTGGGTTATTGATCGGAATGATGATTATTGTTGCGATTACAGCCAAGACAGGATTGTTTAAAGCTATTGCGATCTGGGCAGCGAAAAAGGCAAAGGGAAACCCACTGTATATTTTAATTGCGTTATCGCTCATTACTGCTGTAGGTTCTGCCTTTTTAGATAACGTGACTACTGTCTTGCTGATGGTACCTGTTACGTTTAGTATTACTCGAAAATTAAAGGTATCTGCGTTTCCGTATCTGATGTCAGAAATCCTGATGTCAAATATCGGAGGTACAGCAACAATGATCGGTGATCCGCCTAATATCATGATTGGAAGTGCTGTTAAGGAGCTTTCCTTCGTGGCCTTTATCAATAATTTGACCCTTATCTCTATGTTTATAGCTGTGGTCACGATTGTGGTACTTGCTTTTATGTTCCGTAAGCAATTGCATACGCAAGAAGAACTGCGCCAAAAGCTCATGAAGCTGGATGCTGCTGCTGAAATAACAGATCGAACGTTATTAGTAAAATCACTGTTCGTTTTAGCGCTGACGATT
The DNA here is from genome assembly GCF_002706795.1 of Brevibacillus laterosporus DSM 25. Classification (NCBI taxonomy): domain Bacteria; kingdom Bacillati; phylum Bacillota; class Bacilli; order Caryophanales; family Paenibacillaceae; genus Brevibacillus; species Brevibacillus laterosporus. The sequence continues at coordinate 2,648,137 of NZ_CP017705.1, forward strand.
ATTGGATTCTTCTTACACCAAGTACTTCATCTTGAATCAGCTACAGTAGCGTTAGTCGGTGCCTTTTTATTGTTATTAATTACGGGCGAGCATTATTTAGAGGAAGCCTTAACCAAGGTAGAGTGGACAACGATCTTCTTTTTCGTAGGGTTGTTTGTACTCGTTTCAGGACTTGTCGAGACAGGAATTATTGCATCTCTCGCGCAGGAAGCGGTCAATCTAACGAAAGGAAACGTTACGGCAACTGCTCTTTTAATCCTGTGGTTGAGTGCGATTGCATCTGCTTTCGTGGACAATATTCCGTTTGTTGCAACCATGATCCCAATGATTCAGGAGATGGGACGAATGGGTATAGACAATCTGGAACCTTTGTGGTGGAGTCTGGCACTAGGGGCATGTTTAGGTGGTAATGGTTCTCTAGTTGGAGCGAGTGCTAACTTGATCGTAGCTGGTATTGCGGCTAAAGAAGGAGAAAAGATAACATTCCTTGGCTTTTTGAAAATTGGTTTTCCACTGATGATTCTATCCATCGTGATTTCAACCCTGTATATTTACCTCCGCTATTTAATCTAGCGTTTGACTGAAAGTTGTTATGTGAATGTAAGCAAACAAAGCCTACTTCGTTATTAGACGAGGTAGGCTTTTCTACTTCTAACGGGATCTTACCTTCTTCTTTACAAAAAAAATAGATTTTGCTAATATGAAACTCTTGACTAATTTTTCTGAATAACAACACAGGTAAGTAAAGGAGGGAGGCTATGGTTTATTATGTACTGGCTATTAAAACCTACAAAGCAAACGTTCAGTATCGCATGGCTCATTTTATTAACACGATAGGAAGCTGTATTTTTGGTTTTGTCATGATGGCGATTTGGACAGGCGTCATGAATGGCAAAGAAGCGCTCAGTCCTCTTGCTTTACATGATGTTCTCTTTTATTTAGTTCTCACCCAATGTATGCTATGGATCACTACTTTTCTAACTCCAGGACTTTCTATACCTGAATGGGTTCGTACGGGACAAATCTCCCTACATATCATGAAACCCATTCATTTTTATTTTTATACAGTGAGTCAGGAAATAGGCCGGATTGTTTATAATTTTTTTCACCGTTTTCTTCCGATTTATCTGATTCTTTCTTGTGTTGTTGGCTTTTACGTACCTACGAATTTCATAACCATAGTATGGTTTGGCTTATCGGCATGTTGTGCGGTTGGTATTGGTCTTAATTTATATTTCATGGTAGGCATTTTAGCTTTTTGGAGTACCGAAGTAAAATGGGCTCACTATTTTAATCAGTCCTTAATGCTATTACTAGGTGGTCAAATGCTACCTTTGGAGTTTTTTCCCCGTTCTTTGGAAATGATCCTATCTTACTTCCCCTATGCAGGTATTCTTTATTATCCAAGCATGATCCTACTAGAAAAGCAGGGCCCACAGGCGATCTTTATCCAGGTGGTATGGGTTATCTTGTTAACCTTATGTAATATGATCTTGGCTAGGCTGGCACAAAAACACTTGGAAGTCCAAGGTGGTTAGGAGGGAGAGCGATGCTAAGAATTTATGGACGATTATTACGAGCAAGTATCCGCTCGCGTATGCAATATAAATGGAATTTCATTATCTCTAATTTGATGATAGGACTCTTACTTTTAGTCGATTTTCTTGGAATAACAGTGTTATTATGGAAGTTTACTGACATCCAAGGATGGACCCTCTATGAGCTAGGTTTAATTTTTGGTTGTGCTACCATTTCAGAGGCGATGTTTCGAATGTTTGCTTCCGAAATACATGAGTTTGAAAGATACATTTTACAGGGAGAATTCGATAGTTTATTAATTCGCCCCCTCTCTCCATTAATGTTGTTATTAAGCCGTAATATTGATATTGGAAGACTAGGTCAATTGGGACAAGGTATGCTTGTCTGTGGCTACTCTCTGATTCAGCTAGTGAGGCAGGGGCAGGATGTCACAAGTATCCTGATGTGGTTGCCTATTATCATAATGGGAGGGGCATTTATCTGCTTTTCTTTATCGCTGATCGTGGCTACATGTAGCTTTTGGATGGGAAGAATCAGTGATTTACAGGTGTTTTTATTCTATGCTCCAATGAATGCGTCTAAATATCCTATTAGCTTATATACGGGATGGTTAAAGACACTGTTCTTTACACTGATGCCGATTGCTTTTGTGAACTACACAGCTCTTTCCTACTTACTAGATAAGGGAGGGAACTGGATACAAGTATTGATTAGTCCACTTGTTGCCCTTGTTTTCCTTGGAGCGGCAATTTCCTTTTGGAATTTTGGTATCAGACATTACCACAGTACGGGCAATTAATAAAAGATGGAAAGGGGGAATTACGATGATCATAGCACGAGGAATTTATAAACATTTTGAGCTGGCGAAACCAAAAACGGGGCGGTTTTCCTCTATTCGCAGTCTCTTTTCACGGGAGAGGCGAATTGTGCATGCTGTTCATGATATTTCGTTTGAGATTGGCAAGGGAGAAGCGGTCGGCTACATTGGACCAAACGGAGCGGGAAAATCCACAACCATTAAAATGCTTTGTGGCATTCTGCATCCTTCTTCCGGTGAAATCAGGGTTAGCGGGCTACATCCAGAGCGTCAGCGCAAAAAACTAGCTCATCAGATTGGTGTAGTTTTTGGGCAACGTACTCAACTGTGGTGGGATCTGCCTGTTCGTGATTCTTTTGAAATTATCAAGGAAATGTACAAGGTTGAGGAGGCACAGTATCGCTCTCGTTTATTGCAATATGATGATCTTTTACATATAGAAGAGTTTATTGATACACCTGTACGTAAACTATCACTAGGGCAACGTATGAGAGCTGATCTGGTAGCTGCTTTGTTACATAATCCGGATGTATTATTTTTGGACGAACCAACAATTGGGCTGGATGTGGTAGCGAAAACCAATATTCGGAGCTTTTTACAACAGATCAATAAACAAGAACAGAAAACGATCTTACTCACCACACATGACATGGATGATATAGAATCTATCTGTTCCAGAGTGATGATTATCAACCATGGTACGATTATCTCAGATGGTAGTATGGATCAGCTACGTGAGCAGATTGGATTACCTAGTATGTTACAGATTGAGTATAAGGACATTCCTCATCCACTGCCATTGCCAGCAGGTGTTACCTATGAAGTGATTGATAAACAAGTAACGTTTCTTTATGACAAACGCTTGATTACTGCTATAGACTTACTTACTAGTGTTGGTAGATGGGGAGAAGTTGGTGATATATCCATGCAAGAAGCAGAGGTGGAGGAGCTAATTCGGAAGGTATATGAAAGACCATTGACTGTGACCTGAGAAATGTCGGATTTATTTCCCAAGAAATGACATGCTTTGCTAAGGGGTCACTTGTTTGTCGGTTTACAGCTTTATCATGTGCACATGACGACAAGAACCTCCCTTTACTTCTTAGCAAGGTCAGATGTAAACCTAAATAGTTGAATCTTTTTTTGCAATAAATTTCCTGCTAAAAAATTGCTCAAACTAGACATTTGGACATGTAAAGGCCCTTGTAATGGGTTAAAAAGGAATGAACTAGTTTGTGGAAATAATCACTCTATTCTATAATATAGAATATGGGTCTACGAGTGTGCGAATAAAAAAGGGGAAGAGATAATGAAAATTCTGTCTGTTATAGGGGAAAGCGTGCCCGCTGGAAAAGGGGGATCACCTGCGGACACCTTTGAGCGATCAGTTGTCATTTATCAAGTAGGAAAAGAAACGAAAACGCTTACTGTTACCTATGTCCGTTTTTTCGAGAAGCTTCTAGCCCAACAAGGAGTGTACGATCAGGAGAAGGAAGGGGTACCTGTAAATCAAATAGCAGCTACTCTCTTTTTAGAACAAAATCCTCAGGCAAAAGAATCTCGCCACTATTTTAACGATGCGGAATCGTTCACTACGTTATTTACAACGTTTTCTATAGAAAAGTGGAAAGAAGAATATTCCTCTTTGGTATGAGATGTCAAATTGTCGTCGATACAGAGTAGAAATCGTACATATTCTGGGCTAAAATATCACATTTTTGTGACAATGCGTTTTTACAGCACTTGAATTATTGCAGTTCCCCTCGAAGTTTTGCATAATAGAATTTGTATTACTTGATAACTATTCTTATTTAGCGGTTAATCATATACAATCGTGAACAAGAAACGACATAGATAGAGGGGCGAAGCACGGAATGAAACAAGTCGGAGTACTCATTATAGGTCATGGTTCCAGCAGTGCAGCATGGGTGGAGCTTGTGGATCAGGCAGTTGCTAGTTTAGACATCCGGGTACCTTACACCACCTGTTTTCTGGAAATGGTAGAAGGACGCCTTGTTGAGGATGGTCTACGAGAACTTGAGGCTCGCGGTGTAGAAAAAGTCATTGCGATTCCCCTCTTTGTTGCAGAAGGCAGTACGCATATTGATGAGATCGGCTATTTGTTAGGTGCTACCGATAATAAATTGGATGATGAGTGGGAACGATTACACACAACAATGGAAATGATCTATTGCCCACCAATGAACGATCACCCGTTTATTTTGGATATTTTAGAAGAGCGGATTCGCGAGCTTTCCTCGGACCCACAAGAAGAGATCCTGTTCCTAGTTGGACATGGAGCAGACGAAGGAGAAAATCATCGGAAGTGGGAAGAAGTATTACAGAGTATGACACAGACTTTGAAGGAACGCTTGAAATTCTCTGAGGCTACCTATGGAACTCTGCATCCGGACAATCTTCGCTCTCGGGCAGAAGAAGCAATCAATCAAGGCAGAACAATTGTTATCCCGTTATTCTTGAGCGAAGGATATTTCACTAAGAAGGTCATCCCCTCCAATTTGGATGGCTTAAACTATGCCTATAGTGGTAAAACATACCTGCCACATCCTTTTGTAGCGAAATGGTTACAAGAAGTTGTAGATGAACAGGTGCATAATGCGTAGAAGATAGAATAATCTACAAGAAGGCTCAACAACAGAGGCCTTCTTTTTTCTTGTGTAAGGCAGTAGGAGAAACTTGATGTAAAATAGGAGAAGTGCAACAATGATTCATGCAAGGATTGGTTGTACTTATTTATGAAAAAATGATGTTGTAGTCACAATGCAAAGGAATGCTTACATAAAATGAAGAAGTCGGGGAAAACGAGTAGAATGAGGTAGAACCGCGTTTGTTTTCAGAAAGAGAGGGTATCTATGATTGAAGTACAGAGTGTGACAAAAGCATTTAAAGATGTCGTTGCTGTCGATCAGCTTTCACTACTATGTCGACCAGGAGAGGTACTGGGGCTTCTAGGGGAAAATGGAGCAGGTAAGACTACCACGATGCGCATGATGGCAACAATTTTGACCCCTACCAACGGCGATATTATCATGGATGGTTACTCAGTTAAAACACATCCGATGGAAGTCCGTAAACGCATTGGATTGTTGTTCGGCGGAGATGTGGAGCTATACGCTAGGTTGACAGCAAGGGAGAATATTCAATACATAGGGAAGCTACATGGGTTGGATCAGAAGCTCTTAGATCAGCGAATTGAACAGGTTAGTAAGCAATTGGACATGAGTGAATTCTTGGATCGTCGTGTAGGTCCTTTTTCCCGAGGAATGCGACAGAAGGTAGCGATTGCGAGGTCGTTAGTGCATGATCCAAAGGTAATTTTGTTTGACGAGCCTACTACAGGTTTAGATATTACAGCAGCTAGTGTATTTCGACGCTTAATTAAAGAATTACAACAGCAGAATAAAACGATACTATTTTCCACACATAACATGGGGGAAGTAGAGAAGCTATGCTCTAGAGTAACAATCATGCATAAAGGGAAGATGATTGTAGAAGGGACGATCCCGGCTTTGCGTAAACGCTATGATCTACAGGATATGGACGACATCTTTATGCGAGCGGTCGGAGGTGAGAAAGAAAATGAATAGACAGCATATCTGGATTGTTTTTCAAAAGGAAATGACGGACCTCATACGGGACCGCAAAACGTGGATCGGAGCTTTAGTCATACCATTGGTAGTTGTACCATTATTTGTATTTCTAATGTCATTTTCTATGAATGGAGTAGCCAAAGAAGCACAATCCTTCGTGCCGCTGATTGTTAATGCAGATAGTCAGCATCCCTTTGTACAAATCTTACAAAAAAATGATAGTGTAAAAATGATTCAGGTAGAAGATCCTTTAGTAGCAATTAAGAATGGTAATGCGAGAGCTTTCATAAAATTGCCGGAGCAATTGCAGAGTAAGCTCCAAGCTGGTGAGGCTGTTGATATCACCGTCTGGTATGATCCTTCTAATCAAAAGTCTACTTACGCCAAAACGTTAATTGAAAAATCCATAAAGGAATATGAAAGAGAAGTTGTCTCTAAGCGTTTGCAGCATGTGGGCTTGTCGATTGAAGCGATCGAACCAATGCATACCAATTTTGAAAGCGTAGCAAGCGATGAAAAGGTGTCTGGTAGTATTTTATCTGGAGTTCTGATTATCCTCATGATTGCTTCTTTAATCTCTGGGGGCTTACCAGCTGCCACAGACTTAATTGCGGGAGAGAAGGAACGAGGTACGTTAGAGACACTGATAAGTGCCCCGATAACCGCTAATAGCGTGTTAACAGCGAAGTTATTTACCGTCATGATCATGAGTGGCGTCAGTTCGCTAGCTTCGGTGATTAGTGTTTCGTTAATTTTTTCGTTTATCTCAATGAATCACGATGCTGGAGGACTCTCCTTGCAATTTTTCACCACTAGCTCGATCATCGTGTTGTTTGTGGTGCTCATATTACTTTCGGCTATGTTTGCTGGCATCATGTTAAGTATTAGTTCTTTTGCTAAATCCTTTAAGGAAGCGCAGACATACATGACCCCACTTGTCTTGGTAGGATTAGTACCTGCTTACCTGATGATGCCTCTTAATCCGATTGACATTCCATATGCGTACTATATGTTGCCGATCTTTAATGGGGTGGCGATTTTTAAAGAGATTTTCTATGGGGAGCTCCAACCTATGCATGCCCTTCTAGTAGTGTTCACCTCGCTTTGCTATGTAATCATAGCCATTAAGGTGGCAGCGAAGTTCTTTAAACGGGAGAATTTGTTAGTGAAATAAAAATAGCTTGGCTCTTAGCGGAGCCAAGCTTGTATTATAGTTACAACCAATCAGCAGGACTTCGCTCAAATCACAGAATCAGGATAACAAGTCCAGCGCTTGTCTATATCTATCAGCTATTGATAGAAAAAGCTACTCAATTTACACGGACTGCCCCTGCTTTACTAGCCAGCCGGCCCCAATTACACCCGCATCATTTCCAAGTGTAGCCGGCAGAATTTCGCATGAATCTGCGGCAATTTTCCATGTGTAGGAATCAAAAGACTTACGGATCAGCCTGAATAGAACATCACCTGCTGCGGATACACCGCCACCGATCACAATTTTGGCAGGGTTCAGTAGGTTAGCTATGTGAGACAGACCAAATCCGGTGTAAAACGCAGCCTGGTCAATGACCTCTTGAGCTGCTATATCTCCTTCTGCCGCTGCATCAAAGGCATCCTTGGCAGTTAAGGAGCCTTTCTCTGCTAGCTGCTTAGCTAAATACGTACTGCGTCCTTCCTTCGCCGCTTTTTCTATCCCTAAAATAATCGCTGTCGCTGAACCATATCGCTCCATGCAGCCCTTTTTACCGCAATTGCATAGTGGACCATCTGGATTAACAGTTACGTGACCAATTTCGCCACCGACTCCTTTTACACCATGGACGATCTTGCCGTCGATAATAATTCCTCCGCCAATACCTGTACCGAGTGTAATAGCAACCAGGTTATCTGTTCCTTGTCCAGCACCACACCACATTTCACCGAGAGCGGCTGCGTTGGCGTCATTTTCTACATATGTGGGTAGACCAGTCAAAGCTTCTGTTTTAGCCTTCAACGCAGTATCCTTTAGACCAAGATTCACCGCTTCATATACAAAGCCCGTGTCCGTATCTACCGGCCCAGGAACTCCGATACCAATCCCATAGGCGTCTTCTTTGGTGAAGCCCTGCTCGGCCATCAGTTGGTCGATTGTACTTGTCATCTGCTGAATAATCGCATCTTCTCCCTCAGGAACAGGAGTAGGTATTTGGGTTTTTGTAATAATTTTCCCGTTAGGATCTAGTAAAGCTATCTTAATCGTGGTTCCCCCGATATCCACTCCTACAATCATACGCTTCGTCAAACTTCATACACCCCTCGCACAAGTCATCTTTTCACTAATAGTACCATGAGCAGAGGGGATAAAATAGGCAAAATCATGTGACAAACCGCATAATGATTCCCAAAAATGGTCATACAGGATATGATGGGTATGGTATCATGATAAAATTCGAAAATATATACGTAACGGAAGAAGGGGACGCGAGTGAAGAGAGCACGTCTAATCTACAATCCGACCTCGGGGCGTGAAGCTGTTCGCCGTCAGTTGCCAGAGATTTTAGAGACGCTGGAAAAGGCCGGATATGAAACTTCTTGTCATGCTACCAAAGGGGAAGGGGACGCTACCAGAGAGGCTGCCCGAGCCGTATCCAGACAATTTGACCTTGTCATCGCAGCCGGTGGGGACGGCACTATTTATGAAGTAATCAATGGCATGGCGGAAAAGAAAAATAGACCTAAGCTTGGCATTATCCCTGCTGGTACAACCAACGATTTTGCCCGGGCCTTAGGTATACCAAAATCGTTAAAAAAAGCAAGTCAAATCATCGCAGCCGGTCGCACCCAAAAGATGGACGTTGGCAAAATGAACGACCGTTATTTCATTAATATAGCTGGCGGTGGAACACTAACCGAACTCACCTATGAAGTGCCAAGTAAATTAAAAACCGTGGTAGGTCAGCTTGCCTACTATTTAAAAGGAATAGAAAAGCTTCCGTTTATCACTCCAACACATATTCGTATCGAGACACGTAATCAGGTCATGGTCGATGAGGAAGTTATGCTTTTTCTCATTTCGAATAGCAATTCTGTAGGTGGCTTTGAAAAAATAGCTCCTGCAGCTAGTCTCTCAGATGGAAAGCTCGATTGTATCGTTTTAAAAAAGGCGACATTGCCAGAAATCGTACGTATCGTTAGTATGGCCATTAAAGGAGACCACATCAAAGACCCCCATGTTTTATATTTTCAATCGGATTATATCAAAGCAACAACCAAGGACAAACAACAGGTACTTTTAAATCTGGATGGAGAATTGGGTGGAGAACTACCTTGCGAGTGCTACACCCTTGCCAATCATTTTGAGATTTTTGTACCATGACATAGATTTATGCAATATTAAAGGAGCTAGACAGAGTGAGAAAATCAGGAACAGGAAAATCGCAACGCGGTAATAAACAGAGAAAAGAAACGAATCGATCAAAGGAGCAACAGCCTAAGAATTACCCTGTACAGCTGGAGCAGGTAGTGGACATAGAAATTACTGGTCTTAACCATGAAGCGGAAGGGGTCGGTAGATATAACGGCTATACTTTGTTTGTAAAAGGTGCATTGCCTGGCGAAACCGTCAAAGCAAAGGTCATTCATGCCAAAAAGAACTTTGGCTATGCTCAGCTGCTCGAAATAACAGCTACAAGCCATCATAGAGAGGAGCCACCCTGTCCGGTCTACGATCGTTGTGGCGGCTGTTCCTTACAACACCTAATATATAGCGAGCAACTACGACACAAGCAACAAATCGTCATGGATAACCTGCGCCGAATTGGTGGATTCTCAATCGAGGGTGAGGAGCAGAAGGGCTTGGCTGGAAAACGGGAAGCAGATGCTTTGGCACATGGACAGAGCACGACAACAAATGCAGTATCCAGTAAAGAGGCAACAGCAGTAGGAACGACGAATGGTGAAGCATCTCCTTCTGACAAAGCCTCCTCTAATCCATCCCTAGCTACATCGCATAACGCTGAACCAGCAAAGGCTGTGAAGGTGCTTCCTACCCTAGGAATGACAGACCCGTGGCGTTACCGTAACAAGGCACAGGTGCCCATTGGAGAGGAAAATGGCGCGTTAATCGGTGGCTTCTATGCAGAAAAATCACATGATATTATCGATATCAACGAATGCCTGATCCAGCATCAAGCCAACGATGAAGTGGTAGCAAAAGTGAAGCGAATCGCAGAACGCTTAGGAATTGAACCATACAACGAGGCAAAGCACACAGGCTTATTACGCCATGTAGTAGCAAAAGTAGGTGCCAAAACAGGAGACCTCATGGTAGTGCTCATCACGACAGAAGCATTCCTGCCAGAGAGAGAACAGCTCATCCAGCTTATCCGTACGGAATTACCAGGAGTGAAAAGTATCGTCCAAAACGTTAACGAGCGCAGAACCAACGTTATTTTTGGAGACCAAACCTTCACGCTGTGGGGCGATGACGTTATTTACGACTATATTGGACCAATTAAGTTCGCAATCTCGGCCCGCTCCTTTTATCAGGTGAACCCCGAACAGACAGATGTGTTGTACAGCAAAACACTGGAATACGCAGGGTTAGAAGGAGATGAGACCGTAATTGATGCCTATTGCGGTATCGGAACAATCTCGCTGTTCCTAGCTCAGAAGGCCAAGCGCGTGTACGGTGTAGAAATTGTACCAGAGGCCATTGCTGATGCGAAAAAAAATGCGGAGCTAAATGGTTTGGACAACGTAAGCTTTGAAGTGGGACCCGCCGAGGTCGTGATTCCCAACTGGCGCAAGCAAGGGATTGTCGCTGATGTGATCGTCGTTGACCCACCGCGCAAAGGCTGCGACGAGGCCTTATTAACAACCATTTTGCAAATGCAGCCGAAGAAAGTGGTATATGTGTCCTGTAATCCGTCTACGTTGGCGCGGGATTTGAAGGTGTTAGCGGAGAAGTATGAGGTTGTGGAAGTGCAGCCGGTGGATATGTTTCCGCATACGGGGCATGTTGAGAGTGTGGCTTTGCTTACGTTGAAGTAAATGGCGAAAACCCTTGGGATACAAGGGTTTTTTGTTTTGATTATTTGGTAGGATAGGGAGAATGACCACATTTTGACCACAGAAGCTTTAAATATATAGTTTTTTAGCATGTAGATTTGCAGTTAAAAGAATTTTATAAGTTGGGCATCTATTACCCATGTCCCATCTTTTAACATAGGAGCACTAGTTGCTAACATCTCCGAGAAAATCTTTCCTGAAGGTTCTATCATACGAAATTTTTCACCTTTAATAATTTCATATGTTTCAACTTCAGTCCACTTTCCATCGCGTATTACTTTAACTGTATTCATTAGGGGACACTCCTTTAAATTTTTTGTTCAAATGTAGGTTTGTTATCTTCATCTAAAAACTCCCAAACTGCATCTTCTAAATCTAGTTTTTCTAAAACATCTTGTCGTTTCTCATAAAGAAAATCATCTTTCAAAAGTACAGATTGGTATCGTAATAAACATTCCTTCGCTCTTTGATGAACTTCTAAATCAGAAAGTTGTTTTATATCAAAATTCCGAATGAAATCATCAAACGCAAAAATTATTGCCTCTGTTGCTCCGAAAAAATCTAGATCCATCATTAACTCGATAAAAATTGCTTGTTCACGATTCATTGTAGAATCAACTCCTTCCAATAACTTTCAAAGAGAGAAATCAATATCATCATCGTCATATTGATCAATTAATCCTTCTTGAGTAGCGTCTTCCACAATTTTTGTTACTAAGGAATCTTCTATAAAACGTTTTACTTTTTCTATATTGCGTTCTTCATCATAGGGAGTAGCCCAACTAATTACATTTCCTATTGAGTCTAGTATCGTTAACATATATTTTTGGAATATATTATAATCCGCGTTACACTCACTTTTTATGTCTAGCTCCCAGATCAATTGCTTTATTGCGGCCAGTCTAATATCTGAGTTCCAATGATTTTTCTCATCTCCTTGAATTAATATGGAAAGGGTTACTCCGTTTTCATTTCCAGAGCATCTGATATCGAAGGGCTTATTAATATCAAACCCATGTTCAGAAATTGTTGAAAGAAATTTTACTCTATTGCTCATTTAATTACCTCCATCATTATTTAATTAGTAGAAAATCAGTAATGTTTAAAACTCAATGAGCTTTTTTAATTTCATGGCTTCTTCAAATCTTCTAGCTGTCTGCTCTTGCATATCCCTAGTGACATGACTATAAACATTCATTGTCATGGAGGCATCAGAATGACCAAGACGCTCAGATACGATTTTTACATGTTCACCCAACTGTAAAAGGATTGTTGCATGAGTATGTCGTAAATCATGAAATCTAATCTTAGTAACATTACTTTTCTTTATTAGTCTTCTAAAATTATCTGTTAGGCTTCTTGGATGAATAGGAACTCCTAACTCATTTGCAATGACTAGACCAAGATCGTCATAGATTTCTCCGACTTTAGTTATATGATGTTGTTGTAATTCTTTATGGACTTGAAGTTCTTTTACCAAGGATTCAGGAATGGATACGAGACGATTAGAGCGACCTGTTTTTGGCTCCCAAAAATGAAATTCACCCCCTTTCGAATAATAGAGATTTTGGCAAACACTGAGTTTTCCATTTGTTAAATCAATATCTTTCCAACGTAAGGCTAGAACCTCACCTCTACGTAATCCTGTATAGATGGCAATGAGATAAATCATGTAAAAGTTATGATTTTTTTCTTCTTTGGCTATACTTAGAAAGCGATTAATTTCTTCAATTGACCACACTACCTTTTCTTTTTTTCGTATGGTAGGTGGATCAACCAAATCAAAAATATTAGATTGAATATTCTGTATCCTAATCTGATACTTCATAAAACTTCGCATAATTGCATGTAAGTATGTGATGTACTCCGGAGTAAGGTTTTCATCTTGAAGTCTTTTATAGTATTTTTGGATGTGTACCGGTTTTAACTCTCCTAATTTAACATGTCCAAATGCAGGGATTAGGCGTTTTAAAATAGCTTTTGAATAGTTTTCATAAGTGGATAAACGTAAAGTAGCCTTTAACTGATAGTCTAACCATTCGAGCATAAGGTCAGATATCGCTTTTTTGGATGGTTCTATGTAATTATTTCTTCCAATAAGGGTAATTAATTCAGCACATGCTTTTTCAGCTTCCTTTTTTGTTTTGAAACCGCCTTTTGTTTTTTGCTCTCTGGAGCTATCTGGTTTTCTTCCTATATCTACAGTGAACGACCATGTGTTACCACGTTTTCTAAAGTATCCTTTCATACGATTGAGTTACCAGATTGCATATTGAGCCAAGAAAAGAATGAGTCTCTAGCAACTCGTTTGCATCGACCTATACGAATAAGAGGGAAGTTATTTCGCTCCATGATCTCATAAGCCACACGTTTAGATACACCAATTATTTCTGACAAATCTGAAGCATTTAAAACCAAGGGATAATCTTCAATTTTTTTCGTTTGGGTATTATTGATCATTTTCCATCTCTCCATGTTCATTTTGATTAGGTAATAAGTATCTATCTCTTCTTAGATGCATTTCTTGATTGAACGTTGAGTTTTTATGGGATAGTTTTACTTCGACCCATGATTGAATTACTTTACTGGTGTCCTCAATATTATCGTGCTTACTAAGTGCTGCTACAGACAACATTAGCCCAGCAGTTTGATTCAGTAATTGTAAGAGGTTCCCTTGTTTAATTACTTTTCTAACTAGTGGGGAAGGCTGATAATTCAGTCCTGCGCTCTCAATGATCTTCCATTTTCTCTTAACCTTCCATCTACTAACATTGTCCTTTGAAGGTTGTCTAATAGAAAGCCATTCCCCAGTAAGATATGCCCACAATCTATCCTCCTTTTGAAGCAATTCTTCTATGGTGTTAATAGCAAATTGTTTTAAAATATGCCTTCTTATTTCAAATTCAACTCGCCAAACAACTTTTGATTCATCCCAGCCGTTTTCTTGCCAAATTTGTTTAAACCATGTTTTCCCAGACACAGTTAACTCTATAAGCTTGTTGTAGATACGACAGTGCAAACTGCCTCTCGCTCCGATCTTTAGACCACTAAATTCACGACCCTCAGAAAATTCACTTGGAACGAATCGTTCTTCTTTTTTTCTTGCTCTAGAAACCACTCCTTTAGAATCAATTTGCTTGAAAACTACCTCATCGGTATCCACACAAATATCAGTGCGTGAAAGTTTATTAGTCAATAGAATCGCATCAAAATTAGAAAACCAGTTCAAGAAATTTTGATAAGCTTGCTTACAACCGTATGACCATAAATATTCAGAGAAGAATTTAACTACAATAGGTGGATTAGAATTCATCTCGGTTTTTACAAAGCAGATAGAAAAGTCTTTACTAGTTAATTTGTAAGTGTAAAAAGGAATACCGGTTCGCTCAACGGTGAGTACAAGGTTACCAATCGAGATGGTTTGGATATCCATTGATTCTTGAGCAGCTTTTTTTAGTTTTTCAAATTGCTCAAGATAAGCAGAAAAAGCAGTTTGATAATCTTCTACTATTAATCCAAGTTCGATTGTGTCAATTGCTTTCAGTATCAAGGCATCTACCTCACTTTGGTTGTAATTACAGCCCAGCATGTTATATGGGTGCTGGGCAACCTCGGTGGAACCAAGGGGCTAACGCCTCAGCCCTGACATGGAGCCTCTGCGAGTGTGCAGGACAAGGCTTATCAGCCAGGTCAAAAAGCGACCTGTCCGCTAAACCAGCCTGGCACATCTCGCCTCTCCATATCAAGGCCAAGCCAGCGTTACACACTGGTATCGGCTGCGCTCATTTCATGGCTTGCCGGGCTAGATCCACCTGCATTTTGATTTTTTTCTCCAATGAAATTTGAATAGCTCTAGTTTTTGAGAGTGCCTGAAAGTACTTTTCGATCTCATTGAATAATTTATTAAGTTGGTTAGTTTTCATTTAATCACCCTCTTTGTTACTTTTTTGTAACTTATGTTGATGAAAATATCATCTATAATTTCATGGTATAATGTTGATATTAATTTGTCAACAGTGTGATTTAAAAATCACATTTTAATCGTTTTTAAATAAGGAGAAATCCAATGGACTATTATAAAATGCTTATAGACATGATTGAAAAAAGTGGATTAACACTTCAAGAAATAGCTAATAGATGTGAAGATGAATACGGAGTAAAAATTAATAGATCTTACATTAGTAAGTTACAAACCAGAAAGCAAGCGCCAGCTTCTGATGAGGTTAATGTTGCATTAGCAAAGGTTTGTGGAGGTGATGTAGAGAAGTTTCGATATGAAGGTTACATTGAAAAAGCTCCAGATTTTATAAAGGAGTTTATTCATAATGTATCTATGACACTAAAAGAGATGACGATTTTCACAATGAAAAAATACTTTCCAGAAGAACAATTAAAAAATGCAGTAAATAAAATTAATAATAACTCAGCATTAGAAATTCTTGAGAAATCTAAAAAATATCTGGATGATGTAAAAAAAGAGGTCCCTGATTTATCTCGTCCCGAGTTTTTGTTATCTTTAATTGGCTTTGAAATGAAAGATGATTCGATGGAACCAGTTATACCTAAGGGATCGATTGTTAGTATCGATTATAGAAAAGCGATTAATAATGGGGATATTGTACTTGTTAGTTTGGCTGAAAGTGATGAGGAAAATTACGTTATTAGGAGAGTAATTAATATGGGAGATAAAGTGATGTTAATTAGTGAAAGATCGCATTATGAAGCTCAAGAAATAGAGAAAATGGCAATAAAACATATGTGGAAAGTAACAGCTACTAGAATAGAGTTTTAAAATGAGATTTTAGATACCATTAAAAAATTTGTTTATATTAATATACAAGAGATACGAGAGCCGCCAAGAGCGTCTCTCGGTCGACTTCGTGCAGTTCGTATAAATAAGCATTCTGTTTATATTAATAAATTGACCAGTTTTAAGGTTGTAAAGGCTGAATTTATTTTTAGTACTCTATCTAAGACAACAAACTCTCTTTGACATCATAAGGATGATACTGTTTACTAAGTTCCTAGCAATGGCTTTTTATACTTTTACTCAAAGAAGATAATACCAGTCCAGTTCTTATTTCGTTTTAATTATTTGATTATTACCTTTATTGTGTTTTTTATTAATAATTAATTGCTGTGTTAAAAAGTGGAAAATTAAAATATAAGATAGTATGAATATTTTTTATAGAAATAACTGATATAAAACATCCTGGGAATTTAATGTTTATACCTGGGTTATAAAAATAAAAATCCTGGTATCATAAAAAAAAATCCAGGGTATTTACAAAGTGATATTTTTATAGAATAATAGTCTACATATAATATGGGGAATTAGAAAGGAGTTTTGAAAATGGTAGTTTCAAATAATTATCAGGAAGGTACAGTACAACTAAGCGACCTTATTAAGCGAGGGGACACTACTGAATTACAAATTAAAGCATTTCTTTGCAATAATCTTGGGAATGCAACATTATTAGCGAAAATTCCTATGTACGATTTTTATAGAATGTCCGAAGTTGCTAATGATCGAAGTGAAAACGGGGAACCCGTAGCCCAAAGAAAACTTGATGTAAAACATGCAACTGAACTTGCGAGATACATATTAAAAGGACTAATTTCTACTACTGTTAAATTGAACGCTGGCGATAATAGTTCAATTATGCATGCAAGATTAAAGTTACAAGAGATGATAGGTAAGCAGCCATATATGGCTTTGCAACCTATAGTTGCTAATTTAAGAACTGCTGGCCCTAATGGTATTAATCTTCGTGTAAATCCAATAGAAACACCAGAAAAAGAAGGGGTTGGTGTTAGACTTTGGATGGGTCAGAGAGATATTTTATGGGTAGTAGATGGTCAACATCGTAGAAAAGCTATACAGATAGTAATAGAATTTCTTGAAGAAGTAAGGCTAGAACAAAAATACCCTCCAAAAAAACAATCACTTTTCCCTCATAATCGTGATGATCGTTTTTTACCACAAGATGAATTAGCTGTTTGGATGGAGTGCTATGAATTAACCAGAGGTGAATGTACTATCAGTTTAGATATTCACCTGGGACTCGGTATTATAGAAGAAAGACAGTTATTTCATGATCTCAATAACTTAGCTAAAAAAGTTGAAAAAAGCCTTGCTTTGGAGTTCGACAGTTCTAATCCTGTTAATGCGTTCATTAAGGATCATCTAATAGAAGGAAATTATGTGAAAGTTTCTTTAGGAGATAATAAAGTTGATTGGGAAAATGATGATGGATCATTCACGAGGAAAGATATTGTTGCAGTTAATGCTCATCTAATTTTGAATAAAACGAATATTAATAGTGCAACACCAGCTTTGGTTACTCCTCGCTTAGGCGTGGCTAAACGTTTTTGGGAAGCTGTAGTTCAAATTCCTGATTTTGGGGATACTAATGCTAAGGGAAAAACAGTTGCTGCACAACCTGTCGTGCTTAAAGCACTTGCGAAGTTAACTTACGACTTTGCATTTGGTAGATACCCGGATAATGAGCTGCTGAACAGATTCTTGGATGGTATAACAGAAATAGATTTTAGTCATGATAACCCAATGTGGCGCTACTATCAGCTTAAGCTTGATGAAATCCAAAAGTATGGTTTGGAAGATCTTGCAGTGTACCTACCAGATAATTCTAGTGGTAATCGAGATGTAGGGTTTTATGATGAAGAAACTGGTTGGATGCGTTTTGGTAGTAAGCACAATGATATTTTCCCAATTATAGCAGATATGATTAGATGGAAACTTAATCTTCCGAGTCGTCATAAGTAATTGTTTTTATTCATATGAATTGAGTAATGACCACTTTTTGCTCACACAATTATGATAATCCAGGGATATTTAAGTAGCCTGGCATTGATTAATTCATTTAATATTGTGATTAGACTAGCATTAGTGTGAACAGGATTAGTTAAAATAAAAAGCCACCTAAAACGGGGCATGTGGAGAGTGTGGCTTTGCTTACATTGATTTAATAGTGTTTTGTTGAGCTTAAATTGCTGATTGACAACGAATTGACAACCGGCAATTTAAGTTTCTTTTTTATGCATAAAATTTTCAAATCGCTGTGCAGCTTCTTTTTGCATATTAGGTAGTACGTGACTGTAGGTATCCATTGTCATCTCAATACCGGAATGGCCCAGACGCTCCGAAACTATTTTTGGATGCTCACCGAGTTGAAGCATTAGAGTCGCATGTGTGTGCCTTAGATCATGAAAACGGATTTTAGGAATAGCTACTGCTTTAACTAATTTGTTGAAGTGAGTTGTTAGGTTTCTAGGATGGATGAGTTTTCCATTAGCGTTACAGACAACTAAATCGAGGTCTTCATAACTCTCGCCAAACAATTGTCTTAATTTGAGGGCACCATCAACTTCAAAAACTCTCTCCGTTACACGTTCAAAAATTTTATGGGGATCTTTTGCGTTTCTAACCACTCAGCAATAAAATCTTTTAGCGTAGTATTAGTAGATTCTATATAGGTTCCTTTATTTAATTGATTTATCATTTCGTTACAAGCTTTTTCAGCATCTCTTTTTGTGTTAAATCCAGATACTGTTTTTTGTTTCCTCTTACCTGTCTTTGGATCAGTACCTAAAGTTATGGCAAACGACCACTTGTTTCCTCTTTTTCTAATATGCCCTTTCAAAATGCACTCCTCCTTTTTGAAAATACAGAAAACCATCAGGCGCATCTAAAACGACACGCCTATTCGCTTGGTCCGGAATACACACTTGGTTTGTGTATCTAAAACACATGGGAACTGGTATTATCCCCTTTGAGTAGACAGTGTAAAAAGCCCGCCCACCTGACGGTGGGTGGTACACTCTATTGGAGGGGATTTTCCTATGGCTAAAAAAGGTCAAAAATTCAAACGTTATTCCGAGGAGTTTAAGCTGAAGGCTGTAAATTTGTATCAAGAAAGAGGGATGTCCTATGAAGCGATAACTAAAGCATTAGGAATACCAAGTTCAACTCAGGTTAAGCAGTGGGTTCGAAAGTTCAATAGCGGAGAAGGGGTTATGGATAAACGAGGGAAGAGCCGTTCTTGTGACCACCCTTTTATTGGTCGTCCACGCACCAAATTTGCTACTGTGGAAGAAGAAAGAGATTATCTTAAAGCGCAGGTAGAATACCTAAAAAAGCGCAATCCGAATCTGCATTTGGGGGGAAGGTATGGAAAGTAAATCGGTTTTTAATCATAAATGAGCTGCGTAAAAAATATCCCCTTACTTGGTTAGTGGAAATTGCGAGAGTGTCTCGATCCGGTTACTACAAATGGCTCAACGAAAAAGGAAAACCATCATTCAGACAAGAGCAGAATCAAAATCTGAAGGAACATCTAATAGCGATCCACCAAGCTCATCCATACTTCGGATATCCAAGAATGCAAATTGCATTAAGAAAGAAGGGATGGAATGTGAATCACAAACGAGTATACCGGTTGATGAAGGAGCTAAACCTTCGGTCTATTATCCGAAAGAAGAGACGTTATTTTGGTAAAACAGTATCTGTTATTAATCCTAATTTACTTAACCGTAAGTTTAAAACGGACAAGCCAAATCATTTGTATGTAACAGATATCCCCTTTGTATCGTTTCAAAGTCGCTTTTACTACCTCTCAGTCATCCAGGATCTCTATAACAACGAAGTTGTTAGTTGGAAGGTTTCTCATCGAAATGACTTACAGCTCGTACTAGATACTGTGGAACAACTGAGCAAAAAAAGAGACGTGCAGGAAGCGATCCTGCATTCTGATCAGGGCTTCCAGTACACGTCTAAGCAGTACAATAAGCTAATAAAGGAACTTGGCGTAAAAGGCAGCCACTCTCGCAAAGGAAACTGCCTCGATAACGCCTGCATTGAATCCTTTTTTTCGCATCTCAAAACCGAGACATTGTACTTTTCTGAGTGTAAAACAGAAGAAGAACTCTTTCAAGCCATTAAAAAATACATATGGTTTTATAACCATGAACGATTCCAGAAAAAATTAAACCAGTGTGCTCCGGTGGAATACCGAAACACACTGGCTGCTTAGGCTTTTTTAATACTGTCTACTTGACAGGGGTAAGACCAGGTAAGACCAGGCAATGGGCTTTTTACAATCAAATGGGGATGGCCGATAAAGCTTCAAGGATCGGACAATTGGCAGATGAGTTGAGGGTTGCTAGTGGGCAGGAAGCACAAAATAAATAGTTCTTAGAAAATGCTGGTTAAAAACTGGCACTTTTTCTTTTCCCTGTTACGACATAATCTACTACATCAAGGGAGCTGTTTACGGTGATCTATAACATGGATTGCATAACTGGAGCAAAACAACAACTACAAGACGAATCTATCGACCTACTCATTGCCGATCCGCCCTACAATCTAGGTTTTGGTGGGACAAATTTCACCAAGACGAAAAAGCCTAGATTTAACATCATCGCAAACGATCAGCTACATCCACGAGACTATCAGCGATTCACTTTCCAGTGGCTCAGAGAAGCGTATAGGGTTCTAAAGCCAGGTAGACATATTTACGTGTTTATCGATTGGCGCATGTATCCACTCTTGTATTTGTGGATGCAGCGCGTCGGATTTACGATAAAGAACTGTTTGGTCTGGAATAAAGTACACATGGGCATGGGCTGGCAATACCGTTATCAGCATGAATTTATCATATTTGCTGTAAAGGGGAAGAACAAGGCCCGCCGTGTTTCGAATCGTCGTGCTACTGACATCTGGCCAATACCACGAATCGCAAGTCAAAAAACCATTCATCCCACCGAGAAGCCTGCTAAACTTATGGAAAACATCATTCTGAACAGTAGCAAGGAAGGGGAAATGTTAGCAGATTTTTTCTTGGGCTCTGGCCCAACAGTAGAAGCGGCCAATAAGCTTGGCCGTAAAATAACAGGTTTTGAAATAGATGAGGTTTATTTTAATTTGGCAAGTAGTAGACAAGGATTGCCTCCTTTATAGGGGGTGGTTCTTATACATAGAGAGGGAAAAATTATGCATAGAAGCAAAGTGTTTATGTCGAAAAGGGATCAGTAGTGTAATCTGAAAATAAAATATAATAAATTTCAAAATATGACATTATTTTACAACAAACTTTTGATAATCTATTAATAAGACTTTATCTGACAAATTCTAGGAGGAATAAAAATGTTCAAAAAGATTTTCATGTTGTCCACTTTCTTAGCTCTATTTGCTATCACAAGTATAGCGCCTTCACCAATTGCTTTTGCTTTTGCAGATCAAACTAAATCAGTATCTGTAGCTGCAGAAGAGGATTTTACAAAAGAGGCCCAGCCATATAAAGTGGATAAAGTTCAAGCATCAAATGGCCAAACTGCAAATGTATTTTATTTTGAAAACGAAGAAGATGCCGAAAAATTCCAATCCGAGAAATATTCCGAATCAACCGTATTTCAAGAACAACAATTAACTAAAGAAAAAAAATCCATATCACCTGCATTATACGGGTATAGCTATCTAGGATACCATGGTAACATCCAGCACTTTTTTAAAGAGAAAAAAGTAAAAAATAATAGTAATTCCACTTTAAAAGATGTTAAATTTGATTTTAATGAACAGAGAAGCACTAGAACTTCGTCTTCCGTTTCTGCTGAGTTTCCTAAAGTATTCAAAGCCGAATTGGGTTTTGAATATGCGACCTCACATACGTATACAGTAAGTATTCCTGTAGATATCCCAGCAAAACACTACGGACAAGTTATAACGCATAACAATACAGACGTGTATAAATTTAAGCATACAGCTTATGGTAATTTTAATGTATACTATCCTACAGAGAGCGATGAATATAATGTTTATATTGTAAAGCTGTAGGAAAGGAGAAAACATGTCCATTCCTCAAATTGTACAAAAGGGAATAGCTTTAATACTTTGCTTAGCCGGTTGGTACGTCACTAGTGAGAGCCCAATATTGGGAAGGGATGCAGCATCCGCTTACATCTCAGGATTTAAAAGTATTGATCCTCCGGAATATTTGAAGTTAATGGAGAACTTTATATTCTCCTATCAATTAGCTGGGGGAATACTTTTAAGCATTGGATTGGTGTACCTTTTAAAAGGTTTGGATCATCAGAAGTAAAAAAGACAAGGAGTACACTCTCCCTTGTCTTTTTTTTCATTAATAAACATGTAATTTTACCCATTGCCTAATCTCCTCATCCTCAAATAAAATTAGAACATATATTCGTATTTAAGGAGATGTTTTGATGGCTAGCAAAATTCTTGATCCACTTGTAACGAAGCTTATCCCTCCTTGATAGGGAGGGGTTTCATTTTTCTTGACAATCATCTCTGCAACCATTTTGCTTATTTTCATGAAATTTTGCAACCAACGTTCATGAATCCACGAGTGGAGTTAAACTCCGTTCATCTTTAGTTATTTAAACAACTTACCAATCACCTTAAAAAGTAAGATACCCCCTCCGTATGTTGGAAGGGGTATCTTATTATCTACTGTATTCTTGAACTTCAAAGCTTTCAATATGGCTGTAACTAATGAAGTCTTTTCTAGAATTGAAAGGTCCGATGTTGTATTTCTTATTAACGATGTATGCTTCTTTACCGTTTCCCCTTGCTCTACCTTCATACCATTCGGTAAAGTTTCTGATTTCCTCATTTGTCATCTCAAATTCTTTGATTAAACCACTATCCATGTAAATAACCAAGAGTGCGTTTCCAGTTGGATTCGGATTTGGATCAGGGTTTGGTTCTGGATTAGGATCGGGATTCGGGTCTGGATTAATTAGTTCAGAAAGATTTAATTCTTCCACATCCGGAGTAGCACCAGATGTATGTCCATTTACGATGTAGGTACCTCCAATCGCATACAGTTTACCACTTACTATTCCCATAAAAGCACTCCGTTTTAATGGAGTAATAGAAACAGGGTGTGTAATTAATTCTTTAGAATTTAAATCATAATATTTAATTTCAGTGCTATCTATACCTATAATGAAGAGTTTTTCATCATAAATCATTCTTGGAGTTAAGACAATACCTGAAGGAGCGTCATCAACAAATGTCCAAGTATCTTTTATATGGTCATAAGAATAAATTTTTGGAGCGTCTCCACTAGGGCTATATTCGGTTGCGTAAATAGTGTTGTCTAAAACTGAGAAATTAAAATAGATTGGATCACTCTTAAAAGGCAATGGATTCTTAGTAATCCAATTGTTTGTCTCAGGATTAAATACATATACTGTTGTGGTATTACCAAATACATAAATATTGTTTTCTAAAGAAACAGATTTAACATTTTTAAGTGCTTGTGGCATGGATTGTTTCCGACTCCAACTATTAGTGATTGGGTCATATTCTTCAACAATGTTAGTGTCAGCATTAGAGACACGACCACCGATAGCATAAAATTTACCTTGGTGTTCTACGAATGTTCCTACAGATCTACCTATAGAAGAACTAGGTAACTTATACCATGTGTCTAACTCAGGATCATACATCTCGAGATCAGATAAGGAATTATTACCTTCAGTTCCGCCATGTATATAAATCTTATCATTATAGATTAGACCTGCATGGTTGTATCTAGCTGTCGGCATTGGTGCTTTTTTAACCCATTCCATTTCTTCTGCTGCAAACGAATGCGTCTGAAAACTAAACAAAGTCATAATCATCGCTAAAGCGAATAATCCTATTTTCTTTAGGTTCATTTGTCTAACACTTTTACTCTATCTGTATAGAAAGAGAAAAGTGCTTACCTCCTTATGAGTGTATGTAAGAATAACGAATAAAAAGTTTTGTAAAATATTAGCTATGTCGGCCGACACATTTGCATTATACGAGATTGAATTTCATAAAACAAAACATATATTGAAAAATATGTAATTAATTTTGGTGTATTTTGTATATTTTTAAAAAATATTTTCTTTTTTAATTATGATAGTCAAAAATTGTTTGTTGCATAATCTCCTCATCCTCAAATAAAATAAGAACATATATTCGTATTTAAGGAGATGTTTTGATGGCTAGCAAAATTCTTGATCCGCTTGTAACGAAATTCATCTTGCCAGAACATGCTGAAATGTTACGTCAGCACCACCTAGACAAACAACTTGTGCCTAAGCCGATCATTGAAGAGGATGAGCTAGCCGAATTTTGCTACAGGATATCTGACTCACGTCAGTATGACTACGCATTAACCATTAGCTGGTGGAAAGAAACGAAAGAGGGCAGAGGCGTGATAGAATCCGCTTGGGGATGGGTAGAGAAGTTTGATTCAACGTTTAAACAGATCAAGCTAAAGAATGACGAGGATTTCTGGTGGATACCTGTAGAAGATGTGGTCAATGTAGAAGCCTAAGCAGTGCATCTTATAACTACATAGAATGTATTGCCTGGTGAGGCAGGGATACAGCAAACACCCCACCAGGCTATCAATAGCGAGGTGTTTGTATCTAACGTTCAATAGTTTTTTAAACAGTTTTTATCTATGTATGTAGAGACGCTCGTCCGAAAGTTCGAGTACATCCGTAATCTCAACGCCAAGCACTTCGCATATTTTCGCAAGGTTATCTAGCTGCAACCGTCCCGGTGTCATTGTTGCTCATGCCATATATGTTTCCAAAATGTTATTGATATTTAAAACAATAACTATTATACTAATTTATGTAAAAAAATTAGTATATATTCCCAAGGAGGAAAAAATGAAAAAAGTTATTTTATCTAGTGCTCTTGTTTTATCAGTAATGGCCTCATCTA
This sequence comes from Brevibacillus laterosporus DSM 25, assembly GCF_002706795.1. Lineage (NCBI taxonomy): Bacteria > Bacillati > Bacillota > Bacilli > Caryophanales > Paenibacillaceae > Brevibacillus > Brevibacillus laterosporus. Next base: position 2,672,906 of record NZ_CP017705.1, read on the forward strand.
GTATTCCTGTTTTTGCTCTGGATGAATCTCATCAAATTGTTGAAGCAGAAACCCTTGAAGACAGTCAAGGAATTAAATATAAGATTGAGATTTTAGAGGATAATGATAGCGTAAGAGTAGTTAGAGTAGAAAGTGAAAATGGAATTACTGAGGCTACATACGATAAAATGAATCATACTATAGAGTTCGATGAAGATGGCACCCTAACGGAGGTCTCCATAGCAGACCCTGAGGAACAGATAGAGAAAGAAAAAGACAGACAAAAGCGGTCGGCGAAAGATATAGTACGGGAAGCACGTGATCTATACTTTGGTTATTATTATGTAATCGATAAGAGTGGTAAAAAAAAATATTGGGATGTTGGGAACGGTAAAGAAGGGACCTATGTAAAGCAAACCTCAAGTAATAAAGCCGATTTGTTTCATTATGAGGATAAAGTTGATGAGTTAATGAAAGCTGAGGCTCTGTTAGTGGTGAACTCAACTGTTTCAGGCGCGGCCTTTATGGCAAGTGTAAAAGGCATTAAATCAGGTTGGGGGGCTGATAGAATGATCGCCTTTTTTGCAGGTGCTGGTTTTGGCATGGCAGCGGCCGTTAACGCTGCGGATGTGGTTCTAGCTGAGAGAAAAGCAGCACGTGCATTTTATGTTATTATGGATGGAGAATAGTAGTGAGTGAAATAATAGCAAGTATTTTTTTAAACAAGTGGATTTTACTGCTTTTACCCTTTTTTTTAATTATTAACATAGTAATCCAGCCTTTTCTTTTTAAGGGTAAATTTGAAAAATTACGAAAAGTACTCTATATTGTAAATGTTGTAGTAGTGGCATACTCGTCTATCATGCTTATCTATTTCATATACAATCTAAAATTTATTTAATTAAAGTCTTTTCACGCGCTCGTTTTAAGATACCGGGCAAACTATTACACTGGTAATCGCGGTGATAGCGTTGGTACAAGCCGTGAAAAAACGCAATTAGTCGTCGGACAGCCGGCGGCTTTTTCTATTTGGAAGGAAATCTTACAGCCATAGAATGCACTGCCTGTGGGGTAGGGGTATAGCTGTGGCTCTGAAATAAAGTCATGATGTTTAAAGTAAAGTCGCGACGTTTATAAAAATGTTGCGATGCTTCTCCCATTTTTGATTAAAGAATACTAACTGAGTTTTAATCAAATTTTTTATAAAATAGAATGCTCAATCAAAAAAAACGAATTCATTTTGATAGAACTTTTTTCAAAACGGATTCGTTTTTATGTGCTATAGAATAAGAATTTGTGGGATATTTTTAACCAATCTTTATTTCAAAGTTACATATAAAAGGGAGCATTTACACTATAGTAGCCAGGTATAACGTAAGGCTTAGGAGGAAGACAACGTATAGGTGGTAACTTATCTAATGAATCGACACCATGTATCATCCAATCACAAGTTGGCCTGCTCCACCAAGTTTTATCATCACCAGGTGTATATCGGCCAACATGAAGATGCGGCCCTGTAGTATAACCAGAATTATCTACAAAGCCGATTAATTGCCCTCGTTCAACGAAGTCTCCTATCTCTAGTGGAAGCTTAATCTCAAACATACGGAATGGATAACGTATGGAATACCTGGGAATAACCTTGTTAGCTCGTGTCATGTGATTGTACTCTGTGAAAAAACCATCTTGACCTCGGACCACAACATTATTAGCATGTTGTGGGCAGTTTGAAGTTGGACAATGGAGTCTGTTTGTTCTTACATCAGCTATTACACCTGATTCCATAGCATAAACTGGTGTGCCAAATGTAATGCCTGGAAACACCAAGTCTTTTGAACCTGGATGTCCTGGATGGCAGCCAAAGCCCGGCGAGATGGTGACTTTTTCAGTCGTTCTAAATGGATGTCTACAGTATATTGTCATAAGTTTATCTCTCCTCTAATAAATGATGTTTTCAGTATATTCGACATTATTTTGTCCAGATTGTGGGCTATTGTGGATTTTATATAAAATCACAATGTTTATAAAAAAGATATGATGTATGTTTGAAAAGAGCCATGCAAGGGTTCGCTTCTCACTATCGGTTAGCTCACGACCTAGACCATCCTGGATGGCAATGAGCCGTTCGGCACACTGCGCGTATTTCTCAAGTGTTTCAGGTTTCAAGCGGGGATCTCTATCTATAAAGTACTTTTTTATATCGAACATATTTATTTACCATTCCTCTCTTTTTAAGTCACATATAAGTATTTTTCATCAAAACCTCTGTTTTCTCGCTAAAGGATTCGACAAAGCCGACACGTAATAACGTAATAACGTAATAAGGGAAGCGAGGCGAGGATAGTTGATAAAAAGTCGGTTGAAAGTGATTTTGGCCGAGCGAAACATGCAACAGCAAGATTTACTTAGGCTGATGAAAAAACCAGTTTCTCACGGCGCTATGAGCAAGATAGTAAATGGGACAACCCCTAAGCTGGAAACAGCAGCGGATATAGCGCAAGCATTAAACGTACATATAGACGATATTTGGTTCCTGGAATGAAGATTTTTTATTCGGACAAGCAATATATTCCTGACAGGAACATGCACTGTACCATCAAGATTAAGGAGCTGGTGCAGATGTGGATCGTTCACCAACGTATGGCAGAGCTTTGGTTCATCAATAAGAAGAGAGAACTAACTGACTCAGAATTAACAGAAAAGAACCATTGTCTGAGTGCAAACGCTCAAAGAGCTTGGGAAATTGCAAAACTTAAAAACTTATCTTTGATCGCCAGTCTGACGAACGACATGGACTGGCAGCACGAGCTATGTTCAAGGATAGAGAAGATAGAGAGATGAAAACGGGAGCCACTTTCATATTGAAAAGGGACTGACAACTGACAACCAAATTGACAACGCCACTAAGTTTTTTAAATGAACTAGAATGATAGGTGTTATAAATCAAAGTCTATTCCACCTTGATTTTCCGCACTTCTGTAACACGGAATTCAAGGTGGAACAGCTATACCCCCAAACGGGGCATGTGGAGTGTTCAGTGTTACTAACTTGGCGGGGGAAAGAGTAATCCCCCGCTTTTTCATGCCCCGATATTTAAGGGGCGGGCTATGTTGTAGTGAATCTTGATACTGCCGTCATTATGAACTTCAATCTTATGAATGAGTTTTTGGATGACTTGTTTTAGTATCTGCTCGTCTTTAATGTCCAGCTTAGCAATTTTGTTGATTTGCCGTTGGAAGTCTTGCAAATAGCGATCTGTATCTTTCTTTGATTCGATCATTCTTTCTAGCTCAACCTTATGTTCAGTTAAACGCCTTTGTTCGGCCTCAATGACTGCGTTGGTTGATCTAAATTGTTCAATTCCAACTATCTTCTGTTGGAACAATGAGAGTAAGGAGCGGAATTCACTGTCTAATTTGGCAAGTTGTTTGTTTACTCCTTGTAACTCTTTCGAATAAGAGTTTTGATGGAGTTCGATTTCCCCGCCGACAACTCTGTATAGTTGTTCCAATTTCAAATTATTTGAGATTAGCTCATGTAAGTCGTCAATTACAATCTGACGAAGTTTCTGGTTTCCAATAATGTGAGAAGAGCAATATGAAGAGGTATGTTTAACATAACCGCCGCAAACGTAGGCCCCGCCTTCTCGTTTGTTTCGATCTTTGCGGAACATCATGCCTTTACCACAGTCAGCACAGCAGGCAATATGTGCAAAGAGACTTTCTCGTCCATTACTTTTATGTCTGCCCTTTGTTCTCATCTTTTCCAAGGCGGCAAGAAGCTCTTCTTTTGTAATAATGGCAGGGTGAGCATTTTCGATTACGACTTGCTTATCTGGCTCTATGGCTCTTCGTTTCTTTGATATGAAATCAATAGTTTCTTCACGATGGTGGACAAGTGCTCCTGTATAAACGACATTTTCCAAGATGACACGAATACTACTTTCATGCCACATAGTCCCTGCATTACTACCGCCTGATACTGCTCTAGGGGTTGGGATTTTACGTGTATTGAGAAAACTGGCGATCCTATACCATCCCCAACCTTTATAAAGGTACAGATCAAAAATTTCCCTGACGATTAGGCTGTATTGCTCGTCTAAGACTAACTGACCATTTTCCCCTCGTCTATATCCGTAGGCGACTAATGATGCTTGATACTTGCCTAAACGTGCGCTAGTCTGCCTTCCAATCTTAATACGGTCTGAGAGCTTTCGGCTTTCCTCCTCAGCTAAAATGGCTTTCAGCCTAAACATAAGCTTCGTATCACTCGTACTAGTATCATAGTTATCTTCAGGGAAAATAAGTCGGATGCCCAGGCGTTCAAGTTCATCTGCTACAGTCATACTTTCAACAGAGTTTCTACCGAACCGAGAAACAGATTTGGCTATAACAGCATCGAACTTTCTTTTAGCGTCATGTATCAACTGTTGGATGGCTTTGCGCTTTGAAAAAGTCGTCCCACTTACGCCATCATCAATATATGTTTTGGTTAACTGCCAACCTTTTTCGGCTACAATTCCCGTAGTGAATGCTATTTGATTATCAAGACTGTTACGCTGTTCATCTCTTTTTGTGCTAACCCTTGCGTATATTGCACAGCGCATAGCTATTTATCCTCCTTTTCAGGACTCTAATTTCGCTATACGATATGCCCCCACCAATGTTAAGCCTTAACAATCCCCTTAATGTCTCGTATAGAGCCAATGAGGGGGTGGAACGAATGAATAAAGCACAACATGAATTTGTCGGTAGTCAGCCCCTTCAGGATGTTTTGGGGGAACTTGTTATTGCTTTAATTAAGTCTGGATTGATTTCTATAGACGATGACACCGATAAGTGAATTTTAAATGTTTCGGGGCACTGTATTTACAGTGTCCATTTCTGCGTATTTCTGCTAGAACATTCATGAAATAATTGGCGTATGACATCCCTGAGCTTCTACATTCCCATAGAAATATAAGCCCCTATAGAAATCCTCGCGGTCTAAGATTCGCTTTACCTGAACTTTAGTGAATCGGCTACCTTGCTTTGTTTTATAACCATCGTAATTTAATTGATAAGCTAGTTCGGACAATGACCATTTTGGGAACAGCTCCCGTAGTTCAAACAACCGTCGAACGGCTAACGCTTCATCCCAGTTAATTTCAATCGACTTCTGTCCCTTTTTGGCATTATACCCATAAGCAACTCGCCCCCCTGCGTAACCTCCTTGTTGAGCCTTCTTACGTCGTCCACGACTAAGTTTGAGAGCTATCTCTAACCTCTGATATTGGTCTAAAAGCTCCATCATACCGATGACAAGGAAAATCACTAGGGTCATTAGTATTGATGCTGTAGAAGGGCTGTTCTATGGCTTTAACATCGACTTTGTGCCGTTTAAGCTCTCGTTGAATCAACACTTTGACTATATCCGAACGCCAAAGGCGGGAAGTATTCAGGACAACAACATATTTTACGTCCTGCCATTTCAAGTCAGTTAACATTTCCTGCAAGCCTTCACGTTCTATTGTTAGCTCGTCCTCATCCACCTTTGCCCCTGAAATGCCTTCATCTTTGTAGATGTCCAGCAGTTCAAGGTTGTGGAGGTTACAAAACCGCTGTATTTCTTCCGTTTGGTAACTAAGGGAGTAGCCGTCCTTGACTTGTCCCTTTGTTGAAACACGAACATAACCGACAACACGATCTTTCATAAGTCATCCCTCGTTTCGTAAATTACGGTTATCGTAACGCCCTTAGAATAATCACCCGCCACACACATGGCCCAGTAATGAAAATGGGCGATTGGAGGGTAGATCACAAGCTTGCAATATGCTGTTGTCAAAGGGCGAAACAAAATTGCTGAGGGATTAGATAAACACATGGAATATTGAGTGTAAAGGGGCTACAGACGGTTTGAATATATTTTCAAAATGAATCTGCGTACAAACTTCATACCCGCCCCAGTGCCTAGGCAAAGAAAGGACCGCCCTCTCGGGCGCTGGGGCGGCATGATTCCTACGGGAAATTTTCTGAGCAAGTTTGGTGCGTGGCGGAGGGGAGGGGGTTCTTTTTTGGTACTAGTGAATAGAGTCTTTTCAGTTTACTTCTTTCTTAGCTTCTTCCTCGATTTTTTATTCCTCCTCGGAAGCGGTAGTCTAAATAGTATTGATTCATAGTCTTTACTGATATTGATAACTGATATTAGTATGTATGCGAAAATCAAAGGGTAGTATGCATGAATGCAAGCCAACGTGCAATTATGCACATTACCCTTTCAAAATTATGCTGCAAACTTTTACAAATTCAATGGTATCTAAAAGGGAAGATCATCATCGTCATCTGGCAAAGTTGGCCTACTGTTGTTCACTTTATTTTTTCTTCTGTAGTTACGTCCTTTTTTCGATTCTTTCTTTTTTTTCTATTGCCACTTTTATTTCCTCTTCCCAGTTTATCGCCAAAAATTGCGTGGTTATCTGTTCAACATAATTTTTCATGTAGTTCAAGAATTCTAAAATGGCATCCTCCTCACGGGCAAAGCCCATTTCCTGTTGCAGTTTAATTAGAAATTTGCCGTAGAGGTCATTCTCGTTAGAGGTTTTTACATTAACGAATTGTAGCAACTGATTTGCCCACTCAGCGCCCATTGAATCATGGAGTTTTTTTCTAATCACTCTAATAGCAAAGAAAAACCACTCACTAAGAATAAGATATACGTTATTCTTCAAATCAAAGGATGGGAAATAGATTTTGGACTTTCCTTTCCCTCCTCTGCTTTTGATAAATCCTTTTTGCTCTAAGCTTTTCAGGTGTTTACTGACCGTTGACGCAGAAATTCCTAAATATAGTGCTAATGTTTGTTGTGTTGGAAAAGCATAGCCTTTTTCCTCGTTAAAATGACTGTAAATCTCGAAAAGAACTAATTTCTCCTCTTGGGGTACCCTTATACACCTTCTGACACAGTTTGGGGTTATTACATATCCCCTATTGCTGCAAATCTCGAAATCAGCTCCTTCTGCAAGTATCATCAAGTAATCTGGCATCTTCATTTTCTCTTCCTCCTTAGTTAGCTGTCTTACTTTCTCTATACGACTTGCAAATCTGACAGTTAAGATTATCAAAAAATAACCCCCGCACAATGGCGGGGGAATAGGTTTATCGAAACAACTTCAAATATTTTTTGTAGTAGTCAGCATGATAATCAGATAACTGCCAACCGTACTGATTAAGGAACCGAGCAACCTTCGCTAATACTTCATTTCGATGGACGACGTCATTGTGTTTGGATTTGGCGAGGTAATGAGCAAGGCTGATCTCTACCTGATCCTGTGATAACGTGTCTTTGATGTGTTTGACGAATATTTGGGCAAGTTCGTCAAGATCAAATCCATGACCGAGCACGTTCTCGCGCCGCATCAGGGATAGAACAGTATCTAACGGCAACCTTTTCATGGATTCGTTCTCCCTTCTGTCACGGCAGCGGGGGTATGAAGCTCTTGTTCGGCTTTCCATCTACGCCATCTAAGATACTGAGCCTGATTGTCTTTTTCATTGTAGCCATTTTGAACCATGACACACATGATTTTTTGTGGGATTGAGGAAGTATAGCCGTACAGACAATCTTTAAGTCTTTGGAATGATATACCGTGTAATACTGCAAATGTATTGTGAGTAAAGCGAGTTTTTGCAATGAACTCTTTGACGGGATGAATCATTTCAATTCAGCTCCTATTCTTTGTAGTGTCTATATATAGATTAGGCAGTCAGATATAGGAGATAACATAGGAATATATTCTTTCTAGGGATAAAATCTTGAAATTGTCATATTTGAGAGAAAAAAGCTTGGCTTCGCTATATCAATTTACTTCTATTTCTGGTGTGTGGTGCGCTTTTGTAAGAATGAATTGTTCGCACCGTAACGCATCAAATGTAGTTATGAACTTACTATTTTTGTATAATAGAAGTAATTGGAAAACGGAAAAGGAAGAGTGATAGATTGTGGGGAAATCGTCTAAGAAGAGGCGCAGTCAAAAGCCTGATCAATATACTTCATTTGGTCCATTCGAAATGGCCCAATTCGGAAATACAGTTGTTATGAGGAACAACATGAGTGAGGAAGATCATGAACGATTTATGGCTAAGCTTGCAGGTGATTTTCCAGACACCTACAAAAAGATTGATGAACTGGTAAAAAGCATTCGTAGTTTAGTTGTAAGATGTGATCCTCTTCAATTATTGGTTCAGGGGTATTATGGGATGTTGGTTTCAATGCTTGATAAATCTTCTGAATTTCAGCATGACTTTAATGATACAGTTGCCGTAAGAATGGTTGATTATGTACAAAGCATAATAGTTTCAACTCCCCCTCTTGAAAGAAGAGAGGAGCTAGACGCCCAAGTAATAAGTGAGTTATCGACAAAGGTATCCGAGCTTTACAGTAGTTTTCATTATTTTCACATGACTCACAGTGCATATTTAAAAGAAAATGATCCTAATTATGATCCTGAGTACGATATGCTGTATGTCCAAGCTCAGGAATTAAGAACTACAGTTAGAGGCGATAGGTATGCTGTTCATGAAATCAAGCATTTACGTGATTTATTATCGCCACATGGTGATATATTTACTGAATTGTTCAATATTGGGATTGAGGAATTTTTGAGTGGAATAAGAAAGTTACAATTTTCTTTAATGCAAGGATTTAATCAACTCATGTTAGATATGGAGGAGTTAAGAGAACAGACTTTAGAAGCAGTCGAGCGAAAATTAGCGACAGAACTGACATTTAGAGATCCAAGAGAAGCAATGGACGCAGTAGTAAATGAAAAAGGCTTAGGAGAATTAAAGGAATCTGTAACCAATAGGTTATTTGGTTTTGATCTGTTTGATGTTAGAAAAATAACAGGATTACCTGATTCCTTGTTAAGGGAATTAGCGTGGGAGCCTGGAGAAGAGAAAGACTTTTTCGCAGCTGGAGAGTATGCTGGGTGGCCTCTAAGATGATTACCTATTGAGGTTAGGCCATTTATTTGTATTGATAATAATTACTACTGCTTTGATCTGTATAGTTTATTTGATAATTTGTACAGAGTTATTCAAAGATTAATACTCCGTCTAAAGCCAGAATATAAGCAAGAATGGAACACAAAGCAGAAGGAAGTTTCTGAAGAACTCCCCTTCAGATTATTTTGTAATCTGTTAAGTGGGGCTGAAGTCTTCCAATCCATTTATTATCCTAGCAGTACAGGTAAGTCAGGAAAGAAGGAATGGTGCGAAAACGATGGAATTATCATTTTTGACGACCATCTTATAGTCATTGAAGTTAAAGCGGGGTCTTTTACGTATACACCACCTAGTACCGATTTCCCTGCTTACATTCAGTCTATAAAGACTCTTATTAAAAGCCCGAGGGATCAAGCTAAACGTTTTATTGATTATTTATTTAGTGCAGACACTGTTACAATTTATGATGAACAGCATAATCCAATACGGAATCTAAGGAGTTCGGATTTTAGACAAGTTACCATATGTGGTATTACAATCGATAATTTTAATTCTTTTGCCGCTAGAGCATCAAAACTTACTCCACTTGGGGTTGAACTCAACCTAACGCCAGTATGGAGTATCTCAGTTGACGACTTAAGGGTTTATTTAGACTACTTTGACTCTCCAAGTAAGTTTACACACTTTATTGAACAAAGATATGAAGCTGCTCAATCAGAAGAAATCGAATTATTTGATGAACTAGATCATTTGGGTATGTATATTAAGCATAATCACTATGTTACTAGAGCACAAGAAAGCGGTGGACGTCGAGTTTTATGGCATGGGTATCGTGAAGAATTGGATAACTACTTTGTGAAATTAATTTTTGATGAAGAAACACCTGATAAACCCAAACAAAATATCCCAGTCATGATAGAAGATATAATTAAGATGCTGGATAATCAAGCAAAAAAGGGAAGATGTAAAGTTGTAAGTTCTCTCCTTGATTTAGATGGAGAAACTAGAGATCAAATAGATACACAAATTAAAACTGTTTTAAAAAGGCAAAGTGAAACTAGAAGATTAATGCCGCTGAGCTTATTTGGAGAAGCGAAGATAACCATTGCTTGTAATCAAGAAGGCATAACTTCTTTTTCAAATGAGTATGTCAATGACTATATACTGGCTACATTACTTAGAACAAACGATAGTGAAAGGTTAGGTCTTTATCTGACTTATTCAACCGATGGTGTATTGATTGATGTTGACTTTTCTTATCTAACAAAAGATGACATACCAGATGCAAGAAAAGAGGAGATTGAAAAAAAGTCAGTCGAATATGCGGAATCAAGAATTGCATCGTTTAAAAAACAAACTGGGGCTAATAAAATCGGTCGAAACGATTTATGTCCATGTGGCAGTGGGAAGAAATATAAGAGGTGTTGTAGCAACTGAAGATAATATTTAATGAGAATCGCGAGTGTAACTTTCCTTGAGTTACCATTGACACTTATATAAATCATGAGAATAAAATCAGGATGGTGATTTTTTTGAAGCCAAAAAAATATTTAGAACATCTAAAACAAATTGATACTCTACCAGACTTAATAAGTGAAATTAAGTCAATTTTTGAGAGTTTTGAGGATGATGATTATATACCAGCAATAATTGAAGAAGGTAATTTTACCGTTGAATACGGGGAAGATTTGTACTTGAAACTAGTATTAAAACACCAAACTATTGAAATAAATGAGACATGGCTGAAAGATAATATGGCTTTTGGACTTAATGAACCTACTACTATTAGGGATGAAGTTAATGAGGCAGCATTCATCCACAACATTATTACTTATAGAAAATATAAGTCAAGGAATTTATATCAGCTTAATCCATTATTAAGCTCAGATCAGATTAATGAGTATGAGTACACTAATTCGGATTATGTAAATGCCTTTTTTAATGACGAATATTCAAATTTGCAGGGCTTACCTGTATTAAAATCGACAAATGACATCAAATTGCTTGTACTAAAGAAAGTATTTAATAGCTATATAAATGATCCTGAGAGCAATATTTATCCCAAGTTCGAGTTGGTAGCAGAGTTTGAATATCGGACTCATAACAATCATTTCATTGACCTAAAATCTGAACCGTATAAATTGACTGATGCAATTCTTAAAGTGGATAAGGCAGATAATAAAATCTATATTCTCGGAAGCATCAAAATATCGTTATCTAATGAAGAAGGGAAAGGGAATAGTAGAAATATTCATGTAATTGACTTAGGTGAGCTTAAGCCCCGTAAACATAATCCAGGGCACTATAATGGCGATACAATAGAAGGATTCATTTGCTTTAAGCCAGAGGTATTGAACGTGCTTGAAGAGTTTTACTATTTTTATGATCTTCAAATGATCGATAAAAATAATTTAGAAAATAGTTACTTAATTGACGTCCTGAAAGATAAAGTCGTTTTTTGGGAGGCTGAATATAATAAATTGCCTGCCTCAATTAAAGATAAAGTAGATAAATATAACTTTGTACCCCAAAATACAAAGAGCATCATTAGTCCAGCGATGTCGGCAATGCAGCTTGAAGTAGATTGGAATTGGGATCAAAAATTAACTCCAGATTATATGCTTGCTAATCTGGTAAGAGAAAGAGCATTTAATAGGGCAATTGATCTAGGTTTATCATTTATCGAGCCGAAAAATGCGGCAGATTTGAGAGAGTTCATAATAAAAATTGAAAGTCTTACAAACATTAGGCTGGAGAGATTTAATATAAATTCAGAAGAAGTTAGAAAATTAATAAATATTCGTGACGGTGCACTCTCGGCCTCTGCTGAATTGAAACTTCTATATCTAAAATATTGTTATGCTATCCAAATGGAGTATAGAAAATGACTTATATTAACGATAATACGAAGTCCTTAAGGTTTTTAATCGGTATGAATGGTTCTGGGAAAACTTATGCTTTAAATAAAGCATTAAAAGTGCATGAACAACATGCAATTTTGGTTACGGAAGATGGAATGCCTATAATACCTAGACATATGAATCAAGTATCTGTAAATATCGAAAAAATGTCTTACAGCTATACGGATGAGGCCTCTCGTGGTCAATCAGGTAGAGCAACTGAGGAGGAAAGCATATCCGATAGAGTACAGAAAGTAGTTTTGTATTGTAATGACATTAAAAGAAAACTAAATCTCTTCAAAAAGAAGTCTAAAGGGCAAGAAAAATTATTCAATATGATGGCAATATTCACGAATTATAATTTGAATCATATTAAAGCAGTATATTTTGATGAGCCAGAAAATTTTTTGGATGAAGAGTTTTTAAAAGTAATTGCGGAGTTTTTCCGTTTATTAGTCGATAGTAGTTTTATAGTGAGAGTGGCAACACATAATTCCCGACTACTTAACATATTAATGGTCAGTTTAGAGGATATAATTTTCTTTAATTCTCATACACAATTCCTAGTTTCAAATGATGAGATGAAAGAATTATACGGGTTGGCATCTTCCGAAATAGAAGAAATTCGTGAAGCTAATAGAATACAAACTGATGCCTCAATTAAATACAAATTAGATTTATTAAACTATCCTCTAGCTTTTGATAATTTTGTAGAACAATCTTTAAAGAGTGAGGAGTTTTACAGATGTTTATTTTATAAGAAGGTAATCATTGTCGAGGGGATTTCGGATATCATAGCTTTATCTTCAATGAAAAATGAATTTGAGAGCTCGATTGAAATTTTTAATCCAAACGGCAAGGCCTTCATACCTTTCTTTGTTTATTTGTTTCTAAAATTAAAAAAAGAAGTAGTTGTAATAATCGATGATGATATTCCTGAGCAGGATGAGAATACAAATTTAAAACATCCTGTTGCTATAACTCATCTACTGAGAAAATTTGCAACAATGGGTGATATAAGACTTGTTTTACACACGCCTGATTTAGAAGGTTTTTATAATATTGATCTCGTTGAAATTGGGAAAAACTTGGGTATGTCAAGTTCAGTTCGAAATTCTAATAAAGGATGGAATAAATCTCTAGCCGCTTTTATTTTCTTTAGTGATGAAAGCAACAAACAACGATTAAGAAATCACGTATTTGGCATGGAAGGGGATACTCATTTCGAGTTCCTTTAAATGCTTTTGGAACTTAAATAAGTATCTCAATCTCCATGCCATAGTTGAGGCGGATAAAATAATAATAAATAAGCTTCTAGTAACGACGTTGAAGTATTATACTAAATCATCTAGTTGTATTGAATGTAATCTGAACAAATTATCAAATAGTAAGTGGGGGCACATCGTAAGCTTGTTTCTACTGGACACTCGACACATGTGGAGTAGGTTTGCTGGTTGGAGAGAAAATAAGAATAAAGAAAACGGCTAAAGTCCTTGTGTAGCAAGAATTTTAGCCGTTTTCAATCCTTCAATCTGATAAATGATTAAACGTAAGGAGAGTGTGACCGATTTACATTACGCTAATCTGATTCATTACCTTGGTATGCTTTAGGTTTACATCCAAAATCATGTAATCCTTTTTTATGTTTAGCTAGCCTCTGAAAGAAGGAGATGTACTGTTTTTCCAATGGGTACTTCTCTTTTCTAGTGGCTAATACTAGCTGATGGATGTAATGTAGTTCCTCCAATTGAAACTTTTATTTCATTAGTTAATGGAACATTGTATTCATTAAGAATCGTTCTCCACCATTCCCATGCTAGACCTGTGCATTCTTTGGCCAAAATTCTTATATTTTTAGAATTAGGTGGAAGTGGTATTACGGTAGAGAAATGAGCTGTTCTGTTTTTGGAGTTTCCATCCCAAGTTTTGTGGGTAAGTACCTCATTTCCATCTTCATCATATGAAAATTCATCCCAGGATACTTCAAATTGAGCAACGTATGCACCATGATGATCAAGAATGATTTTACCTTTAGAATATTCTGTAGAGGTAGTCTCAATATAGTCTGTATTATTATGAATAGCAGCGATTGAATTATCTTTTAAGAAAACACTAGTATATGAAATAGGGTATGCTGGATTTTTTAGACTAAATTCTGCATTATCTTTAATAATATTTCGTATTTCATCAAAGTCTTTTGTAACAACTTTGTTATGCTCTTTTGAATCTCCTCCTAATACTACAGCAGTAAAGGAGCTATCTTCAAAAATGTCTTTGTACTGTCCGCTAGCTTCTACATTGGTATTCTTGAGTAAGGCTTTAAATGCAGCTTGTACATCTTTGCTCTTAGAGGTTGTTTCTAATTTCACATAAATGGTTCTGCCATAAGCTACATTTGACACCATAACAGGTGGAGCTTCATCACTTACCCCTTTACGGGTCAGATCCTTAAAAGTAACACTATCATCAAAGAGATCTGATGGATTGTCTGGTAGCTCTGCATTTACCGTATAAAATATTTGCTTATACGCAGCAACCATCACTTTCTTTTCTCCGCTAGCAATAGCATTAAAGTCAATTCCCAGTGAATTGTTAAGAATTTTAGAGTTAACATTAAGAGCACTTGCTATTTGATTTTTGCTATAAACCATGGATTCTGCATACTGTAGTCTTGCAGGTAAAGTATTTGATGTTGAATACTTTTCACTCCAAGTAGATACTAATTCATCAATTGCTCCAGATACATTACCATATGTTGGGTTTTCAACAGTTATTGAATTTTCTCTTTTCATCCCAGGTAAATCTATACTAATATTCAATGGTTTTCTCTTGGCCATTAATAAAGTAGGTTGATTTGCCACAAAAGAGTCGTTTGCAAGTTGTATTGCGCCTGGATAGGTACGACTCGCCACAGAATCAATAATAGAAATATCCACTGGTGAAGTTGTAAGTGATTTTTTCTCTCGTTTAACCACTATAAATTTACCATTTGATTTAACACCTTCTGTTGGAACATAACTATCTATTTGATCACCATCTACTGCTAAAATATCGTGAACGTTATAGTTTAAGTTAGCTATTCCAGTATCAATGTCAATAGGCTTGCTTGTTTCACTGTCTACATTAATATTAGATTTTTCAGCAAAGGAAATAAAAGGATAATTAATAATGCATAAACTTGTGCTTAAACAAATGAGTAATTTTGTTGCTTTTAAACGGTTTAGAATTCTCAAGAAACATCAACTCCTTTTGGTAAATCATACCGTCTATTTTTGGTATTTAGTATAGTTCCGGAGACTCAACTAGTTAGTAATATATTATTATAAATTCTATAAAGAAAGTGTCCGAAGGAAGATTAAAAGTCAAAGGAACCATAATAATGCATGTTAAAAATAGTGCTTTAGTTGTATCTTCCTGGGCTAATCAGTGAAGGAATTAACTAGCGAGTAAGCGTATCTTAATTGTCGATTTTGATTACTCTAGTCATGTGGAGAGTGTGGCTTTGCTTGCTAAAAAAGGAACAGGTATCTTAAAACATTGATATAACAGTGATTTTTGCTATATAACAGTGATTTGGATTTGAGTGTAACAGGTATCGAAATAATGGATTGTTGACGAACTGTTGACCTAAATCATAAAACTATATCACAAAAGAGTAAAAGACACCGGATAATTGATCTGGTGTCTTATTTTGTGGTGCCAGATGCTTTGGGTTGAAATATGGATTCAAATTTATTAGCAGCTTCTTCATCTGCTGATTGGAGGGCGTGCCCGTAGACATTCATCGTGGTAGAAATACTTGGGTGACCAAGTCTTTCAGAAATTATCTTGGCTTGGACTCCTTGATTAATTAGAATCGTTGCAGAAGTAAGACGCAAATTATGGAATCGAATATATCGCAAATGGTGCTTTTTTAAGAAAGTTCGAAACCAAAGATATGGTGATTCTGGATAAAATGACTTACCTTCAGCATTAAAGAATACAAAAAAACATTTCCACCTTTCCAAGAGTCACATAGACGTAATTTTTCTTTTCTACAATGTAAATTATATTCTTTCAATTGTTGACAGACTGAATCAGGGAGACTAACTTTTCTTTTTGATTTATTCGTTTTTAGGTTCTGTAATGATTGCAGATCCATTAACTGTACTAGAAATGCTTTGTTTCACTTCAATAGTTCCTGTTTCTAAATCAATATGCTTCCATTCAAGCGCTACTAATTCTCTTCTCCTTAATCCAGTTGTCAAAGCTAATGTAATCATCGTACGCCAGTGATAGGCTCATCCTCCAGAGTAATGAAGAGTTGCCGAATTTCTTCTTCGTTATATACCAGAATTTCCTTGTAAGAGATTTTTGGTCTTTTAATTTCTGCTATAATCTCTATTGAATCATTTGATTCATTATGTAATTCTATGTTGTATGTAGAGATAATTCCTTTTACTTCCTTTTCTGTTGCATAACTCGGAGTAATTATAGTCGTTAGTAGTAAAGCTACAGCCAAGAATAAGATTTTAAATTTCCTGAATAAAAATTCCATCATTTCACTCCTTTTATATTTAAATGTAAATGAATATTTTATAGGAGAGATAAAAATGTCTAAAGTTCCTTCGTGTGATATATCCATATGTGATCATTGCTGTAAAAACGTTTTGGATTCAGAAATTGACCATTTACCTAGAGAAATTCTAGCCAATTTTCTTCGTAAAGATGAATATTACTTTATTTGTGAGTATTGTTTAGGTCATGACGATCTGGAATATTGGAAAGAGTGGATTGAGCAAAAGAGAAATAACGAAGATCCTCAATTTAGTAACTCATCAGAAGAAAGAAAGCAAAGAATTTTGCAAATGAGAGAACAACGAAATCAAAAAGACTGGAGTTGGTGGAAAGATATCAACGAGGATTTGAAGCGTAGATTTCTTGAAGCAAATCAAAAATGAGAAGGTGTAGACTAGTTGTTCTGGAAAAGAAATCATAGGTAAATTCATTGTTTTTTATGACAAAACCCCTGATCAAGTTGACTTTTCAAGGGTTTCGGAGCACGTATCATATCAAGTTTTGATAACCCTTAAAATAGAGAAATCCCCCTTTTTTGAAAGGGGGAAATAACAAAACCCTTGAGATTTTTTCTAATCAGGCAATTCAGAGTAAAGTTTTTATTGGCTAAGATAAGCTTTTATTGCTTTATAAACCATGTTAAGGGTTATAGCCAACAATATCACTGCTATTCCTCTTGCTTTTTTATTTCCCCACACCTTATATAAAGCATATATACTTGAGGCTAGTATAAGTAAGCAGATAATAATATCTATCATAGTTAATCCTTAGTATGGTGTAATTTTATTTTTTAGTAGGTCATACGCATCTTTAAGAGCTTCTTTACCTGCATTCGAGGCATTGTAGAGTTTGACTGCATTCCAGCCTGCAACCCCTGCTTCTGGAAGTAGCAAAATGACGGTTTCCCAAGTTACCAAAGCCGCACCTATCATTGATGCAATTGTGACTTGTGCATCTATTATATCTGCATGTTTACTATCAACTTTGTCTGCATATCTAATGAATTTGGATACATTACCATTACCATTGCTATATTTTACTAATCCTTTACCGCTAGGCTCTTCTAAAAAATCATTTACCTTTGGAAAAGCCTTAAGATAATAATAGTCGTCATTAATCTCATTATAAGTGATTACCCCCGCACGACCGCCACTCTCACCTTTAAAGGCTTTTGCAAAGGAAACCCTATCTTCACTTGCTGTAACTGGTTGATTTAAAAAGTCTTGAGACAATTGTTCACCGTTAATAAAAAACTTTTTATCATTAGTTATCTTAATCTCGGTAACTTTTCGGTCAGTAGTGTTTTCGTTTTCATCATTATAGTATTTATTTTCTGTTATGGTTATCAATTTTACTAAGGTTTCTTCTGAATCTTTCGTTACTTCCCTATAAACCTTTTCAATTTCTTCTCCGATTTCATTGCCTTCGATATCTAGTATCGGATTTTTTTCATCATAAAGCAGGTTACTTGATTCAGCTCTTACGGACTGAATACTTTGAATGCCGAACATGCTACAAATTAGCGCAAAAACCATCATTAAACTTGTCATTTTTTTTAGCATAATAGTCCTCCTAGTTCATATGAAAATACTTACAATCAACTGTCTGATTAGCAAAAAATACCAATTAACAGTTTAACAATAGACTACTTTTCGACTTTTTTCTAGAGTTTTCCATAAAATTGTCATAATACAATATTGCTTATGTATTTTTGTCATTATTTTTTCGTTGCATAATCTCCCCATCGTCCAATAAAACAAGAACACACATTCATATTTAAGGTGATGTTTATATGGCTAGCAAACTACTTGATCCGCTTGTAACAAAATTCATCTTGCCCGAACACGCCGAGATGATACGTCAGCATCACGAGGATAAGAAACTGATTGAGAAACCTGTCATCGAAGAGGATGAGTTAGCCGAGTTTTGCTATCGGATATCTGACTCACGTCAGTATGACTATGCTCTTACAATTAGCTGGTGGAAAGAGACAAAAGAGGGCAGAGGCGTGGTAGAATCCGCTTGGGGATGGGTAGATAAGTTTAATTCAACGTTTAAACAGATCAAGTTGAAGAATGATGAGGATTTCTGGTGGATACCTGTTTAGGATGTAGTGAAGGTTGGTGTGTAATTTAATTAAGAAAGTCGTTTCCTCAACTACGCTTACCGCATAAGGGACATTTTGAGATTGTGACACTTCCGATTTGTGAATAAGCTCCATAGAAACGACGAAAACCCTTGGAACACAAGGGGTTTTATCATCTCTATATAATGTTGTGATGACCACACAAACCCTTGATTTTTGACTTTGACCACGGATTGATCACATGGAAATCATGCTATCTTGTTGGCGTTCGAAAGCTTCATTAATTCAATCAAAATGAGCAACAATTTCTTGTTGTATATCGATAATGTAATGAGCGTAGACATTCAGGGTCATAGCTACATTGGTATGATCGAGGCGGTCAGCAACCACCCTCACATTCTGACCCACCCGCAACATAAGCGTCGTAGGTGTATCCTTGTATCATGGAACCGTAGGCAGTTTCATTATTCTTCTAAAGTGGTCTGTCAGACGCAAGGCGAAGGCAGCTTACTTGTATGGTGGAGATACGTTTATAACGTATGAGGGATACAGACAAAAGTCATCTACGTGAAGGAAAAAACTTGGCCGGTGCCATGGTATGTGAATATTCGCATGATGCAGAGGATGGTATTATCAAGTATTTGTCTAAGCATTTGAACAAAGTGTAGAAATTGATGGATTACCAATATCCCCAGCCACCATTATTCAATGTGCTGGGGTTTAACGTTAGTCTTGATCCTATATTTGCCCTCATCTATAATAAAATTGTATGATTTTCTATTTCTGATAATATTTTCTATTTTGATGTTTTTTGGGAGGTGTAGTAAGTGGCACGCGTATTGTATGTAACGATTCCAGCAGAAGGTCACGTTAATCCTACATTAGGATTAGTGAAGCAGCTAGTCGACAATGGAGAAGAAGTCGTCTATATGTGTTCAGAAGAATATCGGGCTAGGCTTGCCCAGACTGGGGCACAATTTTTGGCCTATCAATTGGATGAACAAAAATTTAAAGATCTTGGTTTTAATCCAACAGAATTTAGACATCCGCTTCAATTCACCGATTTTATGCTGCGAGGCATTATTGAACCACATATTCCGGAAATCTTGAGGCAGGTAGAGAACGATTCTTTTGACTACGTAATTTTTGACTCCTTATTTGGTTGGGGAGGGGAAATTTTAGGGAAAAAGTTAGGTATTCCGACTATTTGCTCCGTTACAAACTTTGCTTTTGCTGGGCCTCTAAACAAAATTGTAGAAGAGATTGATGTAGGAGATTTAGATGTAGAAGCACTTTATGAAAGAGTAACGAAGACAGCGCAGAGCATCGCTAGTGCATGTAACGTAGCTGTACCTGCCATTGAAGATATTACTCGCCAGTATGGTCAAATTAAGATTGTATTTACAAGCCGTGATTTCCAACCAGATGCTGATAAGCTTGACGATAGCTATATGTTTACTGGACCTTCCATTACACCGCGTCTTGATACTCCTTCATTTCCGCTTGAACAACTTCGAGCTCAATATGACAAAGTTATATACATTTCCATGGGCAGTATTTTGAACAAAGATATAGAATTTTACAAACTTTGCTTTGAAGCCCTTCAAGACATCCCGGCTCAATTTGTGTTATCGAGCGGTCAAGGCACGGATATGAGTTCGTTAGAGGACGGTATTCCACATAATTTTATCATTGAGCCGTATGTTCCCCAGTTAGAGGTGCTTCAGCAAGCGGATGCTTTTATTACACATGCCGGCATGAATAGTGCAAGTGAAGCTCTCTATTATAATGTACCACTTGTCATGATTCCATTAAGCTCAGACCAACCAATGGTTGCGAAGCAGGTAGAGGAGTTCGGGGCTGGTATAACTCTAGATAAGAGTCAGCTTACCCCTGAAGCTTTGAAATCCGCTTTGTTGCAAGTGTTGAACGAACCCACTTATAAACAACATGCTAAACAGATAGGCGATTCCTTCCGTGACGCTGGCGGGTATAAAGAAGCCGCAAGTCGTATTATGACTTTGTTTTCTAAAGTATAAAATGTAGCATCACACCAGCTTTAATGAAAGCAATCTGATTCCTTCATGGAAGATGGCGTACGAGTATCACACATATAAATTGGAACAATCAAGCATCAAAAGCAGAAGTACAGTCTACGAAATTAAATAAGCTCCCAGGCGTTACTATCGAAGAAACACAATCCGAGTTCGCATCTGAGTTATCCGCACAAGATACAAAAGCACAAGGTTCAACAGCTCATATTGCACCGGCAACCGCAGACGAAGATTGAGAGCGTTGACCCGTTAGCTTAGCTATGGACTGAATTTCGGTACTGTAAAATTTACATTTTACGAATTTATCACGTACAAAAGGCTCTCCCTAATGTGGATGAAATGAATATAGATAGTATGTCCCCAAAAACGGGGCATGTGGAGAGTATAGTGTAAACATATTGTAAAGACAAATAAAAGGGAACGTCTAGCCCTATTTATCAATCTTCTAATTCCAAAAGTGAATATGAGTTTACTCAATTAGACTCATAGTAAAAATAATTAAGAGAATAAAGTCTTTTAATCATTGGATGTAAATAAAAGTATAATTTTACACACAAACAGATGTTTGGTATATTAATTGTGCCGAACGTTTGTTTTTTTTCGATCAAAAAGTGTAATATTAGAATACTAGTTCTTGTATATAAAGTACAATTTATAGGAGTTCTCGGATTGGTTGTCGAATTATAATAAGGATTGTCTGTTTATAAATAGGAAGGAAACGCAACGATGATATTAAACTATGACCACAATGTTCCCCATATGATTAAATATATGGGATCAAAAAGAAAAATGTTAGATCAAGTTATTATGGCAATTGGCTCCGTACACAACTCTGAAAATACTCCTGTTTGTGATTTGTTTGCTGGATCAAGTGTTCTATCCGGTGCATTGCGGAATTGCTTACCAATGATCTCAAATGACATACAACAATATTCAGGTGTGCTAGCGAAAGCATATCTAGGCGATTATCACTGGGAACAATATTCTAATATTACGAAAGAGATTATAGACCGAGCTGTCGAACATGTTAATGCTTTTCGACGCGATTATCCTCAGTATCAGTTCCATTATAATAAGGAATTGTCGAGACAGGAATTTGTCGATTTAGAAATAGCTCAACAAGAGCTTATAAATGAGGATTTCCAGGATAGACCGTATCATTTATATACAAAATATTATTCCGGAACTTATTGGTCTTTTGATCAGTGCCTTTGGATTGACGGATTACGTAAGGCAATAGACTACTATCAGGTTGAGAATCCTTCTGTTTATTATGGAGCTCTTGCTAGTCTCATGTTTGCTATGTCTTACACATCCCAGAGTACAGGGCATTATGCACAATACAGAGAAGCTAATACGGATTCCTCAATGAAAGACATTTCCATATATAGGGAGAGAGAGGTGGTTCCGTATTTCGTGAAAAAGATGGGAGATTTTCAACAAATGCTTGGACCCAACACCCGAAATCATCAGGTTTATGCAGAAGATTATATGGATTGCCTAGATCGCGTACCAAATGGAACCACCGTATATGCTGATCCACCATATTGTTTTGTTCATTACTCTAGATTCTATCACGCAATTGAAACATTAGTAAGATATGACTACCCATCAGTTAGATATAAAGGTAGATACAGAAATGATAGGCATCAGTCACCGTTTTGTATACGAACTCAGGTGAGAGATGCCTTCGTAAGAATGTTTCTTAAGATTAGAGAGATTGAAGGTCAGTTGGTTCTAAGCTACAGTAATACAGGAATGATAAGTTTGCCCGATCTTCTAGATTTAGCTGTAGAATCTTTTGGTCAAACTTATATTATTGAACCATCTTACTTCGAATATGTTCATAGTACGATGGGGAGAAAAGAAGATAAGAGCCGCGAAGTAAATGAAGCTATTATAGTAGTCAGGAGGGTTTAGAGATTGCTCGAAGATTTAAAGGTTTCATTAACGAAATTTGGAGTTATTGAAGTAATTGATATTATAAAAAATGATCAATTGAAGGGGTATTTAGATGGAACTTATGAAGCTTCACATAAGATTAATCGTCCTCAAATAAATGCTGCATTAGGTGTTACTGAAACCGATCCCTCAACAGTACCAACATACTGGAAGGAAATCAGTAACTTTCCTGAGTTGATTGAGTTATTCTGTCTTGTGGCTGTAATATTTTCACATTATGAGCTTATTAGGAAGTTTAAAGAATCTCGTTCTGAAGTAATGAAAGGTGTGCTTCATAAAGACAGCTTCTCTGATGTTAAAGTGTTTACTAATGTTCGGAGATTACTTTTGCACTCGGGAGCCGCTCCATTTACAGCTGAAAGATCCGACAATGTTCCTTACGATTTCTCGCCCTTACTTGCTAACGGCAAAGTTGGTAGATTAATAAAACAATTATTGTTTGATCGGCTGAAGAAAATTAAATGGAAAGATAAACCCGACCTTGAGGAAAGTGAATTTTATCGTTCTTTTAATGACCAATGTGTGTTTTATGGTTTTCATGAAGTGTTTAACGTGACAGATGATCAAATGATACGTTGGTTTGATGGAGAGGATATTATACTTGCTGATTGGGTAGATAATACCATAAGTAATAATTGGCAAAGTAAACTTGTACAAGTGGATACTCATCTATTACTGTCTTTGGCGACAAAACCTTTCTTGATTCTGACCGGATCAAGTGGAACTGGTAAGACATATGGTATCCGTAGGTTAGCATCTCTACTTAATCCAACTAATGATACCCATTTTAACGTTATCTTCATAGCGGTGGAAGCTGGATGGAAAGATGGGCGCCATTTGATCGGTTATAAGAATCCATTTGGAGAAAAGGGAGAAGTTTATCAACCCACACCTTTAATCAATATGTTATTGAAAGCAAGCTCGGGAACATATCAGAATATCCCTTTCTTTGTTCTATTCGATGAAATGAATTTATCTCATGTTGAAATGTATTTTGCAAAGTTTTTAGCACTTTTGGAAACTGCGAGACATAAAGGGCTTCATAATCAACCTTTGCTTTCAAAAAATGACTTGGAGCTTTTGCTTAAATATTTTGAAAATAATTCTGAGTATACTTCTTATATTCTAGAAGCGATTGAATTTGGTGGATTATATATACCGCAAAACGTATTTTTTGTAGGTACTGTAAATATTGACGAAACAACCTATATGTTTTCTCCAAAGGTACTTGATCGTGCTTTTGTTATTGAAATGAATACATCGCCACCCTCCTCCTTAAGAGATAACACATCTTCTACTATAACAGTGGCTGAATTATCAATAGTACAAGTTAATTCCTTTTTATTAGAGGGAGGCTTCAGGGCATTTAGAAAATCATTATTAGGCGATGAATTTGAGGGTTTAAATATAAATGGTGAGACTGTAGTAGTTCCATCGAGTGGACTTAACTTCATGGAAGAGGCTTATAAGATTATGTCCTCTTATCCGTTTGGATACCGTATTGTAACAGAATGTATGGATTATTATATCAAAGCTCTCCATCTACAAAGGATTTTAGGAGGCTCATTGAACTGGATCATTGATGAAAATAACCTATTTGACGAAATGTTAATGCAAAAGATATTGCCTAAGTTGCACGGTAATCGAAAGCAACTTAGCAAAACATTGAGTGAGCTTCAAGTATTCTGTAGGAAAGGGAATGAAGTTCGTTTTCCAAAGACGTTGAAGAAGGTTATGGCTATGGAGAATCAGCTTATGACGTTAGGATATAGTGGCTTTGTATGCTGAGACCGATATCGAAATTTTCAAGAGGATTTGACTGCTTAATATCCGGTGGTCATCTTTTGCTAAGTATTAGCGTTAACGGGTTGATTGAAGAAGGGGAAAAATTTTTAATTCGTTCCATTCCTCATCATGAATTTTACTCTATTTCCGATGATGATTTATGGCTTCAGAACCAAAATCCACCGTTATTAGCAGTTGAGGATAAAAACTCAGAGTTGTTTCGTCAAATTCAAGTGCGTGAAGAAAGTGAAATGGATTTCATTCTCCAAATACCTTTATCTAAACGAGAGATTATTAGTCGGAGGAAAGCAACAGGTAATTTGCAATATCCTTTTGCAAACTTAAAGCTAAGACATAATATAACATTTAATAGTCCAGAGACTTGGATGGAGTATGGTGGAATAACACAATTATCGGGGCGCATTCATTTCAAAAGCTTTGCAGGGGTAATGAGATTTTTTTTTGCTGAAGATGTTTCATCAGAGCGCATAGAAATCGAAGTGATATCCTATAAATTGAACTATGCTGAGGATTTTAGGGTTCTATTGTCCGAACTGGCAGAAATTCATTCAGAGTTGATATTAAAACTGGATGAGCCTACTGAAATTTCTCTTGTGTCAAAGCAGGTAGAGGAAGTTTCCAATCAAGTGGTTTTACTACATCTAAGGAAACTAATGGAGGCTGACCGTCTTCCCGCGGCAATTGAAACGATTTTGTCCAATCCCCATTCAAGAACGATTCATGAACTTCATTGGGATGATCCATCCCAAATTAGTAATGTGGATATGATTGAGCTACAGCAAAACTTCATGGATGTAACTTGGAGAAAGGGAGGGCGTTTTTCACGGTATACTTGTGGTTATTCACCCGACATGATGCCAGAGGGACGGACGTCATCTACAGTGGATACTAATGAGAACAGGTACATCAAGTTTTGTTTGCATGAATTAGAGTTTCTTGTTTATAAACTTAAGTGCAAATTGAACAAGAAGAAATATGAACCAAGCTATACATTTTTAGAAGCAAGCGAGAGGCTGTTGGAGGAATATATTCAGCATCCTTTCTTTCATGAAGTCGGTTCCTTTATGTACCTGTCTAATTCTATGATTATGCAGCGTAGGAACGGATATAAGGAAATACTTACCTACATGCAGCAGTTTGAATTGGGTATTCAACTTGAAAGCGAAATTACCGAGTTTGATTCTGTTTGGGCAGACCTCAGACCTATTCATCAATTGTATGAATACTGGTGTTTCTTCAAACTTGTTCATATTTTAGAAAGAATTTGCGGTGAGAATCCAGACATCGGCTCGCACCTTCTTCAGAGAACGGATCGGGGATTTGTTCTTAATCTTAAGCAAAAAGTTGAATGCAATGTACCATTCAGGTATAACAATATGGATATCTTCTTGTACTACAATCGGGATTTCAAGAAATATCTTAGTGGGGAATGGAACGGTTCATATGACGGTGGGGTTTATCATCCCGATTTCAGTATGAAATTAATATTTGGTGAAGACATACATTGGCTTCACTTTGATTCAAAGTATAAGATCGATTATACAAAACTTCAGGCTATGCTAGAAGAGGATCGTGATGAGGGGGCTTATAAACGAAACGACATCCATACTGCGCATGCTTATAGGGATGCAATTTTAGGATCTAGGGGTGTCTATATTTTGTATCCAGACAACATCATATTATCGGACAAATTAATTTTCGTTAGACAGCCAAATGAGGATTACCCTTATCTGATTCCCTCTATAGGTGCCTTTCCCTTAAGACCAGGAAGTGAGAGCGAGGGACAAGTTTCGAGTATTGTAGAATACCTAAAGGAAGTATTCAATGCAATTACCCAAGGAACTGCATATAATGAAGAGTTGGGTTTTTTATTTTGAATCTTCATATAACCAATGAGACTAGAATAATTGTTCTAGTCTCATTAGTTATCAAAGGCTTCTTTGCATCTGATGCAAAGGCCCATAGAACTAAGAGTGTCAAATGCTCCACATCTAATACATTTAAAACTAATTTATCAGTATTGTTACAGATGCAAACAAATTTCAATATGGATAGACAAGAAAACTAACTTTTCCTTTATCTGTTGTAGTACCAAATTCAAATCAGGATATGCCTGAGATGTTAAAGAATTTATCTAGAAGCCAGTGAAATAGTAAATCAATCACCAATGGCCACGGTAACTTTGTTAAGATTGGCAGTCCAGTTGTTAATGAAGCATATTGTAGAAAAAGGTAGACAAATTGATGATGACATAAAGGTAGCGAAGGGATTCAAAAAGTTCAAGAACATTTAGAGTTATTGGAAACATGCTATCCATCCTGGAGAAATTACCCTTGTTAATGATTGTGATATTGGAATTGCACTTTTTCAAATACTAAACTTCATTACTTCATTTCTACCAAGAAAGATTAATTAGGTTTATGAAAAGCTACCTATAAAAGCCAAAACTACTATAGAGGAAAGAGATCAGAAAACAACTCTTAATGTATAGCTGATAATTATTTTAGGAGGAATTAAATGGTAAATGTAGTTATTAAGTTTTATGACAGAAAGCTAAGTGCGTACAATCTAATATTTAAGCATATGAAGTTTACTTATTACATGTTTATATTTAGTGGAACTCTACTGATTTTTAACTTGTTTCCTGTAATATTCATGAAATATTTGATTTTAAAGATTACACTTTGCATTTTCATTGCTCTATTTATAATATTTTTTGTTTTGTTAAATATCCAAGCAAAAAAAATCATTAAAAGTAAATTTCTAATTGACCAACGTAATTTTATTTGGGGCGGTGAAGATTTGTATAATAAAAGAGTAAGTATGCTTAAGGAGTTTTTAGACCAAAGTGGAATAAATTCAATGAAAAAAATAGAAGAACTGTTGAAACTCTTGAATAAAGAAGCGGATAATAGAAAATTTACATGAATAATTATCCCAGGAACTTTTTTGGCATTTACTGTACCTCTATGGAATCATATTTTAGGATTGTTTTTAAAAAATTTAGATGACTTTAATATAGTGTTAGCTTATGGAATCGTTTTAACTTTTTTTGTTTTATTGTTTGTTGTTGTTTACAGCATGTTAAAGTCTGTGCTAAGTGAAATAGTGGATCGACCCAGTAAGAAAATCAAAGAAATAGAGGGGTTAGTTGAAAATATTTACTTTAATTATGTTCTTGGAGATGAAAGTAATAAATAAAAAATGACCACATTTTTGACCATTAAAGTGCAAACTTATGTATTTGAATTGATAGTTGTTATTAGTAATCGCATAACAATGTACTTTCGTAAAATCTTCTCATCATAGATTTATTCACTAACAATACGGGATATGTGGAGAGTTTGGCATGCTTGATATATAAGGATTTTAAAGGATTTTAAAGGATTTTAAAGGATTTAATATATCCTCGGGGAGGAAGAAGCAAGCGAAGAACTTGCCGATCGGATAAGGAGTGCTAGTGGACAGGAGCCACAGAACAAGTAATTTAGTTTGTAGATAAAAGTGTAACTTAAACCCGAATAACAAAACACACGTCAGAATACAAGAGATTCTGACGTGTGTTTATATACTTATTATCGATACTGATCTGTAAATTTTTATTTTTATTTCCTACGATCTTTTTTAAATTCCCTAAACCCACGATACACGTTTATTAAAGCTGATATCCCTAATAAGATTAGTAGCATTGGGTTTACTTCAGAATTGAAATATAGGTAACCTAATAAACTAAACAGGACGACAGCTGTAAAAAAAAGATAGACCCATAGTTACTCTCTCCTTTCAGCTATCTTTATACGTAGATACTATATACTATAGATTGAAATAGCTACTGGTAGCCAGGCTATATTGACATTTACACTTTTACCCTGATTTTTGCTATTAAGTTGTTTTGAATTCTGTTTTCATAACCTGTAAGTGAATGGTAGAATATTCTTTAGTAACATTTTTTGTAACTCAAGGTGGGGTGTTTCCGTAAGTTTAGCGATGGAGGGAACACCCCTTTGTATTGTCAAAGACCATGGACTAATTGAAATTCCTGCTTTTTTTCTCCTGTATATTAAATTACCATATTGTTTTGATAATTGATGAGGAATAAAAAAATTGAAACGTTCCTCAAATTTCGACAAATAATTACATACTTACAAACAAAAAAACGCTAAGATAATAGCGCTTTTAATGAAAATGAACTTGTAAAATCCTCTTACTATCAGCCCTGTGGGTCATCAGTATATGGTTTGATGCTACTTGCTACATTATGAACTTCTAGTTTACCCGTAATTTCTATGGTAAAAAGAGAGCTTAATAATACAAGCGAAACAGTTGTGATAAGAACTAAATAATTCTTCATCAATTATCCCCTTCCTTATCACTTTATTTACCATATTATATACTTCCATTAATTTTTTCAGAAGAGATAAATCCAAATCTTTTTCTTGTTCACAATAATACTTAAAAATTTCTTTGAAGAAATCAAAGATTCCATTTATAGCGTTAATATTGCTAAGAAATTGTAATCCTCTGATTAACCCTATGTAATCGATGGCTCATTGTTTTCGAGAGCGAGATAAGATTAAAATCTGTTGGATTCCTGTTCACTATTAACCAGAGTTTTTTTTGTAATTTTGACTAAAGAAAATTTGCTTAAAACAACAAAGTGTTTTTAAAGACTAGGCCTTCTAGATGGTAAGTTAATCAAAAAATAATAACAAATCTTTTTGCATGGGGACCCATTGAATGGTAAGTTTTACTATATAATATATAAAAATATAGTAATAGGAGGAACTAAGGTTGAGTATTTGGTTATTTAGAGCGGGATCAAACGGAGAATATGAAAATAAGTTTTTAAACGACAGGAGAATATATCTAACTTGGGATGATTTAGATATAAATTTGAAAAAATTCAACAAAAAAGAAGATCTTTATATGTTTCTAGTAGACAAGTATGATCTAGAAAAAGAAAAAACAGCTATAAATTGGGCCTCTCAAATATATCCCATAGCCCATAGAATGGAAATAGGAGATTGGGTTGTACTCCCAAGTAAGATAAATAGAACGATACATTTTGGTAAGATTGTAGGAGATTACAATTATGATAAAAGCTTAGGAAGTCCATATTACCATTATAGAGAGGTAGAGTGGTTTGCAATCGATATTCCAAGAGATAAATTTGAACAAGATATCTTATATTCAATGGGTGCTTTTATGACCGTATGTAGGATACATAAAAATAATGCAGAAGAGAGAATAAAGATAATGTATGAAAACAATTGGAATATAAAGGATAAATCTATACCTCAAAAAATTGATGAATCAGATGATGAGATACGATTTGATTTAGATGAATACATATTTGATAGAATATCTGATTATATAATCAAAAAATTTAAAGGCCATAAAATGGAGATTTTGGTTGAAGAAATATTAAAAGCCAAGGGATTCACAACCTATAGAAGTCCAGAAGGTGCAGATAATGGGGTAGATATCTTAGCAGCTTCTGATATTTTAGGATTTGGTTCACCAAAAATTTGTGTTCAAGTAAAAACCACTGATTCACCTATTGATAGACCTACGATGGATCAATTAATAGGAACAATGAGTAACTTTAATGCTGACTATGGGTTGTTGGTTTCCTGGACAGGATTTAAAACCTCTGTGACAAAAGAAATTCCAAAACAGTTTTTTAAGTTAAGACTATGGGATTCAAAGAAAATTATAGAGCAACTCTTTGAAAATTACGATAAATTGAGTGAAGACATTAAAACTGAAATACCTTTAAAAAGGGTATGGATGTTAAATATAGAAGAATAAAAACCTTGCAAACTAAATGTGCGTGTATTTTGATTGAAAACCGCAACGTCACCTCGAAAGTAGTAAATGGGTTTCTCCATAGTGGTCTAACGAAGTGGTAAGGAAAAAACAAGCTTTGCTCGGATCAGCATAACCAATTTTTCTAAACGGAAGAGGGCAGGAGCCGTAGAACAAGTAATTTATCTTGTGGGAAATAGGAAATAAATAATTCACTGACAACAAAAAACGCCCAGATTTGAGGATGCGGACGTATCTTAATTATAGGGGATTACATGTAGTTTAAGTAAAATAGAGGGATAGCAATTAGTCCAACCATGATGATACCTTGTAAAAATGAACGATACCTATAATTTTTATAGTGGTCTTTTTTTCTGTTAATAAGGAAATCAAGTGATAATACAATAATTAGAATATGAATACCCACAGTCCAAGTAATACTTTTATTTTGTTTGATATAAAATAACCAAATCAATTCTGCTAGTGCTACTAAGGCAAAAGTTATTAGTAATGATTTATTTCTCATGTTTTCACCTACTTAAAGCTCCCAACAAACGTTAGGGAGCAAATTTTTAAATCACATTTTCCCGTATTGCACGGCAAGTTATATAGACAAAAAGAGAATAACGAACAGCAACAAACGCCCGAACCTACAATTTCGGGCGTTTACTTACCGCTGTAACCTAATTACTTATTATACTCTTCTTGCACATGTCCAGTTAGTTTTATAGCGTCTCCTTTATCTATTTCGAACGATCCACCTAATGGAATAGAAAACCCTATTTTCACAGAGGAAGTGGAATGAAGTTAATGACTATATATGTCATAAACTTCTCCCCTCCATTTCTTACTTCTCGGGGTAACATCTACCTTCATATATCCTCTCATGTCACGAATACGATTTCCTGTATCAGGAAGATCAAATTTAAAAGC
Organism: Brevibacillus laterosporus DSM 25; assembly: GCF_002706795.1. Taxonomy (NCBI): domain Bacteria; kingdom Bacillati; phylum Bacillota; class Bacilli; order Caryophanales; family Paenibacillaceae; genus Brevibacillus; species Brevibacillus laterosporus. The sequence continues at coordinate 2,703,972 of NZ_CP017705.1, forward strand.
ATATCCTCCTGAATCGCGTTGATCTGCACGTGTGCTTTTTTCTTTTTCTGGAACCCAATCATATATTGGATGACCATATCTATCATATTCTCTGGTAAACTTAAATTCGTCATATTTAAAAACGAAATCTTCTGATCCTTTTACGATAGCGAGGTTCTGACTAGTTCCGATTGCCAAAATATCCTCATGAAAATCACTGTAGTCAGGAGTACTTAAAAACTCAAATCGAGCGGATGTTTGAGCTTCTTTATCACCTTTATTTTTAATAAGCCACGTCTCTAGTTTCAAAATATCATTTTTTTCCACATCTGAACCTAGAGCATCTATTTTATTTGGAGTGTTTTTGTCCTCTTTTCGTGTTAGTAAATCAGCTTTCTCTTCTGCCTCTGTTTGTGAGAGTTCTTCTACTTTCGGCTTGGACTGTTTACTATAAGTAATCTCAAAGTATTCTTCTTTTTTAGAGACAATTGGGTCTTCATAGGAAAGATATTTTTTAATATCTTCATTACTAAGATCATCTATATGTTTGTCCGAAAACTGGAAGGTTTCTTTAAACACTTTCCTTTGATCTTCTGTTATATTTTTGCTATTATTTGCAAATGCGGATGAATTTGGTATAAGTAAAGACAAACCTAGTGTTATTACCAGAAAGGGTTTAGCAATATTCATAATAATCCTCCTCAATGGGATATTTTTTTGTAAAGGGGTTTTTAATTTGAAAAGAAATAAAATCATTCTATTCACAATTCTTGTAGTGTTAGTCATTTCAAATGTCTATTTTTATACAAAAAATTACATTGAAATGGCAAAAATAGAATCTTCAATTGACACTAACTTTACATCTAATTTAGCTGACATTGCAAAGTCTCTTAAACGTGATTCTGATTGGAATACAAGATATATTCTAGCTATATCTTTTTCCAGTAAACTACAAAGTTTGGTAGAGTACACTTCTTACTCTAAGAAGAGTTCATTAGTAGGTAGTTATTCATACGTATTGGTAAATTTCTTTTTGAATCAGCAAAAGTTAGGTATCCAATTGAATACAGAGGATAATAAGACTCTTATAGCTTGTTTAGAAGCGCTATCCGAAAATCCCACCGATAAAGAAAAGATTGATCAGTTGCTAAGGGTGATTACAAAATAATAATAGGTATCACCTTATCTTAGGATTCTGGATACATTACTACTTTTTTTACTGTTGGCGGCAACCTTGATAGGTTGCTTTTTTTCTAGCAAAATACTCTTTGTTGCAGTACAACTGTTCTAATTCTGTGCGGATGATTTCTATAAGCCTCTGTAAATCGTTTTCTAGTTGAGAATTTTCTGTTTTCATATCCTGTAAGTGAGTGGTAAAATATTGTTGAGTAACATTTTTTGTTGCTCAAGGTGGGGGCGTTCCCAGTAGTTTAGCGACAGAGGGAACGCCCTTTTGTATTAATAGTAAGGATAAACTAATTACAAACACCTCCTTTCTTCTATTTATGTATTATTTTACCATATGTTGCTAGGACTATCTGAAAACATTGAGAATGAAACACTTGTAATATTTCGACAAAATATTACGAAAATATCACAAAAAAAGAACGCTATAAATTTATTAGCGTTCTCCCTTTTAGAAGTCGAAAATACCCGAATTAATGACCTGGATCAACAAAATAAGATTGAGTCTTTTTGGAAGAGATTAATTCTTTAGCACTCGCGGTTTCAATATTTGTTGTTATACCTAAAGCTATTATCATAGCTAATGAAAATACTAATATACCAGATATTTTTTTCATAATATTCCCTCCTTTTAATAATTTTCATTTACCACATTATATACTTTATGTGATTTTTTGGGGTAAAATATTTCTATAAATTACCACAGTTTATCACCAACTAAATATAGAGATTGTTCCACACATGAAGAGAGCCTATCCTCACTTGCATCAAAATAAATGCACCCTTGAATTGATATTATCCCCTTTTAGTAGACAGTAAGAAGCAAGACCCCTTACTGTATTAACTAGGAGGGGAATTTTCTATGGGGGAAATTAGAAAAACATATTCAAAGGATTTTAAGTTAAAAGCCGTACGGCTTTATTTGAGCGGTGAACAAGGGTACAAAACACTTACAAGGGATCTCGGCATTAGTGACCCTTCTATTTTAAGAAGATGGGTTGATCATTATAGAAAGGAAGGTATACAGGGACTAGATGAAAAACGCGGGAGAACAAAAAATCCTCTTAGAGGAAGACCACGAATAAGGCCAGAGAGTACGGAGGAAGAGATAGTTCGATTACGTGCAGAGAACGAATTCTTAAAAAAGTGGCTAGGTCTAGAAAAGAGGTGAAACCGAAAGATAAATGCTGTTTTTTCGAGCTTATTAAAGAATTGTCTAAAAAGTATTCTATTACTTTATTGTGTAAAATTACGAAAGTATCTCGTAGTGGTTTTTACAAGTGGCTTTCTCGTGAGAAACACCCCACCTCAAAACAATTGGTAAATGAAAAATTAAGAGAAATGATCATGGAGTGTCATCAAGAGGTCAAAGGTATTTACGGGTATCCCCGAATAAAAGTGTGGTTATTTAGAAGGTACGGGCTAAAAGTCAATCATAAACGTGTGTATCGCATTATGAAGGAACTTGGGATACAAGCGCTAATCCGTAAAAAACGAAAATTCTTTGGGCGCAAAGAGAAGGTTGTCATCTCCGAAAACAAGCTGAATCGAAATTTTTGCGCCTCACGGCCAAATGAGAAATGGGCTACAGATATTACCTACATACTATTTAATGGTCGCCGTCTTTATCTGTCTGTCATATACGACATGTATAACAACGAAGTTGTTGCCTACAAAACAAGCAAACGTAATGATTTACGACTCGTAATGGATACCGTAAATTTAGCGACTAAAAAGCGGGATGTAAGCGGAGTCCTCCTACACAGTGATCAAGGATACCAGTACACCTCAAAGCAGTATAACCAGTTCCTTCAGCAATATAAAATCGTAGCAAGTATGTCTAGAAAAGGTAACTGTTTAGATAACGCCTGTATTGAGGGGTTCTTTGGGCATTTAAAAACAGAGTGTTTGTACCTTCATTCGTTTCAAACAGATAAAGAAGTGGAAGAAGCTCTTCACGGTTACATTAATTTCTATAATCAGCAACGGTTTCAATCTCGATTAAAAAACCTGAGTCCGATAGAATACCGAACTCAGGTAGCCTAGATGGGGCTTGTTTAAAGTTGTCTACTTGACAGGGGCAAGATCAAATTCCAAGGGCTTTTTGTGTTGCCTTTTTTATAAATCTAGAAAATAACCACAGTATGACTATCAAACGTAACCTGAGTAGTTTTCCAACATGTAAATCTAAATGTTGAAAAAACATCTACTCTTGACAGCTAACTAACTCAACTACTCACAAGTATTCCTTCTATTCGGATGTAAAACCAGCACTTCATTTCCTAACTCTGATATTTTTTCCATCAGTGCATCCATGCCATGCTCTAATTTATAATCCATTTCCTCTTTATATAAAGGAAGTAAGAAATAGGCATAAACCTTATTGCCATCCTTAGTTGTAATGACGCTGAGTTCATCCTTTAACTGAAATATGACAACTCCATTTAACCCAGTTCCATCTGCATATGGTTCATAGTCTTGATAATTGGGGATGGTATGTCCATATCCCAACCAGGTATTATACTGATGAGGAAAACGCGCCATTTGCTTCATCAGTCTGATAGGCCAATAATTATTTTCATCCTGTATCGATTCTTCCGTCAGTTCCCAAGAAGCAGGAAGAAACATCATAACTTCTGCCCGATCGAATTTATCCTCAAGCTGCTCTTGCATCTCATCTGGTATCGTCATTGGTAAATCACTCATACCAGTTGTATATAAGACCCAAAATGGCTCTTCTTCAGTAGGTTTCATTACATTCACATCAATATGTATGGTATCTGATATAATTTCATGAAAAACACTGCTTTCTCTTCCTGAAAATACTGTTTCAAAATGTTCAACGATTTCTTCTACATATTCCATGGGAGCTGGCGGTGAATAACTAGCTGTTTCTTCATACTTGTAAATAGTGGTGCCGTCCTTTGACTTTTCTCCGTTGTTCTTACCACCGAATATCTTTTTAAAAAAATTCATCTAAAAACCTCACCTTTTTCATTATTTGTTTTCCAACAGACTTCTCTGTAAATCTTCCTGTGTTTCTTATAGAAGCGAATTCTGTTCTAGTCATTCTTCAACCTATATATTTCATTTACATATATTAAATTGAAGATTATGAAAATATTACAATATAGTATTAAAATGGCTTTAAATGACACATTTCGACACCACACTCTTATATTTAAGTAAATGTTTTATAAAATGGCAAGTAAAATTAGGAATCTCAATTTTCAAGTTTCCCCATGAATGACATTGTTTTGCGTTCGCCATAACATCTTTGATTAAGGTACTTCCATTGGAGAACGTAATATCGGATCAAGGTTATAAAATAAGTTAAATAGTATGAAGTATAAGGAGTTTTGTAGAGCATTGATTTAGAAGGTACTAGTGGGGGTGGTAACATTACAACGTGTAAAAAAATGAAAAAGGAACAATGCTTTATGCTAATTGCCATCTTAAAAGTTTTTATATGAAAAGTGAAATATAGTCAGAAATTTTTCCGTCTATACAGTGATAAGGAGGTGGAACACAATTGGATGACAATGCTGGCGCACGTATCGAGCAATGGTTTCTAGCATACAGCAATGATATTTATCGTTTTCTCGTCTATTATACGGGACGAACAGATATAGACGATCTTGTACAAGAGACCTTTATTCGTGCCCTAAAGGCTATCCAGCATACCGAGATTGCAAATCCCAAAACATGGCTGTTTGCCATTGCTAGAAGTGTAGCCATTGATGAAAAGCGTAAAACAAAACTAATAAGCTGGCTGCCAGATATATTCTTGCAGCATCTTGTTTCGCCCGATAAAACACCCGAAGAATCCTTAGAGTTAAGTGAGAATAAACGACTGCTTTATGACATCATCAATCAGTTGAAACGATCTTATAGGGACGTGTTGATATTGCGCGGTATCAAGGGATTATCTAGTAAGGAGACAGCAGAGGTATTGGGCTGGAGCGAAGCCAAAGTAAATCTCACTTTGCATAGGGCATTGAAAGCTGTTCAAAAAAATAGGAATGTTCCTGTTTCGGAGGTGATCAACGATGCCGTCACAAGATGAACAAATTATATTGAAAGATTTAAATCATTTCCCGGATCAGATCCTTTCTAGGGAGCGGAACCAAGTGATATTAGAGAACATACGAAAGGAGAGAAGAATGATGCAAAAATTGAAAAGGCGGAAAAAATATTTTGGATGGGCGGCAAAAGGGCTTATCACATGTGCAGCGTTAGTTGCTTTTATCTGGATGAAGCCATTCTCTTCTCCAGTAGAAAACTCTTCTTCAATAGACACATCAGGAAGTAAGGATGTAATAGAGCAAAAGTATATTACGGCAGCTCAAAAAGAAATAAAAAAAGCGTTTGGCATTAATAAGGATTTTCATTTTGAAAAGTTGGAGAAACACACAGATTACTCTACTTTAGAGACAAAGGATCGAGAGGCAATTGTGTGGTTTAAAGCTGGAACCACAGATGTTAATGGCGTCTCGGCAACATATAAATTCGATGAGCTGACGAATATGTATCAAAAATATGTAGAGACTGCACGAAATCGGATTAAGGAAACGAATCTACATGATAATTTTCAAACGGTCAGTCTCTATAAAAACAAATCAGGAGCAGGCATGTCTTTTGAGGCAGAAGTTAACCAGTACGTGCATGTTGATCTGAATACCAATAAAGTGACCGATTTCTCTTTAGATTACAATCTGGGTAATGTGGATAAAAAGTATGTGTCCATAGCTCAAAAAGCGTTAATGAAACTTTCAAATAAAAATGATTTCTCATTTAATCATGTAAAAAAATTCTCCAATGAAAAAGAAGATATGTGGACGCTCTCCAATAAGGAAGATAAGTATTACGACAAATATTCTGTTCAGATTGGAGAAAAAACAGGTCAAGTGTATAGTGTAAATTATAAAACGGATCGTTATAGTATCAAATCAATAGACGAAGCGATGTCAGTGGGCAAACCACTCATTAAAAACATAACTGGAATAGACGTTACTGGGTATAAGGTTGATGGTGGTGATCATTGGGGAGGCTATGTATTTCAGAGTCCGGGGAAACCGGCCGTATCTATATTTACTGATAGAGCGATTGATAGATCGGACGGTGGTAATGTTCGGGGTCTCCACGTTCGGTAAATAAGTAAAAGCTACTGACTAATATACATTGTCGGTAGCTTTTTTGTCCTTTAGGCAGCACTATTTTACTAATTCCTTTTGCATTTTTTTAGGTAGCTTATGAAAAATCAATTCATAAGAATGAGTAATCAGCTTCTCCCACAATTCAGTAGGAATATTGGCATCTAAATAAATAGAATTCCAATGACTTTTATTCAAGTAGTAACCAGGAATAATCCCCTCATATGCTTCTCTTAGCTGTTCGGATCGGGCTGGATCGCATTTTAAAGATAGGATAGGCTTTCCGTTAGAATCTCCACCAAGCATTGCAAACATTTTTCCCCCTACCTGATAACGATCTGCTTCCCATTCCACCTTGTAATCATGAACCGCTCCCGGGTGCTTCAGACAATAGGCTTCCAGTGTGGATTTTTCCATGATAAGCTCCCTTCTGCACGCATTTTTTTCATTTTACCACGCTAAGGCTATCTACGACGTATGGGACTATTAAGTGGTAAAAGAGATTGCAGATTTATACAAGGATTTTATCATCAGAGAAACAGAAGGAGCGAGACTAGTTGAGATACTGAGTTGAGAGAAAACAAGCTGGGGGGACTAAGGGAGGGATAGGATTGGGTTGGTTTATTATGATTTTAATTCATGTTCATTCATGTTCATTTATCAACAGGGAAATAGATTGATCTTTTATGCAGAGCAGTAATGGATGGATTTGTGCCGGGGGAGTATTGGCATAGTGAGACAGATACGATAGGCTGCTATTTTTACAGTACCTTGATGTACTTTCCGATTGCGTATACTTTGTTACTGGTCAGGCGTTTGCAGAGGGTAATAAAATCACCGGTTCTACATACTTGGGTAAAATCGTAGAGTTTATATTTTTCCTAAGCTGGCTATCTAGGCTGGTAAGGGGATTATCAATCCAAACACCAGCAAATATAAAACAATGTAGACCAGATATAGATAAAAAAGCTTGATTTTGAATTTTTCACAAAAGCTCTTAACTGCGTTTGTTAGAAAGGAATCAAACAAAGTAATGATAAGAAAAATTACTAAGAGTTCAATTACAGTTGCAAGATAGAAATTGACCAGAAGGAAATCAACCCAATAATTTAATTTAATAAATAGACTAATGAAAACAAAAAAGATAAACATGGAGTACTTCTTTTCATTGGCCATAAAGTCTCCTCCAAATCTCTAAAAAAGGGAGGAATGCTCCCTTTTTTAGAATTTACTTATTACCACTTTTTCCTATCTATTTCGTAATACTCTACTTTTTTAGGTTTTTTAAATTTTTTGTCTTTATAATGAACAACGGTCTCATAGTAAATATCAGATTGTATGTCGGAATCCTGTACTTTCCAAACCCAATACCCAACATAGGTATCAGCTAATACTTCCTTACTCCATGCAGAAAGCTTCGCAATAGTCCAACCTAAGAGTGCCTTTTTAAATTTTTTTGTTGGAATTGGAATCTTCTCTGCTACCCAAGAAACAATGATGTCGGCCATTTCTCTGTGGGCACTATGGTTATAATGGTCGTATTTTGGACCATACACAATTTCGGTACTTCCACCAGGTCCTTCAATGACTGATGTTCTATTTTCTTTCATCAAGCTCTCATACATACTTTCCAATTGATTCTCACTCAATGGGTTTAGTCCAGTAAAGGTTATTCCATTGTAGGTGTAAGTATATTCTGCGCTTTGTTCAATAGGAGAATTAGTATTACTCTCAATTGATGCAAAAGCAGATGTGGACATACTTAGTGTGGTAAGAAGTGCAAGTAAGCTTAACGAAAATCTTTTCATCAAAAGAATCACCCTCCTTTTTGTTTTATTATAACAAAAATTACAAAAATAACCAATTAAAAACACTGTTTATTACCAAAAATTTCTAAAACGTTTCCTCCAACAGCCGATCCCGTCAAATCTTCTGGTTTTTCAGTTCAAGTAAGTTCATAAACCAATTGGTGTTCTAATTCTTTTTTCGTAATCCTTATCTGGTTGTTCCACTTAATAAAAATCGCCCCATATTAACAGAGTGAAACATCTTAGTTGTCTTTTAATGAATAGCTAAAACACGACTGTTCATATCCCAAAGTGTTTCGGATCATATAGTTTATTCCTATATCCTATAAATGAGTAATACCAATTAACCTGAATAGCATTTTTTGGTGGAGACGTTATCTTGAGTTTAGTCTTTTTTTAGAACATTCCTCTGTGTTAGTAAAAAGCATCATGCACTTGCAAACCAGCTTTCTTTCCCCTGTATGATTATTTTGCATCGCGTCTTGAAATTTCCCTTAAAATAAAAAATTAGAAACCCTCTTTAAATTTAGACAAAAAACGACACGAAATTATATCCTACCCCTAATTTCACTGGGTATAATGGTTCATAGTTGTATGCATTTTGTCACTTAAATAATTGATTTACAAACTAACACCATAGGGATGTAATCGTATTTAGATTCTGTGTAGTATGTTCGTTACATCTTGTATAAGTTAAAAACTGGTTATGGAAAAAATGTTATTTTTTATTACAGGTGAACTAGTATGTATCGCATTTACCTTTTTATTTGGGTAATGTAGCCTTTCTTTACTAGATTATGATGATAGGTGTAGCAACAATAAACGGGGAAAAACCTAGGAAAAACAAAGCCCTGATGCAAAATTGTCAGAGTTTTTATATGTCTAAAAAACATGGTAGAGCTCTATCATTTTATTCATATCGTATAGTTAACTAATACTATATCTAATGGATGTATACTAAATGTTAACCTATCATAGCAAAAGACTAACATTTGGTAGATAAGACCCATTTACTTACAATTATTACCTAATTATGATAATGATGTAAGTAAATGCTGAATGGAGGTAGATTTATGCGTAAACTATCGAAAAAAACGATTTTAAGTCTTTTGTCTACGTCAGTATTGGCTGTATCTCTAGCAATTCCAGTTTCAGCGTCGACCGTGTCTTCAGCTCAGCAGGCTGTAGTAGTACCGAACAGTGAGGTTGGAGCTCAACAGGTAGGGACGTATGGATGGAAAACACATATTACGAAAGAAAGTGTAAAAACAGTTGTTACACACATTAGAAAAGGGGGCGCCGTGTTAGAACAAGCAATTAGTAAGCTGTCTCCCACGGCGGCTCAATCATTTAAAAGATGGTCTAGTAAAATAGCAGATTTCATGGAGCGACTCGTCAAGGGTTGGGAACAAAAAGAAGAATACGCTATTGTTTATGTGAAAGATCAAGTAAGGAACTTTTTGAAAGCGAACTCCAATCTTTCGGATGGAACAATCCAGGAAATCGTTGTTACTATTGAGTGGCTACTCTGGTTCGTTGCTTAGGAATGAACGAGGAGGAACTCATTTTGCACGAGAAATATACCTACTATGATTGGCTGACAGAACAGAACTTATCATCTGGTCAGCAATCAAAGCTTCATATTTTTCTCTATTTGATTTCTGATAAATTGACAGGGAATCTCATTACCGCTGAGTATGATAAAAAAATACGCGACAATGTTCCAGAGTTTGCACATATTCTTGATGCTTCCGCAATCACTCGGGAGTTGGTGTATTCTACCTTAGAAACAAACTTTCTGTTTACGAAACAATCAATTGATCGAATGGTTAAGGGTATGGGGAATCAAGGAAATTTTGCAATGCTTACAGAATTTATGGGACAACCTAAATAATCCAGCTAGGATAAAATATATGATAATTGGGGCGGCTACGATAAAGCTGCTCTTTTTTACTTGCACCTATCTGGGTGCTTTTTCTTTTCATAAAATGATGTAAATGAAAAGATATAATGGGATCTTTTTGCTTCCTTTTATTGAAACTGACATTAATGTCTTTTATAATAAACGTACCGACAAAAACGACATAAATGTATATTTTACAGGAGGCGCGAACCATTATGGCTCCAAGAGTAAGTGAGGAATACAAAAAACAAAAGAAGTTGGACTTGTTACTAGCGGCAAAACGGGTGTTTATTGAAAAGGGTTATACCCAAGCGACGATGCAGGACATCATGGATAAGGCAGGAGTTTCGAGAGGCGCTTTGTATGCGTACTTCGATAACATTGAGCACGTATACATCGAACTGCTTCATGCTGAGGATCAAAAGGATGTACTTTTTTTCGGTACAGATGATAAAGGTACGTCCTGGCAACAAATAACCAAGTGGGTTAATCAGCAGCAGCAGGAAATGCAAAGGCTTGATCAATCTCTTTTGCTAGCCAATTCGGAGTTTTTTCTATCAACGAATTACCGCAAAAATAGAGATAGCTATCCCTATGTAACAGCACGGTACCAACGTATAGTTGAGGTAGTAACTACTTTTTTTCAGAAGGGAATAGAGCGGGGCGATATTCGTCCGCGTATTCCTGTTGAATCCATTTCGCTTTATCTCATTTCATTTATCGATGGTTTAATGTTAGATACCGCTCATTTGGGGCCGGAAAAAACAAAGGTGAAGGAGCAAATGGGGGTTTTGCTATTTTCATTGAAGGAATTGCTTTGTCCGATTCCAGAAAAATAAAAGTAGGAAATAACTAAAAAAGGGGAGCAAGACTATGTTGTTTCAATCTGCAAGAATTTATCTGAGAAAAATGACTGCCGATGATGTAACGATTTATCATACATGGAGAAACGATATGGAGGTCATGCGAACTACCAATCCATCTATTGATCTGTGTACATTAGATAGCACACAAGAATTTGTTAATCAGGTTATTTTAGGATCAAGCACATCAAAAAGTTATATGATTATCGATAAGGAGTCGGAAACCCCTATTGGGATCGTCTCACTTATCCAAATTGATTATAAAAATCGAAATGCGGAGTGCATCATCGACATTGGTGAGAAGGCGTATTGGGGAAAAGGCTATGGAATGGAAGCGTTGAAGCTTCTATTAGATTACGCCTTTTTAGAATTAAATCTACACCGAGTATCATTGCGAGTGTTTTCTTTTAACAAAAAAGCCATTGCCCTATATGAAAGAATGGGATTCAAGCACGAGGGTATTTCGCGTGAATACATCTTTAGAGACGGGAAGTGGAGCGACGTTTTCCACATGGGGATTCTGCAAAGAGAGTATGTGGCTACAACTGCCGCTGTTGGCAATTAGGCTAAAGTAATGCAAAAAAGATCTAGAAGTCTAGATCTTTTTTGCGGGTAACGGACTTAGATGTTCATGAATGAGCAGCCATCCAGTGGTATCCTTAACGAATACATTTGTGGCTCTTCCTTGCCCACTTGTGTATTTTCCATTCATATAGCCTTCATAGCAATATGTATACGTACAGGTTGCAGAGTCAGTACCTTTATGGAGCCATTGGATATCTTGTGCTTTATAAATCTCGTCTTGGATGATTGACCAAGCGTTTTCAAAGTATGCCTGTATTTCTTGGTGAGTAGTACAGGTACAATTTGAGAAGTAGTAAAGGGCATTTGGATGTAACCATTTTTTCACTTCATCAAAGTTGTGGGTGTTCGTTGCCTCTATATATTTATCCAGTATCTCCATGTACGTACCGCTTCCTTTTGTTTTGAATTTTAAGTTAAAGATTTATCGTGAAAGCAAAAACGAAAAAGCTGACCCTAAGTAGAAAGCTTGGGTCAATTTTCATTCACTATACGGAGGTCATAAGAGTTGGAGAAACTTGCTCTACTTTTTTCGCTTGAATTTTCATAATGACCACCTTATTAATTATCTGAATATTATATTAATTAAAATTATATCGTATCGTTTCCTTAAAATCAACCTATAAAATTCGCTCATTTCTTTCATTCTATTTACCGGCTAAAAAACCCGTTAATGCCTGAAATTGTAAGGTTTTGTGCTTGGCATTAATTACCATAATAAAAAATATGTAACTGCTATATTCTCAGTGAAAATTTTATCCGATAAACATTACACAACGAAAAAACGCATGGAGAGGAAAATTATAATATGGGATGGAAATTCAGGTTAACTTTGACGATTAGAAGGAAATTAATTTTTTCCTTTGCAATCATTTTAATCATTCCAAGTATTGTAATTGGTTTGATGTCTTATGAAATTGCAGCAGACAAAATGCGTGAGGAAATTAACAACTTTGGTGTAAGAAGCGTAAATATGCTGGATCAGATTATCAACGATACGATTGATCCAAAAATCCATGATATCACATACTTTTCCAAGCAAATAACCGAACCGTTTTTACAAGGGGGAGCTCAAGCTCCCATAAGAGAAAGATTGAAAGAATATTATGCCCTTCATCCTGAATTGGTTAGTGTGTATGTTGGGACCAAAGAGGGAGTGATGATTCAAGAGCCTGTTCAGAAGATGACTGAGGACTATGATCCAAGAAATAGACCTTGGTATCAAGATGCAATAGCAAAGAAAGGGCAAACGATTATTACAGAGCCCTATGTATCGGCATCGACGGGCAAGGTGGTCGTAACCATTGCGAGAACACTTGAGGATAATTCCGGAGTAGTAGCGATGAATTTGAATTTAGATAATATCGCAAAGGTAGTTCAGCAGGTTAAAATTGGGCAAAAGGGCTACGCATTTATCGTGGATCAAACAGGCAAATATTTGGTTCATCCCACGATAAAAAGCGGAACTGATTTTAAGGAGAAGTGGGAAGAGGAGCTATTTGCGAAGAAGTCAGGTCAGATCGAGCTAGATGAAACAAATGAATTCATCTCGTATGAAACGAATAAAGTAACGGGCTGGAAGATAGCTGGTCTGATGTTTTCCGCAGAGATTCAAGAGACAGTTCAGCCTATCTTTACCCGAACCCTAGTCGTTATCGTAGCGGCTTTATTGGCAGGTACAATTTTGATGATCTTCGTCATTCTTTCCATTACCAATCCGCTGAAGAGATTAATAAAAGCCTCCCGCAAAATTAGTGAAGGGGATCTGACTGAAACGATCAGCGTGAACGGGGAGGATGAGATTGGAATGCTATCTCAATCGTTTCAACAGATGCAGACCAATCTTCGCACTCTCATTGGTCAGGTAGGTTTTAGTGCAGATCAGGTTGCCGCTTCGGCTGAAGAGTTAACTGCAAATGCAGATCAAACAAGTAAAGCAACAGAGCAAATCAGCACGACCATTCAATTATTAGCCACGGGGGTCGAAAAGCAATTTCATAGCGTAGAAGAGACCACGGAAACTGTACAACGTATGTCACTGGGTGTAGAGCAAATGGCCTCCCATTCTGAAGAGGTAACAGCTAAAGCGATTGAAGCATCTGTTAAAGCAACAGAAGGCAGTCATTCGATTCAGACAGCAGTAGAACAGATGAGTTCCATTAATCATACAGTTAAAAAGGTGGCAGGCGTCATTAAAGGCTTGGGTGAGCGTTCCGAGGAAATCGGTAAAATTGTTGACGTTATCGCAAATATCGCTACGCAAACCAATCTGTTAGCATTAAATGCAGCTATTGAAGCAGCACGAGCAGGCGAGCATGGTCGGGGATTCGCTGTTGTTGCGAATGAAGTCCGATTATTAGCAGAGCAATCGACTCATTCGGCTGAACAAGTGGATAAGCTGATTATGAGCATTCAGGAGGAGACGAATCAAGCTGTCCATTCGATGGATTTGGCCACCCAAGAAGCGGAAGAGGGGATCAACCTGATTAATACGGCTGGAGATTCCTTCGAACTGATTCAAGTAACTGTAGAGCAGGTGACAGCCCAAATTCAGGAGGTCACAGCAGCGATTAAACAATTGTCAGAGGGATCGAAGGACATGGTTAGTTCCATGGAAATGATTACGGAGGTCGCAGAAACAGCGGCATCAAGCACGCAGGAGGTTTCTGCATCAACGGAGGAACAGCTTGCGACAATGGAGGAAATCACCCATGCAGCCGCTTCCTTGGCAGGTATGGCTGAGGAGCTTCAGGGATTATTGGCAAAGTTTAAAATCTAGGGGAACGATCTGGCGAAATACAAAACGGAGAAAGCCAGTCATTTGTAGCTATCACCTATGAGGGTGGAGAAGTAGTGATAGATCGTTTCTGATATTCTCCCCTCTTAGTAGACAGTAAGAAGCAAAACACCTTGCTGTATTGACTAGGAGGGGATTTTCTATAGGGAAAATGGAGTATGCTTTTAGGGAATTTTTGAAGAAATAGTAAGAAAGCGTAGAAGCGAAAGTTATGTATCAATAAGAATGAACTATATATATCTGTGTCTATATATTCATTTTTCCCTTACAAAAGTGTAAGGTTTTTTTTGTTGACTTAAAAAACAATGTGTAACTATAATTATTACAACCTCGAGGAAATTAGATGAAAATTTGACTAGATCTAGCAAAAAATTAATGAATGGAGAAGATGCAACTATGAAAAAGCTAGTTTTAACAGGCGTATTAAGTGTCGGAGCCTTATTGGGGGCGAATCTTCCAGGGTTAGAGGTTATAACAGCGAATGCAGCTATCCCTTCGAGTCTTTCCGTTGCAGAAGGTAATTCACAACAAACTCTTTTCGAACAGCAAAGAGAGAAGTATACAGGAATTGTTACTGAAAAAACAAATCAGGGGCTTACAATCTTTACTGAAAATGTGCCTGCTAATGTGCTTAAAAATATAAATATAGGCGATTCAGTTGATATATATTCTTCATATAGTTCTAAAGGTACTGAGAATAAAGCGGAAGACTTTATAATCGGAACGGTTACAGATTCAGATAGTGATTTTGGTTATGCTACAGTAGAATACAAAAACAACGAAGGGAAAACAGAGACAGTTGATGTTATCTTTTCGGAAGCTCACTCCTATAAAGTAGGAGACAAAGTGAAAGTAACGAATAAGTCGAAATGGGAGCATAAAAAAATCGGACCAAATGATGTAACGTTAGCATCAGGAGACTTTATTTCTAAAGTTGCTGAGAAAGAAGCGGAAGACTTTATAATCGGAACGGTCACAGATTCAGATAGTGATTTTGGTTATGCTACAGTAGAATACAAAAACAATGAAGGAAAAACGGAGATAGTTGATGTTACCTTTACGGAGGCTCACACCTATAAAGTAGGAGACAAGGTGAAAGTAACGAATAAGTCGAAATGGAAGCATAAAAAAATCGGACCAAATGATGTAACATTTGCATCAGGAGACTTTATTTCTAAAGTTACGGAGAATGAATAATTTATAGAATGAAATGACCTGCATTCACTAGGAGCCAGAACAACACTGCCAGACTGTTTGTCACGGCATTGTAATAGTTGCTGTGGTACGGCTGTAGGTATGTATATACGATGAAAAGCATCTCATTGAGGTGCTTTTCTTTTTTAAGTTACTTATTTTTACAATTGTTATATAATAATCAAGGGTTAAAATGGGGATTATTGGTGGATGCATACTAGTCCTCGAAGCAGATCGCAGGTACTTCTTATAGTTAAGTATGAAAAATCATTGATAGGAGAATACGAGATGGAATTGATTTTTTTCTTGCTTTTGATTCTGATTATAGGTGTTGCAATATTTCTGAAATTCGGGAGTTTCCCCAAAAAATCTCCAAATACGAGACAAATAACAAATGATATTGATCCATTGTCTATAGATATCCATGATATAGATAAAATGCTTGATGGCTCAGAATTTGAGATATATTTGTATAGACTGTTTCATGCATTAGGCTATAAAGAGGTTTATAAAACAGTGGGGAGCAGAGATTTTGGGGCTGACCTTGTTTTTACAGATCGTTCTGGGGTTCGTAATGTAATACAAGCGAAACGATATAGGATTGATAACTTAGTAGGAATTAGTGGTGTACAAGAGGTATATTCCTCTATGAGATTCTATAAAGCGAAGAAGTCAATTCTGATTGCAACATCTACATATACGGATTCATGTGAGACCTTGGCTGGAATTAATAATGTAAAATTGTTAGATCGTACTGATTTAATCTCTATTATCGAAGCTTTCAAACAAGGAAATGTAGAAAAAGCAAAGGATTTGATTGAGGCAGAGCCAAGAGTAATTTTGGATTCATGGACTGATTATGCAGATTCAAATCGAGAAATGAAGAAGGATAAAAAGGCCGAGAAGTTAATACGTGGGATATAGTTTACAGGCAAACCTAATAATGAAGATGTTCAAAAAAGCTACTTGCTAAAAGAGTAGCTTTTTTGTTATTGAAGGCTTTCAAACGGTTTTGATATTCAGTAACTTTGCATATTGACACCAGATTACGTTGTCTGATACATTTACTACGAAAATGAGAATCATTATCAAAAAAATCCTTGTAAATACATATAGGGGAGATTTCATGTTAAAGAAAAAAACATTCTTCTTCATAACAACCATGATTATTGTGCTGTCTGTCCTGATGACTGCTTGTGGTGGAACGAGCAGTCCAAACAGTGGTGCTCCTACACCAAAGGAAAAGGAAACAACTGCTGCTGAGGGAATGCGTAGCTTTGAAACAAAGAAAGGAATTGTGAGGATTCCCGTAAAACCGAAACGAATCGTTACTGATTTTTATGGTGGTGAATTGCTTTCTGTAGGGGCAAATGTTGTTGGTGTTGAACCAACTACTTTCAAAAATCCATTTTTAACTGACCTGCTAAAAGGGGCTACTGATATCGGAGAGCCTATTAGTACAGAGAAAACATTGCAGCTAAAGCCTGATTTAATTGTTGTTATGAAGGACGAAAACTATGAAGCTTTGTCAAAAATAGTTCCTACTTTGCACATTCCATATGGTACTGCCACTAACATCTATGAAACGGTAAGACTGTTTGGTGACATTGCAGGAGAAAAGGAAAAAGCAGAGGAGTTTATCGCTGCTTTTGATAAAAAGGCAGCGGAGGGTCGTGAGAAGTTAAAGGGTGTTATTGACGAGAATGCTACCTTTGGACTTTATGAACTGACGGATAAGGGTGAACTGTGGATCTTCGGAGACAACGCTGGTCGAGGTGGACAAGCAATCTACAACGCACTGAAGCTGAAAATGCCACATGCTAAGAATAAAGCAGAGGAGCAGACGTTAAAGCTGTCCATGGAGATGCTACCACAATATGCTGCGGATTACATGTTCTTGACCACTTATGATCCTCAGAATAAGGGAGAAGCATTAAAGCAATTACAGTCTTCAGCGGTTTGGAAAAACCTAAAGGCATCTAAAAACAATACGTTATTCTATAACGACTTTGATACGTTTTATCGTTATGATCCAATTGCCATTACTGGACAAATTGATCTAATCGTTGACATGCTACTTGAAAGAAGCAAGGAGAATAAAAAGTAGCTTTTCGACGCTTTCTTATATACAGAGCAGGATACCATTTTATCTTGCTGACTCGAACACACCCCCACCTGTAGGGATAATATCAGTAGGTGGGGTGTTTCTTATTTTGGTAGACCGCCATATTTTTTCCTCCATAATGTAAATTTATAAATCTATAACAATGAAAGAAGTGATCCTGTAGCTTTGCTATTACGGTTGGAAGATTCGAGCTATGAAAAAGAGGGGCGAGCCAAATAGGCTACGTCCTTTTGATGATGTAATGAACCTGCTTACTTTTCAAATGCTCCCTGTGCAACCCCAAGAAAGGCTTGAACTGCTGGAGATGCACACTGAATGGAAGGGCAAGCTAATGCTACACAACGCCAATGCATTTGCTAAAGAGGTCTGACACGAATTTTTTGCTGGTTTTTAAGAAATAATTCCGGACCTATTGTAATTCCAAGCTCCTCTTGCACCATATTTGCTACGGTGTTATAGTCATGCACTTTAAAGCGAATCATGGGTGTGATCTTTGCCTGCTTAAAAATATCCTCGACCTGAGCTCGATAGATTCCCTTTGGAAAGGCGACTACCATCGGATCTCTTATTAAGGGGACAACATGTAGCTTTGGATCAAGGTGTTGATGAACAACAAATCCGATATCAATGACCCCGGTCTCTAACCATTCTATGATCTCATCGTACGTACCTTCGAAGAAAATAAACTCAATTTTTGGATATTTTTGGTGAAACTTAGAAATCATCCTTGCCAATAGTAAGTAGTCTTGGTTTACTCAACGTGCTCGAAGAATGAAGCATCAAATAAACATGTGTGCCTCTGGGATTATTCTCAGAGGTTTTTTATTAGGAATGGATGTCGCTTACAAGCGGGGATGTCGGTACAGAAATCTACACAAGAGTATCTTAAGAAGCATCCAGCGACGTTGGTTTACATTTGGCCAATCGGTAGTAAAGCCCCAGAGCTTGTCTATATGTCATTAAATCCCCAGATTCTTTTATCTGCAAAGAACGATTCGTAGACGTAAAAAACCCTGAAGTAGATCAGGGCTTTTTAAATGCTATATTCATTTGTTTTGTTGCTCAGCTATCAGTTTTCATAGATTTGATACATCGCCATGTTTTCATCCATTGCTTTACTTAACTGGAATGCTTCTTGGATACTTTTCTTGTTTTGAATTACCTCATAGAAGAATCGCAAAACAAATAGCAGTGCAGCATTTCCATCTGGATAGTCATTTGGGCCAATATACGCTTGACAACCACATTGTAGGAATGTTTTTGCCAGTTCAGGATTGCCCAGAGAGCATCCATTGGCAACAATGATTTTTCCTTCCAATCTGGCAAAGCGGGAAATTTCTTCTGGACCAAAGTTGCCAGGCAGCTCATCTGCATCATACACGTCCTCTCCTAGCTCCGGCATGATGAATTTCCCTTCATCTCCGTGGAAGTTGAGAATAATCATGTCAGTATTCGGGTATAAGTCCTCACCTGATAAGATAGCAGTGAAATCATTCGGTCTACCTACCCAATACGTAAAGACTCTTACACCAAAATACTCCAAAGTAGCTCGGATCGCTTGTGTATCCATATCAGAATCAGGCCCGCAGACTAAAGCAACATTCATTTCTGGTTTACTCATTGTGTATTCCTCCATATTTTCATTTTAATAACAATAAAATGAGTGGATATGAAGGTGGTGATCGCGCTTTAAAGAAAAAGACAACACGTTACTTATTATTCGGTATCATATGAGAACTCCTTTTTAATGGGATTTTTTTATCTTATAAATGTAACATAATAGAGATGAATATTACAAATATTTGGTATATTAGTTAGCAGGTACTTAAAAGGAAATGAGGATTCTACTATGGATGTAAAAATACCGAACAAGGTTAGCCCCTTATTACAAGAATATAGTGACTTATTAATGTCGGAATTACCTGATGCTATAGATGGGATTTATCTCTATGGTTCGATCGCTTTGTCAGCATTTGACGAGTATAAAAGTGATATAGACTTTATTACAATCGTTAAAAGAAGCTTAACGAATGAAGAGATTGCAATAATAAGGAAGCTACATCATAAGCTAAAGAAGGATAACTCACTTGCAAAGAAATTAGACGGCATGTATATCAACCTTGAGGACATCGGACGGGATAATAAATCCTTACAGCCTTACCCATGCTGTGCTAGTGGGGTTTTTAAAAAAGAGGGGCACTGGGATATTAATCATGTGACATGGTGGACATTAAAGCATCATGGAATAACGATTGTGGGGAAAAGGGTAGATGACTTAGGGATTGCTACAGAATGGCAGGATGTTAAGGAGACAATGAATTATAACATAAATGAATATTGGGCAAAAAAAGGGAAAAGTCGTATTTACTTCTTGTTTGATGAATGGATTGAGGACGCTGTAGTGACATTGTGCCGCATATATTACACGCTAAAGTATCAAGAGATTATTGCGAAAGGGAAAGCGGTAGAGTATGCACTGCAAGTCCTTCCTGCTGAATGGCACCTACTTCTCAAAGAATCCTTGAGAATTCGTAACAGAGAAAATGGAGCATCGCATTTTTCTTCCAGAGTAAAGAGAGCACAAGAAGCAAGAAATTTTATAGCATACATGATTACTTTTTGTAATCTGCATTTTTTTACTAATGATAGTCATTTGGAATTATAGGACGGAATAGAATATTGACAAGGATAATGATTATCACTATCATTTAATTATGAAAATATTTCCAACAGATTAGTCACTTCCTAGATTATGTATAATTCGCTCCGTTGGTTTTCTACCATACTTTTAAGTAATAAGTTGTCGGTTTGCTACTATGTGCTTTTCGCAACTTGCTTGTAAGCATTGGGATGGAAATTCCAGGTGGAAGGGGAAGAGAATAGATGAAAAGCACAGGAAATCAAAGCTATATTCCGGCTTTAAAATTTCATTGGTTGACCCGCCTTTATGACCCTGCGTTGTGGGGAATGAAGGAAGAGGCATTCAAAGGACATCTTGTAAATCAAGCTAACCTGATGCCAGAGCAGCGTATTTTGGATTTAGCCTGCGGAACAGGTACCTTAACTCTTATGCTCAAACAAGCACAGCCAGAGGCAGAGGTAATTGGACTAGATGCCGATCCTAACATACTATCAATAGCTAAAAATAAGGCAGAGGAACATCAAGTAGCTCTTACGTTTCAACAGGGAATGTCGTTTGAGCTCCCCTTTGAAGATAATCACCTCGACCACGCTTTTTCTAGTCTGTTCTTCCATCATCTTACTCGGGAGATGAAACGTAACACGATACACGAATTACTGCGAACCCTGCGTCCGGGTGGAGAAGTACACATTATTGACTTTGGTAAGCCTCATAATGTAGTAATGAGAGCAGCGTTTTTTACCGTGCAGCTATTAGATGGCTTTGAGACTACAGCAGATCATGTTACAGATGTGATTCCTGAACTCCTTGAAGACACCGGGTTTGAAGAGGTTCGACCAATAGGTGATTTCAAGACAAGAGCAGGTTCACTTCGTGCTTACTCTGCAAGAAAACCCGCCTAAGTAATGGCGGGTTTTTTGTGTTTTCTCGCGCTTGTTCGGTGGTTATTTTTTTACAATGGAAAAAAATCCGTCAAGTGGTTGCCTTTCACCCGCAAGTGGCAGAGAAAATGTAGTCGAACAGCTATCATTGTCATGTAACGGTACATGATTCATTTCATTTTGGCAAAAAGAAGAAGGGAGGGAATCGAGTGAAGCAAAAAACGGGAGTTCCTCGACTGCTTGAAATTGCGGACGAAAAGCGTGGATTATTAATCGTCTCGGCTGCGCTCTCTTCAGTGAGCGCAATTAGTATGCTGGTGCCCTATGCGTCGGTTTATTTTATTCTAAAGGAATTATTGGAGTATGCTGCCAACCCTGCCTTGTCCAACGGTGACTATATGATTCGTTGGGGTGTTATTGCCTTACTTGGCCTTCTTGTGAGTCTAGTAACAATGTATGCAGGGGGAATGGCTTCGCATCTTGCGGCATTTCGCATTTTGTACGGTTTGCGTGTTCGTCTCGCTTCCCATATTGGAAAATTGCCACTGGGCTGGTTGAACGGAACAACTACAGGTGCTGTCAAAAAGACGCTGGAGCAGAATGTAGAAAAGGTAGAAACATTTATCGCTCATCAGCTACCTGATTTAGTCCACGTGCTGGTTACTACGATTCTGATGATCGTTGTCATGTTTTACCTCAATATTTGGCTTGCGATTGCTTGCATGATACCTATTTTAATTGGATTTGGTGCCCAGTTATTTCTCATGACTGGACCAAAAATGAAAGATAGTATCAAGCTTTATTACGATTCACTGGAGAGGATGAATGGATCGGCCGTTCAATACGTGAGGGGGATGCCAGCTATCAAGGTTTTTGGACAGACTGTGCATTCGTTCCGCAAGTTTCATGTAGATATGATTCTCTACCGTGATTATTGTGTGAATGTTACAAATCAGGTGGAAAAGGGATTCTTGATCTTCAAGGTGACACTAGGCTCCTTTGCAGCATTTTTTCTGCCAGTCGGAGTTTTTCTACTAAGTGGGCAGCCAGAAAGTATAGCATTTGCTTCTACTTTGTTGTTTTTTTTAGTGATGGCCCCTGGAATTTCTTCTTCCATGTTTAAAATGATGTATTTGACTTCAACATTGCGGGAAATAGGTGAGGGGGTTGAGCGAATTGATCAGATATTCGCAGAAAAGCCAATCCCAGAGCCTGAAAATCCGAAAAAGCCTCGCACATTTGATATCCAGTTTGATAACGTTTGCTTTTCGTATCCATCCCGTGAAAAATCTAGTAACAGCTCTTCTACCCTTACTGCCGGTGACGAAATACTCTCACAGATTTCCTTTACAGCTAAGCAGAATCAAGTGACGGCTTTAGTTGGTCCTTCGGGTGCTGGTAAGTCAACGGTCGCCAATCTGGTACCACGCTTTTGGGATGTAACGGGGGGAACGATCCGAATTGGCGGGGTGGATATTAGAGAAATAGCTGTGAAGGACTTGATGAATACGGTGGCGTTTGTGTTTCAGGAGACCTTTTTGTTCTACGATACAGTATTTAATAATATTGCAGTCGGAAGCCCCGATGCATCTCCAGAGCTGGTGATTGCAGCAGCCCGGGCGGCGCAGTGTCATGATTTTATCAGCAAGCTTCCCAATGGTTACGATACATTGATCGGAGAAGGGGGCGTGTACTTATCTGGAGGAGAGGAGCAACGTATTGCCGTGGCCAGAGCGATTCTAAAAAACGCTCCTGTACTTGTGTTAGATGAAGCGACTGCTTTTGCTGATCCTGAGAATGAATATGAAATGCAGCTTGCCCTCAAAGAACTGATTAAGGGAAAAACAGTTATTGTGATCGCTCATCGATTGTCTACCATTCAAGATGCTGATCAAATTATCGTGCTACATGAAGGGCGTATTTCGGAATGTGGAAAACATGCCGAATTATTGGCTTCTAAAGGGTTGTACAATCGGATGTGGCATACGTATACAGACGCGGAGCACTGGCAAATCGGAATGGAAGAGGAGGGGATCATAGGTCATGAGCATGTTGCACAACATCACAGTGGGTAATCCTAGAACGCTGATTAAGCCAGTTATCTATACCACAATGGCTAATGTAGTGGGAATTTTGCCTTTCATACTATTGGTGGAAGCAGCTCGTCTGATCTTCCAACCTTTTACTAGCTCGGGTATAGAAATGGACTTTGTAAGGCTATGGTGGGTATGCGCAGGTCTGGGAGTGTCTATTGTCTTCTTATATCTGTGTGAGCTTCCGGCATACCGAGCACAATTTCGTGGAGCTTATAACGCAGCGGTGGATGGCAGAACAAGGTTGGCAGAACATGTGAGAAAACTATCACTTGGATTTTTAAACAAACGTGATCCAGGGGACCTTGCCAACATGATGATGGGGGATATTTCATTAGTGGAGCACGGGATTTCGCACGTTGTCCCACAGATGATCGGCGCACTCATTATGCCTTTACTTGCCTTGATCGGGTTGTCCTTCTTAGACTGGCGTATGGCTACCGCTATGTTTTTGGTGTTTCCGGTAGCGATCGCTCTGGTATTCATGACATCTGGATTACAGCGAAAGCTTGGCAGTCAGCATATGCGAGCCAAGATAGATGCGGCTAATCGGTTGCAAGAATATCTGAATGGGATCCGGGTGATTAAAGCTTATAATTTGACTGGTGAGAAATTTGTACGTCTGGAGAACTCATGTAAAGAGTTGATGAAGCGCAGTCTCCTCATTGAGGGATTGCTTGGACCGATTGTACTAAGTGCGATTGCATGCTTACGAGCTGGACTTACTGTGATGGTGATTGTAGGCGTTCATCTATTACTTGGGGGCAGTCTTGATCTCATGACATTTGTTACCTTCTTAATCGTTGGTACACGGATTTTCGATCCTTTAACAGCTGCGCTTGTCAATTATGCGGAATTTCGTTATCACGAGCAGGCTGGAGAACGCATTGTACAATTGTTAAACGAACCAATTATGTCTGGAGAACTTCAGCCACCAGAGAGCCACGATGTTGAATTACATAACGTTACATTTGGTTATCAGGATAAAGCTGTGCTAAGTGACGTAAGCTTACGCATGAAAGCAGGCTCGTTCACCGCATTGGTCGGGCCATCAGGAAGTGGGAAAAGTACGGTTCTTCGCTTGATTGCTCGCTTTTACGATCCTGATCAGGGGGCAGTTAGCATGGGAGGCGAGGATATCCGCCGTATGAACCCTGAGGAGTTGCTACGCAAGGTATCTATGGTGTTTCAGGATGTGTATCTGTTCCAAGATACCATTGCAAATAACATTAGATTTGGCAAGAATGATGCATCCCAGCATGAGATTGAGGAAGCGGCTAGACTTGCTTGCTGCCATGATTTTATCTCCAAGCTGCCACAGGGATATGATACGTTGGTTGGAGAGGGGGGAAGTACGCTTTCAGGCGGCGAAAAGCAGCGGATTCCAATTGCACGAGCTATTTTAAAAAATGCCCCCATCGTATTATTAGATGAGGCGACTGCATCACTAGATCCTGAAAATGAGGCAGAGATTCAAAAAGCGATTGACCAACTTGTGAGGGGTAGAACTGTAATTGCGATTGCCCATCGTCTAAAAACAGTGAAAACAGCAAGCCAAATCATTGTGTTGGAGAACGGACAGATCAGGGAACAGGGAAAACATGACGAACTCCTAGGGGTAGATGGATTGTATGCCCGAATGTGGAGATTGCAACAAGAAGCTCGTGGATGGGGAGTATCCAATTAAGTAAACTAGTTGAAGATCGGGCAGTTCTGTGTATTTCATATATCTTTCATTCGTAAAGATGAAAGCCAAGACCTGAGGAGATCATACCCTCAGGTCTTATTTATCTATAAAACATGTGGGATATCAACATTTTATGGCATACATACATAGCCATGATGTGATAAACTACTCATAAATGAGAATTATTATCAATAAATATAGCCATATATCACAACCCTTGTATATACAGATAGGAGGGGAGAAAATGATTGTTCGAGCTGAAAATACAGAGTTTACAGATTTTAATGAGAATGTCCTGAATAAAATTCTGGGTCACTCACCTGTAGAGTCATTTGAGCATTACGGAAGGATACCGTCTCATCTTGGCGAAGGCCATTTCAGTTGCATTCAGCTTCGTGATGGCATGGAATTGCAGATCAGCGATATGGTTTTATATGAGGACGTTTCATTTGATGTAGGCATCCGTTATCCTCATCTTGAGCTTGCTTTTACGATAGATGGAGGAGGGTATTTCTCGGTTGATGGACAAAATAAGGATATTGTAACGGAAACAGGCAGTGCTCAGCTCGTCTACTTAAACGATACCAAATTTCATGCTGAACATAGCAAGGAAAAACGTTTTACTCACTTGGAGCTACGTATGGATGCAAAGCTATGGGGCAATCTTTTTCAAAATGTAGAGGTTAGGTTTGACCAACCCTTCTTCCACCTTCAGGATACGATTCGTCCTAAAATGCAGGTTTTGTTACAGCAATTACGTAATTGTTCGTACAGCGGTTCAGCTAAGCGGCTTTATATGGAAGGAAAAACATTAGAGCTTCTGGCATTATTTATCTATGAAATGGAAATTGGGCAGGTCAAAAAGAGCACTAGTTTAAAAAAAGACGATATTGATCGAATTTACTTAGCTAGGGATATTTTAGTCAATATGCTGGGACAGCCCCCCAGCCTGCTCGCCCTATCGAGACTTATTCAACTTAATGATTACAAGCTAAAAATTGGATTTAAAGAAGTGTTTGGTATGACTGTATTTGAATTTGTAAGACAGCAACGGATGGAAAAGGCAAGGATATTATTGGAGAATAATAGCATTAGTGTCAGCCAAGCTTCATCGCTCGTGGGCTATCATAATTTTAGTCATTTTGCTTCTTTATTTCGTAAGACATATGGGGTTAATCCCAGTCAATATGGCAAGAATGCTTTAAAGTAAATGGGATTTTAGACATGTCATATACATGAGTTTTAATGTGAAAATGACCGCCTGGTGATCAGCTAAGGCGGTCATTCATGTTTATCCTGATGCATCTAAAACAATTGCTCTCGCGTATGATACGCCTTTCAGTTGTTATTGTTCATTTTCTACTCCTTTCTGTACTATTTACGTATGAAGGGCACAAATGTATACAACCTTTCTAAAAAAATATCGATCTATCACAACGAAAATCTCAAATTGAAATCATCCTTGAGTTTTCATGTATAATAAGCGAAGGTAAGAAGGTATCGAATATTAGATTTGTCCATGTGACAAGTAGGATAAATGGAAAAATAAAAATCACTTCTTTATAGAATAGATGGAATGAGGAACAAGTCTTGAAGACATTTAAAAAGGTATACATTGAGATTACTAGTGTTTGCAATCTTGCCTGTAGCTTTTGTCCACAAACAGGTCGACAAGCTAGGTTTATTAAGCTAGACACGTTTACTACTATTTTGGACCAAATTAAACCACACACGAAGCATATCTATCTACATGTGAAGGGAGAACCGCTCCTTCATCCTAAAATTGATGAATTGCTGGATGTGAGCCATGAGAAGGGATTTAAGGTCAACATCACGACAAACGGAACCCTTATTCAAAAGAATCGTATCAAGCTACTGGGCAAGCCAGCCTTGCGTCAAATGAACTTCTCGTTGCATAGCTTTGATGGTCATGAAGGTTCCGTTGATCGTGATAACTATTTATCTAACATTCTATCCTTTGTTCGAGAGGCGGCCGAGCATAACGTGATCATATCCTTTCGTCTCTGGAATCTGGATCAAGATAACGCAACGAACCTTCAAAGGAATAGAAACAGAGAGACCTTAGAGGTATTGGAAAAGGAATTTCATTTAAACTATAAAATTGAAGAAAAAGTGGCTCCTGGAAGCGGAGTCAAGATTGCTGAACGGATTTATCTCAATCAGGATCATGAATTTGAATGGCCGAGTTTGCACGCACCCGAAGATGATGGAAAAGGCTTTTGCCATGCCCTTCGTAGTCAAGCTGGAATCCTTGTGGATGGAACGGTTGTACCGTGCTGTTTGGATGGAGAAGGTGTGATTAATTTGGGAAATGTCCAAACTACACCTTTCTCTGAAATCGTAGAGAGTGAGAGAGCAAATAATCTTTTTGATGGATTTTCTAGAAGGGAAGCTGTCGAGGAATTATGTAGGAAATGTGGATATAGAAAGCGATTTGGTGCATAGTGTATATCATTGATTATGGAGACTATATGTAGAAGTAACACCAAGGAACACCTGTCATTTTATAGGTGTTCTTTTTTGTTGTTACATAAAATTTATAAAATATGGAATTAGCGAAACCTTACTTACTCTTAATAGTGTCCGGAATAGAACGAGAGTGGAATTGCGAGTTGAATTGATAAAAAAAGTCAATATATTTTCCGAAATTTATTGAAAAATATATAAAATGTACAAAAAATATACAATTATAGTAACTTGTTTTTTAAAAAATATCGTGATAACATGTAAACAATTTAGTAAATAATACCATTTATTCAAAAAATATAGAGAGGTTAAGCCGATGGATAGGGAATCGATTACAGTTGTGACCGGATATCATTTCTTGATAGATAAAGAACAAATAAGCTCGAATAAATGGTTTGGCAAAATAGATGATACAGCTTTCACTTCAATACATACACAAAAACCGTTTAAAATTCATCAAAAATTGACACCGTTTCTTCTGGAATCTGTCGCTTATGTTGTTTCTTTATTAGAACAGAAAAATCTTTTACCAGAGCCAGATCGAAGAGGAGTCATTATGAATGTGCCTAATGCTGTCTCTATAGAAATTGATTCTTATCTAAATGCTTTTCATCAACCGCGCAGAAGAATCAGACCGCATCAGAGCTTAGCTATCGATTCAAGCTCTCCAACTGCACTTGTTACCCTGCAATTCAATTTTAAAGGGCCCTCTGCAACATTGACTGATCAGTATGGTGGCTTGAGTGGTTTAGGCTGGGCGTACAATCTGATAAGGGAAAATCGTACTGATTTAATGATAGTAGTTGATATAGATCGGGAGCCTTCCTTAACAGACGATTTTGTTGGAAGTATTAGTGTTGCGGCGTTAATGAAAGAGTCTACCCTAGGGGGATAGTACCAGTCGGAAAACTAGCAGATTGGACATTTGGGCATCCGGGAAATGACAGTTTATACGGAAGTAAGCTAGAGCAGGCAATGGTCTGGCTTGAATCA
The DNA here is from genome assembly GCF_002706795.1 of Brevibacillus laterosporus DSM 25. Classification (NCBI taxonomy): domain Bacteria; kingdom Bacillati; phylum Bacillota; class Bacilli; order Caryophanales; family Paenibacillaceae; genus Brevibacillus; species Brevibacillus laterosporus. The sequence goes on from NZ_CP017705.1 coordinate 2,732,343, forward strand.
GAGAATTCATCGCCACGGTTTGGTTATGTCGATCATGACAACTGGGCAATTTACTTTACCAAATCATAGGGGGGAGCAGGGAATGAGAGTAGGTATCGCTGGTCTGGGTATCGTTTCTCCTTATGGATTCGGTTTTGAGCTGTTTTCTAAAGGTCTGCTTTCTGGGAAAAGTGCGCTTACCTCTTTAACCAGATTTGATGCTCAAGGTTTTCGATCCCAAGTAGGTGGACAAGTTGACTTTCAAAGCGACAAATTAGAGGAATCAATAGCGGAATTTTGGTTGAACAAAGCCTTACAAGAGGCAGTGGAACAAGCAGAGTGCAAACTAGAGACGTGGCGTGGCTGCAAAAAAGCTATTATTTTACCAGTTGTGTGTGGGGATTCTTCATCTGCAATTGGAGAAAGGGCAGAGGTCTGGGTAAAAGACCCTTTAGAGTTCCTCCCTTTTGGATGGCGTGAGCAAACACCCGTATTACGTGTATCAGCAGCGTGTTCTTCCATTAGTTCTGCGATCGCAATGGCAAAAAGCCTTGTCTCACAGGGACAGCTCGATATGGTAATGATTGCACGAGCAGAGTTGTTAAATGAATATGAATATGCTTCGCTCGATATTGTTAAGGCTATTTCGACAGAGGCAGCACGTCCCTTCGACAAAGATCGTAATGGAATTTTAGTAGGAGAAGGGGCAGGAATCATCTTACTTGAGTCAGAGGAAAGCCTGCAAGATCGTGGGAAAAAGCCACTAGCATGGATAGATGGAATTAGTCATATTGTTAGTGGATATGAAACAAATATGGTTGAGCTGGATAAAGAAAGTACGATACAAACGATGCGTGAGGCGCTAGAGGAAGCAAAGTGTAAAAAAGTCGATTGCATTCAGGCCCATGCAACAGGTACACCACAAGGTGATCTTGTTGAGGCAGTGGGCATTGTGGAGGCTATACAAGAGGGGAATATGATCCCAGTTAGCTCCCATAAAGGTGCTATTGGACATTTGTTACGCTGTTCAGGGGTAATGGGATTGGCTTCAGGAATCATTTCTTTGCAAATGAAAGTAATCCCACCAACTATTGGTTTGATAAACCTCGATCGGGCTTGTCCTGTTCATGCAGTAATCGGACACAGTATGAAGGCAACAGTAGAATCTGTGCTTATCAATAGTTTTGGCTTCTGCGGAAATTATGTGTCGATGGTAGTCACTTCAGCAAACCGTGAGCAACAATGAGCATGGAGAATGTATGATGATAAAAAATTTATACGATAGTGTCGGAAAGTAGGAGAAAGTATGAGTTTTATACACGTTTCAAATCTACAGAAAGAGTATGCTTATTATAGAAAGGAAGTTGGGTTACTCAATTCTATTAAAAATCTGTTCCATCGGGAAAAGCTGATCAAGGAAGCGGTACAGAAGATTTCATTTGATATTGATGAGGGAGAGATGATGGCTTTTCTTGGACCAAACGGTGCTGGAAAAACAACAACCCTGAAAATTTTATCGGGCATCTTGCATCCAACAAGTGGAGAAGCAACCGTGATGGGTTATGTTCCATGGGAGCGTAAGAAGGAATTTAAAATGAATTTTTCTATCGTTATGGGGCAAAAAAGTCAGCTATGGTGGGATCTACCCGCTAATGAATCCCTATATTTAAATAAATTCATTTATGAAGTAGAGGACCGCGAGTATCAAAAAACATTGGAGGAGCTAACAGAGTTACTTGATGTCAAGGACGTTTTGGATGTACAAGTGAGAAGACTTTCCTTGGGGGAGAGAATGAAGCTAGAATTGGTGGCTGCCTTAATTCATCGACCTAAGGTTATTTTCTTGGACGAGCCTACCATTGGATTAGACCTTATCTCTCAGAAAAGCATTCGTAAATTTCTGAAGTATTACAATGAAGAGACGAAAGCTACGATCATCCTGACAACGCATTACATGAAAGACGTAGAAGACCTTTGCAAACGAGCTATTATTATCAATCAAGGAAAGATTGTCTATGATGGCAACTTAAACAAAGTAAATGAATTGCTGAACCAGAAGAAGCTCATTAAAATTCAATTTTCCTCTCCTGTTCAACAATCAGCTGTAGAGGCTTACGGGATTGTGAGAGAACACAATGAATTTGAAAGTTTGATTGAGCTGGATCGCGAGTCCTTAAAGCAAAACTCCAAGTTGATACTAGATCATTTGCCTGTAAGTGACATTAATGTAGAGGATATCCCCATCGAAGATAGTATTACGATTTTGTATAAGAAGGATGAGAAAAATGAGAAGGTTGCGCAGTTTTAGGAAATATATTCATACCTTTCAATTAGGCATACAGTCAGCAGTTGAATATCGAGCTAATTTTGTTTTGGGAATTGTGGGAAGTGTATTCTCCATCACTATATTAACCTACTTATGGACAGCTATTTTTGATAGTCAAAGTCCCGGTGCTACCGTTTTTGGGTACACCTATCGGGAGATGATTACATATACACTGATTGCAGCAGTGACAGCCAAGATCATTCAAGCTGGTTTTGAGTATGATGTAGCGGAAGATATAAAGGAGGGTGGGCTTAACAAATTTATAATTAGACCAATTGGATATCTTCCTTACAAAATCTATTCGTTTCTTGGTTCTAAACTCATATATATTGTTGTCAGCTTTATTTTAATCTTTCTCATTTTGTTCATCTTAAATAGGCTGATTCAAGTAGAAATTAACTTGGTTAATATCGGTTATTTTCTCATTACACTTTTACTTGCTCTCGTATTAAACTTCTTTATCTTCTTTAGTATTACTACCATAGCCTTTTGGCTTGAGAATGTTTCTTATATATTTGAAGCTCCGAAAATTTTGCTTGTGATTTTAAGTGGGGGGATTTTTCCACTGGATGTCTTTGATGATACGATTCTTTCTTTTCTGAACTATTTGCCATTTAAATATACGGTAAATTATCCAGTAGATGTACTTATTGGAAAGTACCAGGGGATGGAACTAGTGACAGGTATGGGTCTACAAGTATTCTGGATTGTGGCTTTTGCTCTTCTCTCCAAATTGTTATGGGGTATCGGTATTAAAAAATATATCGCTATAGGTGGATAAACATGGCATGGGTTAAAGAATTGAAAAAAATATTAAAAATTTACTATCTCTTCTGTAAAAATTGTCTGATGGCCCAAATGGAATATCGTTTTAATTTTTTTGTCGGGGTCATTGTGGAGAGTGGTTTTGTATTATCCAAGTTGATTTATATCTTCGTCATATACCAGTCGGGTTTGATTATTGAAGGATTAAGCAGAGATTCCATTCTATTGTTCTCAGGAACATTTATGTTGGTGACAGGGGTATACGTAAGCCTTTTCGTCGTTAACTTTTTCAAAATCTCAGAGGATTATATACACGAAGGAAAACTCGATTTATATATTACAAAACCAATATCTCTACAATTCCTTACTACAATGAGATATATAGACTTCGGCTTGGCGATTCCCAACTTAGTAGTCGGAGGTGTGCTACTGGTGATGGGATGGAGTCGATTAGGAATTGAGGTTAGTTTGGCCAATATCGCAGGCTACGTCCTATTTTTAATCGGAGGAATTGTAATTAGTTATACGGTCATGTTGATCCCGCATCTCTTTTCGTTTTGGTTTATTAAAACATCCGCTGTGAATGACTTGAGCAATGACATTTGGGAATTTGGGCATATGCCAGCGAGAATCTATAGTAAGACAATCCAGACCATTGGTATTTACATTATTCCGTTATTTTTAGCGAGCAACTTCGGACCATTGTATCTCTTAAATCAATTAAGCACAGCGAATATGATGTGGGGTATCCTTGCTCCACTAGCATTGTTGCTTTTGACTCGGGTATTGTGGAAGGCAGCAGTTCGGAATTATTCAAGTGCAAGCAGTTGAGTTTTCATAGAGAGGTGGAACAGTAATGAAATTCTCAGTTAGCTTCTTTTCGAATTTGAATGATTCTACAGCCCAAAACATGCAGGATCACTATGAATTTTTATTCGAAGTAATCCAATTTGCGGAGGAGCATGGCTGGTATGGTGTCTGGTTTCCTGAGAGGCACTATCATACCTTTGGTGGGTTATTTCCTAGTCCATCCGTTTTTGCCGCGGCTGTAGCAAGGGAAACAAAGAAACTGCGCATTCAGGTAGGAAGTGTCATATTGCCTCTCCATTCGCCCATTCGAATTGCAGAAGAATGGGCAATGGTGGATCAATTGTCAAAGGGGAGAGTAAGCATTTCCTTTGCTTCTGGCTGGAATCCCAACGATTTTAAAGAAAATCCAGAGCATTTCGATCATCGAAAAGAACGAATGTGGGAGGGAATGGAAAGGATTGAAAACCTTTGGAATGACCGAGAAACAGATATAACAATATATCCCAAACCCTACCAGGAACAAATCCCGATTTATGTAACCGTAGCTTCTTCAAAAGAGACTTGTTATGAAGCTGGGAAACGTGGATACCATTTGTTAACTCATTTTATTTTTAATGATATGAATGATGTAAAGCAGAAGATTGAGCTGTATCATGCTGGATTACGCGATGGAGGTCATAGCGTAGAAGACAAAGATGTAACCATTTTGCTTCATACCTATCTGGATCATGATCTAAAAGCGGTAGAACAGATCGTAAAGAATGCCTTTTATGAGTACCAGCACGCTTTCCTGTCATTGGCAGAGGCTACCCCCCATTATGAAAGTAAACGAGAAGAAGAGATTGCGAAAACGATGATGCTTAAGAAGTATTCTCCTCATTATTCCCTGCTAGGTACCCCAGAGACTTGTACGACTGTATTGAAGAAGCTAGAGGAGATAGGTGTCACGCAGGTTGCAGCGCTGGTTGACTTTGGATTAGAAAGACAGAAGATCATGGAGAGCTTGGAACGTTTGCATTCGCTTGTAAAAGAGGCGAACGTCCAAATCATTTAATGAAAGGGAATGAAAGGAAATGACAGAAGCTACGATACGTACCATCCTACAAGACATGCTTGAGATCAAGGAACCTATTGCTGAATGTGATGACCTAACCAAAATGGGTTTAGACTCCATGACTACGATTCGCTTAATAGTTGCACTAGAGCAAGCATTTGATCTGGAGTTCAGTGAGGAAGATCTCTTACTGGCAAATTTTCGAACTCTGGAGAAAATAACTGGTTTAATTAATGAACGACAATCAGAGCAAGTAGTTTATACAGAAAAGAGTGAGTGCTAATGAAAAAACAGTATCATGTAGCTGGAACCCTCTCTCAATCGCAAGCAGAAGCGATTACTTCGAAATTAATGTATAGTCTTGAGGGGATTTCCCATTGTTCCTTCTATCCTGAAACAAAGCAAATTGAAATTGACATCGTCGACAAAAGTAAAGAAACACATATTGATCAGGTTATTCAAACCATGATAGAGGAACAAAAGAGTATCCGATCTTTTCCTAATCGAATCATTCGAAAGACCGATGGAGACATCACAAAAGTACGAGTCAATGAGGAAGAAATGCTAGCAGAGTTTTCAGAGTTGGTTCGAAAAGAGTCTGCCGTTACTCTGTATGAGGCATTACAGCGCCTTTTTACGGAATACGCAGTATCTAAACAGGCAAGGGCGAGAATTTATTCTTCTTTAATTCCAAGACAGACACTGGAAAAATGTCAGTATGTGAAAAACTTTCCACAAAACCTATATGTGGTTGCCGAATTTCCTCATGAGTATGAAGTGCTTAATCAGGTTGGTCAAACAGATAACTATGAAGAACATATTCGTTGCAGTGAGCATCTTCTTTCGCCAGCTCTATGTTTTCATTGCTATGAGGAGTATTCCAATCAGACTTTGCATGAACCATTGTTACTTAGTACAGAAGGGGTTTGTTTCCGGCATGAGGCTCCATGGCGTCTGGGAAAACATCGACTTCATAATTTTAGAATGAGAGAGTTTGTTTTTATGGGAAATGAATCCTTTGTAGAGGAAACCAGGTCCTTTTTTTTAGATTTAATATGGAAATTATTTGTTAAATTAGGATTTAGTGGTTATGTAGAGACGGCACATGATCCTTTTTATTTTCCTCATCACGCTGAGAAAAGTCAGTATCAGTTGATGGCTCACATGAAATATGAGCTGATTATTTCAACTGACACAGGTAGCTTTTCAATTGCTTCCTTTAATAATGTGAAAGACACGCTATGTAAAGAGTTTGGTATTACGGAACCAAATGGTTCGATATTGCATTCAGGTTGCGTAGCTTTTGGGATTGACCGATGGGTATATGCCTTGCTGGTTGTGTATGGTACTCAACTTCAAGAATGGCCTATTCAGATAAGAGAAATTTTGGATATATAAATTTTTTTACTGTTGATAAATAGAAGGAGGCTTACTACTTATGATTTTTGCTACAAAGGAAAGAGACGTGCAATTAAAACGATTGGACAAGCTTATCTCAGGAATTCGAACGAACAAAGTAGAGCTGCTAGATATTTTGACGGAGATTGCTACTTATGATAGTGCTGAGGCTGAGATCGAATCTTCCATCGCGACTTTGCTTGGAGCTGAAGAGGAAGTGGAGCGTTACAATCCCCCTACTATTGATCGAATTGCAGTTTATCATTCATCAAATGTTTTGTTGTACTCCTACGTGTTATATGCCGCTATCCCAAGTTTATTTTGCAAGGAAATCTTGATCAGACCCTCTACAAAGGCTTTATCTACAATGGTAAAGCTTCATGATTTCTTGATGAAGCAGGCAGATATACCATCCCAACTACTCCCCATCTCCCAACGGAAATTTAGAGAACAGGCAGGGCAATCAGATGTAGTTGTCTTTACTGGGAATTATGAAAATAGTTTGAAGGTACAACAAACATATCCACAAGCTTTGTTCTTGTATTTCGGAGCTGGAATTAATCCATTTATCATTGGAGAAAAAGCAAATATAGAAGATGCTTCCAAGCGAGCTGTAGCTGCTCGTGTCTATAATTCGGGACAGGATTGTATGTGCCCCAACGTTTATTTTGTCCACGAGAACATGAAAGAGCGTTTTCTAGCTACATTGATTCAGGAGATTAAAGAATTGCAGATTGGTAAACGAAATGTACCGGGGAATGTAATTGCTCCGTTATTTTACGAGGGATTGTCCGAGCAGGCACAGGATTATCTCACACAAATGAAAGACCGTATTGTTTATGGTGGAGCAGTGGATTTGTCCATAAATTATGTAGAGCCGACTGTTGTCGTGTCCCCCCTTGAAAAAATTGGTGAGGTTATTGAGTTTTTCTGCCCAATCTTTCATGTTGTAACCTATCGAGATGAACAAGAGGTAGTGGATTGGTTACATGCGCCTGAACGTGTAGAGAGTACTCTTGGAGCCTCTGTTTTTGGAGTGCCAGAGCTAGTAGAAAAATTACGCTCTACCCATATCGTTTCAGAGAATTTGAGCTTATATGATATTGAAAATGGAAATCATCCGTTTGGTGGCTATGGTTTACAAGCGAATTATGTGTGTCACCAAGGAAATTTTACTAGTCGTCCTCTTTTAATCTCCAAAGAAGTATCAGCCGTATTTGGTAGAAAATAACTACATAATCCATAACGATAGAAGGATGTGAAGTAATGGAGGCAATAAAAAGTCTGACGATCTGGGATGCTTATGCGAGTGTACTTGTAGAGCAAGGCATAACCAAACTGTTTGGTATGGTGGGAGATGGTGCAGGGTTAATTGAATCCGCATATAAAAAAGAGGGACTACATATTTTCACGGCACGCGACCAGCGGATAGCGGTTGGAATGGCAATGGGACATGCTCAGGTGTCAGGGAATCCAGCGGTGCTAGTTACCAGTCCGGGACCTGGAATTGCAAACTGCATAATGGGTGTATTAGAGGCATATTCTGCTGCTGTACCCCTAATAGTTATCTCAAATGCCACAGCACGGAACATGCGCGGTGAAGGAGCCTTTCAAGAAACCAACTCTATTGCTATGATGCAACCTGTGACGAAATGGTGCTATCGTGTGGAGCATCCAGAGAAAGCCATTTGGGCTTTGCGACGAGCTGTTTTTGTAGCTGTTAATGGAAAACCGGGTCCAGTCTATCTTGAAATTCCAGATGATCTCACATGGGAGGAGCTAGGTAGTGGATCGTTCTCTGCTGATAAAAAGAACCTTGATGAGCAAGGCCCTATTTTTTCTCAGCCAGAAGAACAAAGTATGCGTAATGTATTCAATCAGCTAACGAAAGCAAAACGTCCTATCATCCTGTTAGGAGGGGGATGTCAACATCGTCCATTCGTGTCTGAATTAACAATCTCCTTAGCAGAGGCACATGGATTAGCCATCTTTACTACAGCATCTGGAAGAGGAATCGTAGATGAGAGACATCCTTATGCTTTTGGAAATGTAGGGCTGTATACGTTACCACAAATCAAGAAGCTCCTTTTCGAAGCAGATATGATTATAGCGATTGGAACTCAATTAGAGGAAACAGCTTTGATGGGTTGGAAGGAAGCCCTATCAAATACATGCTTTGTACATATTGATTGCCATTATGAGTCGCTAGAGCGTTCGGTTCATGCCGATTACAGGCTACTTGGGGATGCCCAGCTTTCTCTGCAAAACTTATGGCGAATGTCATGCGAGAATATGGATTGTGGTACCAATAGCAAAAATGAGTGGATAAAAAGAATGCAGGAAGTAAAACAAGAAGCTCTGTCAGTTTGGGCAGAAATAGAAGACATAAAGGCACCTGTAAGAAGTATGCTAAAGGGAATCGAGCATGAATTTGGAGAGCATGTCGTTTTGGTTCAGGATAATGGTTTACATGATATGTGGGGATATTCGTATCCTGTTTATACGGTTGCTCCGCCCAGTCGTACAGTTGTTCCCGGTGAACAAACAGCCTTGGGTTTACCGATGGGCATATCCTTAGGAGCGAAGATTGCTGATAGAAAAGCACATGTTATTGCCTTACTCGGGGATGGTTCGTTTGAAATGGGATACTCAGCTGTGGGTAGTGCTGTCGAGCATCAATTGGGTATCACTTTTATAGTGATAAATAATGGTGGATTTTCTTGGCCAAGATTTCAGCAAAGCATGAGTGAAATGGAAATAGGCTGTTGCTTTCAAATAGAGCTAAACTATGCTGCTTTGGCTCAATCGGTTGGCGGTTATTATAAAAAATTGACTACGTCAAATGAATACCAAGAGGCATTAAAAGAAGCAAGGCTGTATACAGAACAAAATAAGATTGCTTTGCTAGAATTAGTGGTTAACTGGGATCAAGACTTGCCAATTACAGTGATGATGCAATATGGAGACAAAGAACAATAAGTATGTCTCATGGGAGCGTTCGAATGGAAACAATGTATGTAGATGTCCAAATAAGCTAGGAGGAATCCCATGAATCTGGCTATTCCGACACACCATCCAGTCATGTATAACAAGCGAAAGGAATTTTTAGATTGCTTAGAGTATCTCATTTGTTCTTATATTCAAGGATTTGGAGTGCCGTATCATTGGCTACTGTCCGACAGATGGGGATTTTATTATCGAAGCATTGATGATTTCACAGCAGCAAAGGAAGAGGTATTGATACCTTTTCCTGGTACGTTACAAAAAATTTACAAGGCAGAATTTCTTCATTACGAAAAGCGTGAGCTATTGGATGTGGTCAAAGAAACTATCAGTCAAAATCGACAGCTTTTTACTGTTGTGGATGGTAGATTCTTTCCATGGTATACAGATATGGAAATCTTCTCTCATTTTGTTTTAATTCAAGATTATGATTCGGCATCTAAGCTTTTTTATATAACAGATTTGTGGCCATATGAATTTTCAGATTGGTTCCCGATCGAACCTACCAAGCAAGCCTATGAAGTAGAAGGTAGGTACAGCTTTACATTGACCGAACCATCCTTACAAATCAGCGAGGAATTGCTTCAACAGCAATTTAGGTCCGTTTGTGACAAAATTACTGGTACTGATCCTGGATATGAGGGCTATCTCAGCGGACAAAAAGCATTGCTTGCTTGTCAGCAGGATATGATATTGCATGGGAAAGATTTAGGAATTCATCTGGATAAAATATTTGACATGTTAAAACGAGTAATAAACTATCGGGATGGTTTTCTAGAGTTTGTTTTATATGCAGATCAAGACCAAACAAGCCCTGTACGCAACGAGATAGATCCAGCACTTATTACTTTAGTAGAAGAGACAGTAAATATGTGGGCTGTGTTTCGAAATTATTTGATTAAGGCGAAGGTTACGGGAAGCACTACTTTCCAAAAACAGATTGATTGGGTCGATAAAATCATTGAAAAAGAAAAAGAAGTTTATGAAAAGTTAACTACCTATTTCTAGACTGATAGAAAAGCGATTGAGGTGCTTGAACAATGAGTATGACAGAGGCACATATAATTGGTTTGGCATCCGTTTTCAATGCAAAGGGAGTATCAAACCAAGACCCAACGCTGGATGCTCAGTTGGATCATGTACACAGTAGCATTCCGGGAGAGATATTTCCAAGCGATGAAGTAATTTCATACCAAGGAATTCCTTTTGCCTTCCCATTAACTGAAACGGTTGATAATGATGTTATAAGTTGTGATGGCCAAATCATTGAAGTAAACGCTCCAAATTCCTTTCAAACCTTAGCTTTCCTAGGTTTTTCATTGTTTGGCGATTATCAGGATAAATTTACAATTCAATATGTGGATGGAATGGAGGAAGAGGCGCGATTTGGTTTAACTAACTGGAAACAGTATAAAACTGGAACACCACTGTTTGGAGAACAGATAGCAATGTCTCTACCCTATTATGTAGAGAACATGATTCTTACTGAACTCCCAAGAACCATTTGGTTGCAGAAAGTAGCTCTTCGACATTCAGAGCACATCAAGCAAGTCATACTACCAAGAAATCCATATCTGATTGTAATTGCTCTTACCCTGTGTAACGTATAGAGCCTACACGTTGGAAAGGAAGCGTACAGCAATGAAAATACGACCATTTGAACCAGAAAGGAAAGCTCCGTATTATTCCATTTGCCTTCACGTCATCCTGCATGAGCGATTAAGGCATGAGGGAATGACTAGCTTTCTTAGCTTACATCCCAATATAGAGATGTATAGCGTAACGGTTTATTCTAAGAAAAAAGATGTAATTAACATGAGATATGGTTTATGGGATGAATATATAGATTCTTTCCGTTTAAGTAAGCTGGGCTATGGAGTCAGTCCAGAGCATATGGGCTATAAAATAGAGAACATGTCGTTTAGAACCTATGAGGAAGGGAAGCTGGCTATTCTTCATAATATTCAAAATAAACATCTTTCATTGATTGGTGCTACATATTTTCACCTGCCTTACAGCGAATATTATCATAGTGATAAGTATCTGATGGATTACAATAGTCTTCACCCCGGAATTACTAAGCATTGGATATCTGTATATGGGATAGATGAGCAAAAGGCATTGATTTATGATGGTGTCCCAGGAGATTATGTTGGGAGTATACAGCTTCAAGACTTTGAAGCCTGCTGGCGTGGAGATCGGGCTATTAAACAATTAGAAAAAAATACGAAAGTACAGGGTAAAAAAGAGTTTCAAATGCTACAGCTCCATGAAATTTGCAAAATAGGTAAGAGTGACGTAATGAAACTGATGGAGAGTGTAGCTGTTACAGTTGCTTTTGAGTATACTCGGGGGCTCATCGTTCGAGAAGGTAACGACACACATTACTTTGGAAGAAGCGCAATTAATCAGCTAGTAGAGGATTTGAGCTCCTATAAATATGATGATCAACTGAATGGAGGTCATCTTTCTGATTATGGCCAAGCTGTTCTGGAAATAAAACTGATGCGCTACTACTATCTGGATTTGCTTAAAGATTTGGTAATGCTATACGGTTCTGTTTATGAGGAGGAATTGGCCCAGTTTGAGAAGATTGTAAAACGATGGGAAGTTACCAACATTGGTCTGATGAAGCATATTATGCGACAGTCGCCACTTAAAAAGTTTTTAACAACAACAATTGAGTCAGTAGAGCAGGTGGGGATGCAAGAGAATCAATTTTTTATTGAATTTCTTCACAGACATTCTCATATTTCCTTAGTAGAACCCATAAAAACAATCCAAATATGATCTCCCAAGGAAGGGAAGAAGCGGCTTGATTAATTATGAGGTTTTTGTTGGCAGTACATCCTATACAGCCCTTATTAAACAAGAAATAGAACAGCTTATGGTTAGTATGAATCGTCTGGGAGTTTCTGCGGGTCATTTGGTTGCAATCGCTATTCATGAGCCCATCTCTTGGTTAATTTCCTATTATGCATGCAAAGAACTACAAGCGGTTCCTGTCATGCTAGGAAAGGTAGCCGAATTAGACAAACAGCTGGAGATAGTTCGAGCTGACTATGTGTGCTATACGAGCGATCATTACAAGATACAAATTGAGAGATTATCCTTGGTAAAGGAAAGGGATATGCCTAGTAACACCGCCCTCATTTGCAGAACCTCAGGCTCTACTGTAGGGATACCTAAATATGTAGCATGGAGTAAAGAGGGAATTGAATATCAGAAACGCGAGACGACACAAGTATTCAAGTATAAGGAGGGGGAACGACTTCTTTTCACATTGCCACTTTGGGGAGCATATGGATTAAGTATTGTGGGAGTTTTGGAACAAAATAGCATGGATTTGGTCATTCCTGCTAATTTACGTCCTCGATCTATACTTACCGTGCTACAGGAACAGAAGGTTGGGTGGGTAGAAAGCGCTCCTTTCTTTTATCAATCTATGCTTCCTTATCTATTAAAAGAGCAGAGAGGGATTGTAGATATAGGAGTAAAGGGATGGGGATGTGGAGGCGATTTACTTACCCATGCCTTCGTTCAACAGTGGGTGAAGATGACAGGTGTTCCCATATTGGATGGTTACGGATTAACGGAAGCAGGTCCTAATGTATCACTGAATCGCCCTTATGATTATTGTTACGGAACGGTTGGCAAACCACTTGTTGGAACGGAAATTCGCTTTTCTGAGGATAGAGAGTTGTGGGTTCGAAGCCCTTCTATAATGTTAGGGTATTATGCCGATGGACAAGTAGATGCCTCGATGCTTAACGATGGATGGCTGTCTACTGGTGATATGGCAATCAGAGATGAGCAAGGGTACGTGACTATTTTGGGAAGAAAAAAGAATATCATTATTGTCAATGGATATAATGTCAGCCCAGAATATGTAGAAAGAACCATAAGAGAACACGATGGAATAAGAGACGTAGCTGTTGTGGGAATTCCCCATCCAACACGTGGCAATCGATTGTGTGCTTTTGTGGTGGGTGATGAGTCTCTTACGAAAAGAGATATAGACCTATTTGTAAAAGATAGAGTAGACGAGCCTTCCCGACCGAGTTTTTATGAAATGATTCCTGATTTACCGGTCCTAGCTAACGGAAAGACGGATCGAAATCAACTACAAGCGATAGCAGAAGTCCGATTTGGTCAAGGAAGTTTCGTGTAGACACTTGTAAGGAAAAGGAACTGGGACGTCATTCATGGAGAAATGACGGTTCAGACTATCGACAAACCCCTCTTATGCTACTGACATTAGAGGAGTTTGTTTTTTTTCGTTTTGATCTGATAATAAGTAAGAAAACAGTATAATGCTATAGAAAAAGAAAAAACAATCTTTTACAATCATTATATCTGAGTTGAGGTTTTGAAATGAAAAATTGAATATATTAATCGGAATTTTTGTAACTATTGGATTGGTTGCTTCCGATTCAAAAGTCCTACTATTCAGTATTGATTGGCAAGTATGAACCTTTACTTCCTTTTGCACGACAGAACGTAGAAATTGATGATCATATTGAACAAAATATTATCGCTACATTACAGGGGCTTTGTTTACGATTTGTTTCAGTGAAATAGCCATAATGCTTATGCAATTACTCTATTATGATAGAAAGAGGTGTAGGAGCTGTGCAACGTTCACCAGAAGAGAGACATGTAGGATTACGTGAAGCGGAAAGAAAAGCAGAGGAATTATTCAAACAGGTAGAAGAGAAGAGAATATTGCGAAGTGGAGTAACTGAAAAGCAGGTTAATAAAGAAATTTATGAATTGGCCTTTCAAATGTATGGAATCAAAAAGTATTGGCATAAACGGATTGTAAGAGCGGGTAAAAATACGCTGTACCCTTATCGTGAAAATCCACCGGACTTAATGATTTCTGAGGAAGATATTATCTTTCTTGATTTTGGCCCGATTTTTGAAGAATGGGAAGCTGATTTTGGTCGGACATACGTGCTTGGAAATGATCCATATAAGATAAAGCTACGTGATGATATTGCTCAGGCTTGGCAGGATGGTAAAGACTTTTTTCTATCAAGACCAAATATTACCGGAAGTGAGCTGTTCGAATTTATGTGTTGTCTCGCTGAGCAGTATGGATGGGAATATGGAGGCCCACACGCTGGTCATCTAATAGGGGAATTCCCGCATGAGCGAATTCAAGGGGATGAAGTAGAGAATTACATTCATGCTGATAACAATATTGAAATGAGAGAGACTGATAAGGATGGTAGACCGCGAGATTGGATCTTAGAGGTGCATTTTATCGATCGTGAGCGTGAGATCGGAGGTTTTTTTGAGCAGTTATTAACAGTCGAATAACCTTGGAGCGGCTGGACTTTATAACAAAATAAGCCAAGAATGAATGAGCTTTCGATAAGAAAATAACAAAAAAGAGCGTACGAAAAATGAGGCGCTCTTTTTTGTTACGCTTGTACCACAAAAATGCACGTACAGGTAAGGGATTACAATTCATTCGCCAGCAACGAATGGATTAGCTCTGACACCATTTTCAATAAGGATTGCAGTTGAATGGATAAAGACCTGCTTAGCTCAGCAAACATGCTTGCATCCATTGATACAACAATGAGCAGAAGGCAAGCGATAAATACGACTTTTTCTACGGGACCTCCTGTTTTAAAAGCTAGAGGTAATTTTATTCTAGCTTTACTAAAGGGATAGAACAGCGGTACTCCGGCGACTGTTAATAGGTCCCCTACGATATGAAAGAGATACCCAATCCACAAGCCTAAAAATACATTCTCTTTCATAAAGAATCCGAGGGCGAATAAACAAAGCCAAAAAGGCAGAGAGTGTGTCAGTCCGCGATGTCCTACTGTTTTACTCATTATCCGCGATGTTTTGGAGAGTTTTTTACCTATGTAAGATTTTGGATGGTCAATGTCGGGCAATAAGCTTCCCACAGCTAGTCCTATCACATAGTCTGTTTGGAATGGAATATCCAAAAACTTCGCTACACATACACCAGCCAACGTTGAAAAAGCAATATGTGTTTTATACTTCAAGATGCCCCCCCTCTTTTTGCTGTAAACAAAGAGGGAATGACTCGTACGACAGATGATACCGCTCTTTGAATAGCCTTCGTATTAAAAAAGAGAACTTTTGTTCTCTTTTTTAATACTATCATATTTCTTTGCAGGTGGGCAGTCTTTCTTGAAATAATTTACTTTTTAAAGGAATAAGCATTTTTTACTTAGGTAAGAGAACCGATTATCGCAATAACTTCAGATCAAACTCCGGTACAAGTCCTTCTTGTGCAGCTCGACTTAAGAGAGCAGTCACGGCAGCATAGCCATCTTCCCCCAGATCAGCAGTAAATTTGTTTACATACAAATTAATATGAGCTTGCGCTACTGCTGGGTCCATTTCTTGAGCATGGTGCATGATATACTCTCTGGACGCTTCTGGATGTGCCCAGGCATATTCCACAGATGCGCGAGTCCAGCTAGCAATAGCATCCAAGTCCAGCGAACGTCGAGCAATGATTGCACCGAGTGGAATTGGTAAGCCAGTATCCACTTCCCACCAATTACCTAAGTCTGTCATTAGTGTAAGACCGTATGAAGGGTAGGTAAAACGTGCTTCATGGATTACTAGACCGGCGTCAATTTTACCATCTCGTACAGCAGGCATAATTTCGTGAAAAGGCATTACAATGATTTCTCCTACTCCACCAGGTACATTTTGTGCAGCCCATAGACGGAATAGTAGATAAGCAGTGGAGCGCTCGCTAGGAACTGCTACACGTTTACCAGATAAGGTGGAGGGGTCAGCTTGTTGGTGGGATGGTTGATCAATAGCAGACGAGTTTTTCGTTAAGACTAAGGGACCGCATCCTCTACCTAACGCTCCACCACATGGCAACAGGGCGTATTCCGACAATACCCAAGGAAGTGCGGCGTAGGAAATTTTGAGTACTTCTGGTCCAGTGAAACTAGCAGCAAGTCCATTCGTGATATCAATATCTGCATACATAACATCTAGGGTAGGAGCTCCAGGAATTAGTCCATGAGTCCACGCATGAAAAACAAATGTATCATTAGGGCAAGGGGAAAAAGCGATTTTCATCGTAACACCTCCACAAGTACTGAACTTACTTTTTCAAGAGCTTCTAATGCTTCTTTTATACGCCAAGCAGATCGGTCGCGTGGACCTACAGGATTAGAAATAGTGCGAATTTCCAACACGGGAATCTCGAATTGCTGTGCGGCAGTGGCTACTCCATATCCTTCCATCGCTTCGGCAGTCGCCCCCACTACTCTGGAGGCTATAGCTGCGGCTGTCTCGGCACTACCTGTTACTGTGGAAACAGTGAGAATTGAACCTGTATGCGTTGGCAAACCAGATACCTTCAGTGCTTCTGTTACACGCTTTGCCAGCATAATGTCTACAGGGATTCGAACAGAACCAAACCCAAGTTCGTCCAAACTTAAGAACCCTTCAGGGGTTTCGGCACCGAGATCAGCGGCTATCATTTCATTTGCTACAACCACTGAAGCTACATCCGCTTTACCTATAAATCCACCAGCAATGCCAGCACAAATAACCACATCATATTTGGTAGTTGCTAAGGTGCGTGCTGTACTAGCTGCGGCAAAGACTGCACCAACGCCACCTACTAAAACATCGAAGCCTTCTGCACCGTTTAACCCACGGATTACCGCTTCTTGTTCGGCTGGTACAGAGGTGACGATAAGTATACGTTTTAGTGATAGTGAGGATGGATTGTTCGAGTTTACAAATGTACCCGAAGAAATTTCTACTTGTTTATCTTGATTCATGTGAACAATCTCCTTTTCATGTAAACCATAACGTGAACTTTTGAATGATTATATAAAACTGATCATTTCTATGAAAGAAGAGATCGGAAAGGCGTATAAAAGCTTCTATTTCCAATTATACAAAGATGAGCCGTTGAGTGAAACACTTTAAAAGGCGTTCTATTCGGAGTTATTGTTTGTCTACTAACGTTTTAGCCAACTGTATCATTTGCTGGTGTACCTTCTCATTCCGTTTATATTCATTAACAGAGTAAGCGATCTGATACAAAATCCCTTGATGATAAAAAATAATCTCGTCTGCTACAGTATTGTGTAAGTGAACGGAGAGTGCGGATTCATCCCACTCATAGTAGGAATAGACAATTGAGCTAGGTGTTGTTTTGATGTGTTGAAAGAGAGGAACTCCATTTTGGGCTTTCTCGATACGAACTTCATTTCCGATTATATCTACTGATTTAGAAGTATGTTGATTGGTCCTGTCTATCGTAGCGAAGGGATCTTCTTTACTCTCGGTCATTCGTAAGATAACAAACTCATTATTGGCTTTATCATACTCGTCTCTTTCTTTTACATAAGTTAGTTGCACTTGCTGGAAAAGCTCTTTTTCATGTCCTTGCTGAAAAGTTACTAAAAAGGCTAATTCTTTTCCTACAGGGAAAGGGAGATTGGACGTATCGATAAGCTGATTTACAGGCTTCATCTGTGTAGGCAGATAGGGGGCAATCTCTTTTGGGGTTACTGGCTGGAAATAGGTGACATTTTTAATGTTGTGAGAGAGAGGGGTATGCTCACTTCTAGCAAATCCACTTCCTTGTACTGTTGGAAGAAGGTGATCTTGTGAACAGCCGAGCAAGCTGAATGTAATTGCAAACAGGAGTAACAGTGATCGGATATTTTTACGCTGACGTACCATAATGCCGCCACCTTTTTATTTTATATAATACCATTTTCTGTATATGTAGGTATGAAAGTAGCATAAAAAAGACTCCGATTGTATCTATCGGAGTCTAACCTACTTTTCTCGTTGTCTAAAATATACTCAAATCCCATTGCTGAGCCATTTCTTTTAGCAAGAGGGAACCAGCCACGCTATTGCCAACCTCATCGATTGAAGGGCTAAAAATCCCGATTCCACAACCATCGGCAAAAGGTAAGTCACGGGAACGATAGCGAGGTGGTACGGCGGATAGGATACCTCCAGAGACCCCACTTTTCGTTGGAACACCAACAAAGGCAGCGAATTTACCAGACGCGTTATACATTCCGCATGTTAGCATTAAGGATTTGGTGAAACGAGCTACGTCCTTAGGAATCACTTGTTCCTGACGAATCGGATGGTAGCCGTCCAGAGCCAGGATTAAGCCAATCAGAGCTGTATCCTTGGTCGTTACCTCTAGAGCGCACTGTTTTAAATAAACCTCAAGGGCACCCTCCACATCTCCATCTAAGAAACCAATATCCTTCAGATAATAAGCCAAAGCTCGATTGCGGTGAGCAGTATTCCATTCTGACTCGAAAACCTCTTCATTTAGCACGGGAGCGGTACCAATTAGTTGGATAAACAGCTTATTAAGTGAACTCATTTTCTGGGCAACAGAATCACCAGCGAGCATGGATGAAACTGTAATGGCTCCTGCATTAATCATCGGATTGTAGGGACGCCCTGGTTTGCTCATTTCTAATCGAATAATGGAATTAAAGGCATCGCCAGTAGGCTCTGCATCAACTCGCTGCAATACATGAGGAATACCATATTCTATACATACCGCGACCAGACTGAGTACTTTTGAGATACTTTGCAATGTGAATGGTGCCTCACAATCACCAGCGGTAATCATAGTTCCATCTGTACCTATTACGGTAACGCCTAGCTGATGAGGGTTCATATTGCCTAGGGCAGGTATATAATCAGCGCACTTCCCTTGGGAAGTTGCTTCTTTAAATTGGTCAATCCAATGTAACAATTGAGAGGATACTTGCTGATGTTGCTCTGTTTCTGACGGTGCCAAGATACTTGGGCTCATCTCAGATGTTCCCCTTTCATTATAAAAATAACTTGAATAACATACCAAGACAGGGGCACTGCCAGTTAGTATGACCCACATTCCCGTGTTCATATGAATTATGGTAGGAATCTGTCAACTCAATGTGTCGTGGAATTCTATTTTAAAGTTATAGCTGTGTAACAGCAAGTATATTTCAGTAAAATACTTATTTTTTCTCAAAAGAGGAAGGGAGATGGAAGAAATAGAAAAAGCCACCATTATAGGCGGCTTTATGGTTTCCATATTGTAGTTGTCCCACATGACTTCATGTCGGTGTTTTATAACCTTATTCGAATTCTTTCTCCCTTACGACATTTTATCTGGAAAAAGATAGATATAGCAATTTGAACCTCAAAACAACGAAAGCCCTACCTCTCTTCCGTCCTTACGGCTCCAATGACCGTGCCAGTGTGAATCGGGTAAATCAAAAAGCTTGCCTGTAAAATGAATCGCTTCTTTGTGAAAATAGTTTTTGGACGTGAGATTTGAAAAACAAGTGAGAGTAATTCATTTCGAGGAAAAAAGAATTGGTTGGGTGAAGGTAAAAAAATCATCTTTAATATGAAAAACACAAGAATAATCATAACATATTGATAAAAAAAAAGCAAATTCTATTAAAAAAATAAAAAAAATTTTAGATATGTGTAATTTTACAGAGTAACATTTGTGATTTTTTGGTATGATCTACAATAAGCCAATAAAGACGAAGGAGTAGGCGGCCTATGATTACGGAGCTGGAGAAACAGGATTTTCTAAAGCTTCAATCGATTTTGAAGCCAGAATGTAACTTGTTCTTCAAAGCAGTGATTGAAGGTACCAATCCGAAAGACTTGTCTTTGTTGACGATCCAGACCAAACCTACCTCTGTGGTTACAAGGCATTGGAGAATTTCACTTAGTCGCAAACTTAGCTAATTAGTTATTTTAGCAATGTGAAACGAATTCGTTGATGAACAGATTTCAGCTACTTTTCGAAATAGATCATTTCGAGTTGAATTGTTACAAGACTCCGCTCTTCTAAAAATAAAGGGTTCTTGTTAAAAAAGCTGGAGCTGTTCTGGGATTCCTAAGGGGCCTTTATGCAGATAGGGTATGGCTGGAGCATTGTTCATGAACAATTGATCGTGAGCATATGTTATGTCAGCATTTGTATCAGGAAAACCCCATTCTATTAAAATTGAAACCTTACCGTCGTTCTGTTGTGGAAACCTTGCTATGTTATTAAATTAAGGTTACCCATTTCTAAAAAATACAGAAGAGCTTTATTGGAGTGTAGCAAGGGTTGATGCTACGGCTACATTGGCGAAAAGTGTTGGACTGGTAAAGGATTCGGAATATAGATTGAATGAGTTTTGCATGTGCAAATGATGGCGAAATAGATAGACAAAAGAAAAAAGGATAAGGACAGGGAGAAAATAGAGATGAAAATATGGGTAAAGACATTCTTGCTATCTGGATTACTGCTGTTGCTATTTAGCCTACAGCCGTTCCAGTCCTTAGCAAGTGGTAATTCGAAAATTTTGTTAGATGGT
This sequence comes from Brevibacillus laterosporus DSM 25, assembly GCF_002706795.1. Classification (NCBI taxonomy): domain Bacteria; kingdom Bacillati; phylum Bacillota; class Bacilli; order Caryophanales; family Paenibacillaceae; genus Brevibacillus; species Brevibacillus laterosporus. The sequence continues at coordinate 2,753,059 of NZ_CP017705.1, forward strand.
TATCCATTAACCTTTCCGGTACAGCCCCAGTTAGTAAAAGGAACAACTTTAGTACCGTTCCGAGCGATTGCAGAAGCGATGGGAATTCAGGTGCAATGGGAAAATGCAACACAGACGATCGTTGCAACTAAATCAAATGACACAACTGGAACAGAGCTTCGACTACAAATCAACAATGCTACTGCTTATGTGAATAATCAACCAATCACATTGGCTGTAAGTCCTACGTTGTACAAGGGAAGTGCATTAATCCCATTGCGAGTCTTCAGCGAGCAATTTGGGGCTACGGTTAACTGGGACGGGGCTAACCAAACTGTATTACTGCAATCTCCACCAAAGGATATATATACCATGGCTTTCTATGCCATTTCTTCATTTAGTGAGCGACAACTTATCCCTTCCTTTGATGCAGTGTCCTTTGGATGGGCAAGAATCAATGAAAAAGGGGAATTTACACTTCAGGGCAAAGATTTTTATTGGCCTCAATCAGCAGGAGATGTAACACCAGAGGGGATCGTAAGTGAGGCAAAAGCAGGTGGAACACAGCCTTATTTCATGGTTTTTTCTACGGATGGCAAAGGTGAACTGATGAAGATGCTTCAAACCGAGCAGCTACGCCAACAAACGATCGATGGAATTTTACAAGCTGTGCGTAATCAAGCATTTGAAGGGGTTGCCTTAGATTTTGAGGGATTAGGCTTGAGCGGAGATATCGAGCTTGAGAAACGTATGTATACAGAATTTGTTGGGCAACTAGCTTCTGTGCTGCATCAGGAAGGCAAAAAACTGTCACTGGTGTTGCATCCTCCTAACAGTTCTTATAAAGGCTACGACTATGCACAATTAGGTACTTTAGCAGACGATTTGATTATCATGGCCTATGACTACGGACAAAAAGGACAGCCGGAGAATTTGGACAAAGTCAATGAGGCTATCCAGCTTGCTTTAAAGCTGGTACCAAAAGAGAAACTGATCCTGGGTATCTCTATGGGGAGTGAAAATGCTAGTACCATTAACAGTAAAATTGGTTTAGCTAAGCGATACAATTTAAAAGGTGTTTCGCTATGGCGAATTGGGCTGATTGGACAGCCTACGTACTTGGAAATGAAAAAGGCTGTAGAGATGTAAGGATCGGTTCTTTTATCCAATCTAACAATGATCAGTAATAACCAAATCCATCCCTGATAATTATTGAAGGGATGGATTTTTCATAACGTTTATTGCTGTACCAATATTTATTTTATTCGTGATAACATGACTGTGACTGTATTTGTGTGTAGAAATAAGGAGAGTGACGTAATGAAAACAGAAAAACAAAAGATGGTAGACGGTGAATTATACGACGCCTCTGATGTAGAGTTGTGTGAAGAACGTCAACAGGCTAGTAGGTTGACGAGGTTGTACAATCAGTCGTTGGAAACCGAAAAGGAAGTACGCAAGGGTATATTATCTCAGCTATTCGGCTCGAAAGGAGAGGATTGTATCATTCAACCTAACTTTCGATGTGATTATGGATACAATATTCATCTGGGAGAACATTTCTTTGCCAACTATGATTGCATCATGCTAGATGTTTGTGAAATACGTATAGGCGAGCATTGTATGCTGGGGCCAGGTGTTCATATTTATACGGCTATGCATCCTCTACACCCTTTAGAACGGGCGAGTGGTCTGGAATATGGTAAACCGGTCGTTATTGGCAATCATGTATGGATTGGTGGGGGGGCTATCATTAATCCAGGTGTTAGGATTGGACATAATGTGGTTGTCGCCTCAGGAGCAGTCGTAACGAAAAACGTGCCGGATAATGTTGTCGTTGGTGGAAATCCAGCAGTGATTATTAAAGAGATTATGTCTTAAAAAAGATAGGGAATGAATCAATCTATCTATCTATCATCACTACTATTGCCACAGAGTTAATTACATAAGTGAAGAAGCGTCTAAATCATAAATTTGGGCGCTTCTTTTTTTTTGATAAAGAGTATTGAATTGCTATTTGATTGGATAAAAGTACATTTTTTAGAAAAATAGTTTGTTTACACAATTCCATTTTAAAAAAAATGAATACTGTAAAGGAGAAAGGAAGGTGTTATTGGGTTGGATAATCGTTTTGAAATTGACAAGATTTACGAAAGCATTATTCAAACAGAATTAGATCTTTATTTAAGAAGAGACCCATTGTTTGCACATAAACATTGCAGCTCGAGTTCTAGCTCTTCTAACACTTGCAGGTCAACCTTTATTTCCTTTATTCAAGGTCCAACCGGTCCAACTGGTCCAACAGGTTCAACAGGCCCAACCGGTCCAACTGGTCCAACCGGTCCAGGAAGCGGCCCAATTTCGATACCACCGGGACTAATTCCTCCCTTTATTTCACTGCTAAATGGTTTAATTACCGCAGTACCAGCTGTTTTTGCAGAGCCAAGTCCAGATAACATCGCCACATTGGTACAACTATTGCGAGGATTAAGTACGTTTGGAACTCAGGCTGGTCTTAGTCCTGGTCAATTGGCAGAATTAAATTCTGTCATTACCGGATTACTAACTATATTAAACACGCAGCCATTTAACCCAAGTGCTTTTGCTACTGAATTCCAATCCTTACTCAATACGCTGCTAGAATTTACTTTACTCTTCCAAGTAGACCCAGTCACATTACAAACTCTTTTAAGTTTATTGCAGCAGCTTCAAATCATTCTAACTAACCTTACACCGTCTGGAGCGACTGGAGCGACCGGGGCAACTGGAGCGACTGGAGCGACCGGGGCAACTGGAGCGACTGGAGCGACCGGGGCAACTGGAGCGACTGGAGCGACCGGGGCAACTGGAGCGACTGGAGCGACCGGGGCAACTGGAGCGACTGGAGCGACCGGGGCAACTGGAGCGACTGGAGCGACCGGGGCAACTGGAGCGACTGGAGCGACCGGGGCAACTGGAGCGACTGGAGCGACCGGGGCAACTGGAGCGACTGGAGCGACCGGGGCAACTGGAGCGACTGGAGCGACCGGGGCAACTGGAGCGACCGGGGCAACTGGAGCCACCGGAGCGACTGGAGCCACCGGAGCGACTGGAGATACCGGAGCGACTGGAGCAACCGGGGCAACCGGAGATACCGGAGCGACTGGAGCAACCGGGGCAACCGGAGATACCGGAGCGACTGGAGCAACCGGGGCAACCGGAGATACCGGAGCGACCGGAGATACCGGGGCAACCGGAGATACCGGAGATACCGGAGCAACGGGGGCAACCGGGGCAACCGGGGCAACCGGAGATACCGGAGCGACTGGAGCGACTGGAGCAACCGGGGCAACGGGGGCAACCGGAGATACCGGAGCAACTGGGGCAACCGGAGATACCGGAGCGACTGGAGCAACTGGAGCAACTGGGGCAACCGGAGCGACTGGAGCCACCGGAGCGACTGGAGCCACCGGAGCGACAGGCCCAACCGGTCCAACCGGCCCAACCGGCCCAACAGGAGCACTTGCTACCCAAACCTTTGCTTTTGCAGCCAATACGAGTGGTACCGAAATTGCTGTATTGGTAGGTGGTACGCTTATTCCATTCCCTGACGCTCAGGATATTGGACCGGGCATTACAGTCAATGCAACCAATGATACATTTACTGTAGCAGCTGCCGGTAACTATCTCATTGCTTATTCCATTAACATTACTTTGTCACTTCTTGTAAGCTCGCGTATCTTAGTCAATGGAGTTCCAGTAGCGGGTAGCGTTGTTTCACCGCTAGTTGGTCTAACTTCATTCGAAGCACAGGTAATTGTTCCTGTACCAGCTGGAGGAAACATTCAGGTACAACTATTCGGTGTAGCAGCGTTAGCAACCTTAGCTGCGACTATACCAACGAGTATCACGATTATTCGTTTAAGCTAGATCAAGATTTGTATGTAAAAAAGCTGCCCTTCTGAAATATGGAGGGCAGCTTTATACATATCCTAGTATATAGTACTTCGTGAACAGTTGAGAAATCTCTACAAATTTTAATGTTGCTAATTTGTGTGAAATTAGGAAATAATAGGTATATACCAACTTGCTAGACTCCTCTTGTGTTTTTACTCCTATTCACTTAACTACCATCAGCTTCTCAATGCATAAAGCAAACGAGAATGAGCATACAGAAGAATTTCCTGATGAAATAGATAGTATCCTAAATTCGTAAAGAAGCTTTCTAATGTTTACACATAAATCATTTGTTACTTTTATCATGCTTTTTTTACTAGAATATATCCATGCAATATCTCTATAAATAAATATATAATTATTTACACATATAATTGTAAGGAAGAGTTGAATATCCCGAATAATTATAATATAGTGCCAATTATAATAGAAAGATATATAAGGATTTGAGAGGTATCTTTGTTTGGTTTTGCTACGTATTACATAAGGGATGGAAACTATTGAAAAGAGGTGACAGGCTATGTTTCGATTAGAAACAAACAGAATGATCTTGCGAAAAATGGATTTATCAGATGTGGAAAGATTAAGCCGGATATTTACTGACCCTATCGCTATGCAATTCTATCCTTCTACAAAAAATGAAGAGGAGACGGTTGCGTGGATCAAGTGGAATCAGGGGAACTATGAGAAATATGGAATAGGCTTTTGGATTGCTGAGAATAAACAGGATGGGGAATTCATAGGGCAATGTGGCTTGGTACCTCAAGAAATTAATCTTCAACAAGAAATTGAGATTGGTTATTTGGTTGTCCGAAAATATTGGGGACAAGGACTAGCTACAGAATGTGCGATTGCTTGTAGAGAATATGGTTTCCATAAACTAGGGTATGACCGTTTGATTTCTCTTATTGATAAAAGGAACGTAGCATCCAGACGCGTAGCAGAGAATGTTGGGATGACATGGAAAAAGGAAATTAGCAAATGGAATAAAACGATACAATTATATGGTATAAATAAATAAAAGACATTCCTTCAAGGAGGAGATCATTGTTAGTAGCAATTCTCTTATTTATCACAGCTGGTCTGGCTGAGATTGGTGGCGGTTATCTTATCTGGCTATGGTTACGAGAAGCAAAACCAGCCTGGTATGGTCTTGTAGGGGGCTTAGTTCTTATCGCGTATGGGATTGTTCCAACTTTGCAAAAATTCCCTACATTTGGACGGGTATACGCAGCCTATGGTGGTATATTTATCATTCTAGCGATTATTTGGGGCTGGTTGGTGGATAAAAAGACCCCAGATATGTATGACTGGCTCGGAGCAGCGATTTGTATAGTTGGTGTGGCTGTTATTTTGTGGGCGCCTAGATCATAGAGGCATGGTTTCTATCTTTTTAACAGATAGGGGTCATGCCTATTTATATGGTATTTTCAAAAAAAATATGGTAAAGTTTAAATCCTACTTTACATATAGGAATTAATGTATTATAACTTGAATATGCTTTAGTTACCTTCATGAGAATTTATCAGAAAGAACGGAGGGAATCCATTGTCAACAGTTTGGATTTTACTTAATATTGCTATCATGTTACTCATTATTTTTGGACTATATACCATGCAAAAGAAACATATTTCTTTTTCGAAGCGTGTATTTACTGCACTGGCTGTTGGGATTGTCTTCGGAGTTGGTTTACAACTTATTTATGGGGCCAAAACAGACATTGTAAAAGATTCTATAGAATGGTTTAATGTCGTAGGTAAAGGCTACATTAAGCTTTTACAGATGATTGTAATGCCACTGGTATTTATATCTATTTTAGCTGCTTTTACAAAGGTTAAGCTCACGAATAATATTGGTAAAATCAGTTCTTTAATTATCGGTATCCTGATTGCAACAACTGCATTAGCTGCCGCTATTGGGATTGGAACAACACTTGCTTTTAATTTAGAAGCTGTGCAAATTCAGCAAGGTGATCAGGAAACATCTCGGGCTGCTCAATTAGAAAAAACGTTTGGCCAAATTCAGGATTTATCCCTTCCTCAAAAAATCGTGGAATTATTACCAGCTAACCCGTTCCTTGATTTAACAGGACAACGTTCTACATCTACGATTGCTGTTGTTATTTTTGCTGCCTTGCTTGGCGTTGCGTTCTTAGGTATAAAGGGGAAACAACCAGAACACGCTACATTCTTTGCAAAAATTGTAGATACATTTTACACGATTATTATGCGAGTAGTGAGCATTATTTTGCGCTTAACTCCTTATGGGGTACTAGCTTTAATGACAAAAGTAACAGCTACCAGCGATTACTTAGCAATTCTCAAATTAGGGAAGTTTGTTCTGGCGTCCTATGTTGCGATTCTGATTATGTTTGTGATTCATCTGATTTTACTCGCTATTACTGGACTTAACCCTATTTCTTATTTGAAAAAGACGTTTTCCGTTTTGACATTTGCGTTCACTTCACGTTCAAGTGCTGGAGCTTTACCATTAAACGTAGAAACGCAACGTGATAAATTAGGAGTACCGGAAGGCATTGCTAACTTTGCTGGATCTTTTGGTTTGTCCATCGGGCAAAATGGTTGCGCAGGTATTTATCCAGCAATGCTAGCTGTGATGATTGCCCCTACAATTGGAATTGATCCATTGACACCTTCCTTCATCGTAACTCTCATTGCTGTCGTAGCGATTAGTTCTTTTGGAGTTGCAGGTGTAGGTGGTGGAGCTACCTTTGCTGCGCTTTTGGTACTATCTACAATGAACATGCCAATTGCATTAGCTGGTTTGTTAATTTCTGTAGAACCATTAATTGATATGGGGCGTACAGCTTTAAATGTGAGCGGAAGTATGGTAGCAGGTGTGGTTACTAGCCGTGTAACAAAGGAATTAGATACCACTATTTATAATAATCAAATGCAGAAACAAGTAGAGGTGTAAGGAAATTACGGCCTTTTCTTACAGCCCTTTTGCTCTGTTTCCTTATCAAGTGTCGCCTTGAGACAAATACTTTGTCCTTGGCGGCACTTTTTTTGTAAGGTTGACAAGCCTGTGACATCTCACTATAATTCTGAACAATAAGTATTTGAATGTTATGAAAAAATATGGATGAAGCCGTGAAGAGGAAGAGTAAAAGAAAGCTCTAGTGTCAGAGAGCCGTCTCAATGTGCTGCAAAGATGGTCGCTATCTTTCCTTGAAAATCACCTCAGAGCTTTGTTGTGGAACAGATTAGAGCATGAGTAGGGTCAGATTAAACACCGAACTCTCAGTCTCTGGGATCATTAGTACATAACAACGAATTGTTCACGTTATCGGACTAAAGTCTATTCCAAACCTGCTCTCTCGTGTGTGAAGATGGATAGCTCTAGATGTGAGTACCATGGATTGAGGTGGAATAAGACTTGTGGAGTCCGTTTTTGTGAAAAAACGGAGAATGCTCAGTGGTATCGCGACTCTCGCCTAAGCAATGGAAGTAACCTGCTTTCATGCTAGGCGAGTTTTTTTGTTATCGAAAAAAATAGAGAGGCGGAGAAACTGATGAATGTAACAACCAGCAAACTAACCATAGAAGATATTCTGGTGGCGAGCCATCTATTGCGAGAAGTTATTATCAAAACACCTCTGCAGCACAATGCGGTTCTGTCAGAAAAATACCAATGCAATGTGTTCTTAAAGCGGGAGGACTTACAGGTCGTTCGTTCATTTAAATTGCGTGGAGCTTATTATCTCATGCGTACGTTATCGGAAGAGCAAATGAAACGCGGTGTCGTTTGTGCTTCCGCGGGTAATCATGCGCAAGGGGTTGCCTATTCCTGTAAAGCCTTAGGAGCGCGTGGCATGATTTTTATGCCTAGCACAACACCTCGCCAAAAGGTGTCACAGGTGAAGTTATTCGGCGGTGATTTAGTAGAGATTGTATTGGTAGGCGATACCTTTGATGATTCTTTTTCTGAGGCGATCAAATATGGTAAAGAACATGATATAACATTCATTCACCCCTTTGATCATGAAAAAATCATTGCGGGTCAAGGTACGGTTGGAATGGAGATTCTAAATGATATGTCAGAAGCATTGGATTACCTGTTTGTAGGTATCGGAGGGGGAGGCCTAGCAGCAGGCGTTGGAACATGTGTCAAAGGGATTAGCCCTCTAACAGATGTCATTGGGGTAGAACCGCAGGGAGCGGCTTCTATGAAGCAGTCCTTTAAAGAGAATCAGGTGGTAGCTTTACAAGAGATTGAGACATTTGTGGATGGAGCTGCGGTCAAGCAAGTAGGGCAACTCTCATACGAACTATGTAAAGAGGTTATCGACGACATCGTCACGGTACCAGAGGGAAAAGTATGTAGTACAATCCTTGATTTATATAATCAAAATGCAATTGTAGCTGAGCCTGCTGGTGCACTTACCATCGCGGCATTGGATGAGTACAAGGATAAAATTAAAGGGAAAAATGTAGTCTGTATCGTCAGCGGAGGGAATAACGATATTGATCGTATGCAAGATATTAAGGAGCGTTCTCTAATCTTTGAGGGACTCAAGCATTACTTTATCATTAACTTTCCTCAACGTGCGGGGGCCCTGCGAGAATTTCTTGATGAAGTACTAGGGCCTACAGATGATATTACTAGATTCGAATATACCAAGAAAAATAATAAGGATAATGGACCTGCATTAGTAGGCATCGAATTAAAACAAAAAGATGATTATGGGGCATTAATGGAACGGATGAGACAAAAAAACTTCCCTTTTATGGAAATCAACCATAATCCAACCTTGTTTAACCTGCTGATTTAGCATCAGCGATTGCAGGGTTTTTACATTAGGGGGAAAAGTAAAGCCCTCGATATGTACATCAGAGGGCTGCGTATAAATGGTAGCTAGATGATGTGGTACGTTTTATCATCCTCTGGCGGGTTATTCGTCATGGGCTTTCTTTTAATCCGTAGGAAGTAATAGAGTAAGCAGAAAAGAGCGAACACTCCACCGCAATATAAGGCGATTCGCTGATCTTTATCAAATGCTAAGCTGATAAGTACAACTAGATTGAGGGTCAAACTAATTAGTGGCAGGATCGGATAAAACGGGGTCCGGAATTTGAGATCGCGTAACTTCCCGCCATTCTTTAGATAATGTTTACGGAATGCTAATTGAGAGGCAGAAATTGAAATCCAACCTACCTGTGCTCCTAATCCTGCAAGCGAAATCAACCAGAGATATACGGTATTTTCAGCAAACACACTAGAAAGCAAGGATAACAGGGAAATGGAAAACGTGAGTAACAGGGCGTTCATTGGGACGCCTTTTTTGTTTACTTTTCCAAGTGTTGGACTGGCCATATCTGTTTTAGATAAAGACCACAGCATCCGAGTGGCTGCGAATAAACCAGAATTAGCTACGGATAGTAATGCTGTTAGGATAACAAAATTCATAATATCGGCGGCATATGGAATACCAATTTTGTCGAATACCATGACGAATGGGCTTTCAACCACTCCTGCTTGTTGATGGGGAATTAGACCAGCTAGAATGGTGATCGCTAACACAAAAAAGATGAGTGTCCGCCAAACGGTAGCCCGAATTGACTTTGGAATGTTTTTCTCTGGATTGTCACTCTCACCAGCGGCAATGCCAATAAGTTCTGTTCCTTGAAAGGAAAAATTCACCGTTATCATTGTGAGTAACAGACCAGTAATTCCATTAGGTAGCCAAGAGGTTTCAGCAAAATTACTTAGCATAGGGGCAGTCTCACCACTACGGAATGGGATCACACCAAACATTGCTGCTCCGCCGAGCACGATAAAGGCTAAAATAGCCGCTACCTTGAAACTGGAAAACCAGAATTCGGTCTCACCAAAAGCTTTGGCTGAAAGAGCATTGAGTAAAAATAGTACAATGCCAAAAATTGCGCACCACATCCAGACCGGTGAATCTGGGAACCATCGTTGCATGAGTAGACCAGAAGATAGAAGCTCTAAGGCTACTGTTACGGCCCAGCCCAACCAGTATAGCCACCCAATGGTAAAACCCATTGCTGGACTAATAAATTTAGTTGTATACGTCTGGAACGAACCAGACACAGGCATAGCAACTGATAATTCACCAAGACATAGCATGGTGAGATACATGATAAAGCCACCTACAAGATAGGAAATGACGGCCCCGATCGGACCTGCTTGGCTAATGGTATAGCCGGAGCCCAGGAAGAGTCCTGTACCAATAATTCCGCCGAGTGAGATCATAAATAAGTGTCTACTTTTCAGCGTACGTTGCAATTCATGAGAGGAACGTTGTTGGGACATGTCCATCTCTCCTTTCTCTATGATCTCACAGTGAGAATGAGATGTATGCGTTTACAAATTAAATATTATGCAACATTCGTACCAATTCTAATTTTCTGAATTATAAAGATAAATAAAAGGGCATGCAAAAAAAATTGTCGCTTTTTGTGTGAAAAACTTTGCTGCCAATTTTTTTTGCATTTGATACTTACAGGTTTTCTTTTTGTAAACGACGTAAGCGATATTGCAAACTTTGTCGACTCATCCCTATATGTTCTGCGGCATGGGATATATTTCCTGCAAACTGATCTAATATTTTTCGAAGATAGATCCCTTCAAAGGTGTGTAGCACTTCTTTTAATGGCAATGAATCCTGCTGTAAGAGGTGTAGGGTATCTTGTATATGAGAGTCATGCAAATTTGGTTGAGTATTGGTAGTTTCTGTCGAATAAGCTCTATGACTTATAATCGTTTTTGCCTGAACCCCAGGTGCTGATGAAGAAGGAATTGAGGCTGATCCAGGTAGTTTACGGCGAATATGATGGAGAGGCAGATGCTCAAGTGCAATGATGGTTTCATCAGTCAGCATTAAATTCATTGCACCTTCAATGAAGTGCTCCAATTCACGAACATTTCCGGGCCAATCATAATCTCCGAAAAAACGCTGTACATCTTCGTTTATATCTTCTACATCCATTTGAAACAGACGGTTATATTTATTGATGAAATGATTAGCTAAAGTCGGAATATCCTCACGACGTTCACGAAGTGGCGGAATGAGTAGGGTGACTACACCTAGGCGATAATACAAATCCTTCCGCAATTGGTTTCTTGAGATCGCTTCGATTGGATCTTCATTAATGGCAGCGATAATGCGAACGTTAATTGCGCGATCCTTTGTATCACCAATACGTCGGATCGTTTTCTCTTGCAAGGCGCGCAACAATTTAGCTTGGAGGGGGAGGTTAAGAGAGTTTAATTCATCTAAAAATAAGGTCCCGCCTTCTGCTTGCTCAAATAAACCAGGTCGTTCTATAGCTCCTGTAAAGGCACCCTTTGTTGTACCGAATAGTAGCCCCTCGATTAAGCTATCTGGCAGAGCTGCACAATTTTGCGAAATAAAAGGGGATTTGGCTCGCATACTAGCATGATGAATACTTTGCACAAACAGCTCTTTGCCCGTTCCGGTTTCTCCGACAATCAGAACGGAGGAGGAGGTACGGGCTACTCGTTTTGCGTGTTCAATCATTTCGCAAATGGCGGGACTATTTCCAATGATGCTTGCAAAGGTATAACGCGTGCTACCTATCTCTTTTTTAGCGAAATAATTTTCACGTATCATGCGCTCCATTTTAGTTACATCATTTGCAATTTCCACTGCTCCAATATTCGTTCCATGTTGTTGCAAGGGGAGCGTGTTATTAATGGTAGTAATCTCTTTACCCTTACCGTTTAAATAGGTTTGTCTGATCTGACGCAAGCTCTCTCCTTTATGTAGAGCTTGAAGCAAAGTGCTTTCCTGATCAGGAGAAAATTGAAAAACGTCTAGCAACTTCTTGCCAAGAACGTCCTCCTTTTGCATGCCTTCTAGTTCTGCCATTTTACGATTATATAAAATAGAGGTGCCATCCGCGTCGATTACGTGTACACCTTCATTCATTTCGTCCAAAATATGAGCAACCATTGCTAGAAAGGTTGTTCCGTCCATCAACGGAGACGTGGACATAGCAGCTCACCTCATTTCGTATTTTCTCCAATTTGGTGTAGTCATTCTAACATAGATGGAGTGAGGTGCAAAATAATTTTGCTATGAAAACTGCTTGAAACTGTTTGTGCAAACTTTTTTTGCGTAGTAAGCTTATTTCGTGCAAAAAAAAGCTTATTTCTTTACAATTTTTTGTTGGCATAGAAAATGCATAAAAATATAAGCAGCTAGATATAGGAGGGTTATTTATGACAACGACAAAACAAATTATTGATCAGACAGAACGGTTCGGAGCACATAATTATCACCCACTGCCGATTGTAATTTCCAAAGCAGAGGGCGTTTGGGTAGAAGACCCAGAAGGCACTCGCTATTTAGATATGTTAAGTGCGTATTCTGCCTTGAATCAAGGACATCGTCATCCGAAAATCATTCAAGCGCTAAAGGATCAAGCGGATAAAGTAACCTTAACCTCGCGAGCTTTTTACAACGACCAACTTGGTCATTTCTATGAAAAAGTTGCTACATTGACAGGTAAAGACATGGTTATACCGATGAACTCGGGAGCGGAAGCAGTAGAAACAGCAGTAAAAGCAGTACGTCGTTGGGCGTATGATAGTAAAAAAGTACCAGCGAATCAAGCGGAAATTATTGTTTGTGAAGGGAACTTCCATGGACGTACAGTTACGATTACTTCCTTCTCTTCCGCTGATGAGTACAAACGAGGCTTTGGTCCATTTACCCCTGGCTTCAAAGTTATTCCGTATGGTGACAGCAAGGCATTAGCAGAAGCCATTACTCCTAATACAGCTGCATTTTTAGTAGAGCCGATTCAAGGGGAAGCAGGGATTGTCATCCCAGAGGAAGGCTTCTTACGTGAAGCGCGTCGTCTCTGTGACGAGCATAATGTATTACTGCTAGCGGATGAAATTCAAACTGGTTTTGGACGTACCGGAAAAATGTTTGCTACAGATTGGGAAGGTATAAAAGCAGATATGTACATCATGGGAAAAGCGCTAGGCGGTGGAGTTTTCCCAATCTCTGCTGTAGCGGCTGATAGCGAGGTATTAGGTGTATTTGAACCAGGGTCCCATGGGTCTACTTTTGGTGGAAACCCATTGGGCTGTGCAGTAGCAGTGGCGGCGTTGGACGTGTTGGAAGAAGAAAGACTAGTGGAACGCTCTTTAGAGCTTGGCACTTATTTTATGGAAAAAATGAGAGAGATTAAGAACCCTCATATTAAAGAGGTTCGTGGGAAAGGGTTGTTTATCGGTTTAGAGTTAGATACAACAGCGCGTCCGTATTGTGAAAGCTTAAAAACATTAGGATTGCTGTGCAAGGAAACCCATGATACGACTATTCGTTTCGCACCACCTCTTGTCATTAGTAAAGAAGAGCTGGATTGGGCGATTGAACGAATTAAGCAAGTATTAGCGTAAAACGAAAGAGAAGCTACTTACTAATAAGGAAAAGAGCCAGCATGTCTGGCTCTTTTTCTAATCTATTGCCGCTTTTTATCAGTGAGGTTTACTTCCCAATCGACATTTCTATACTCCTTTTTAGCAAAGTGATACTTGATAGTCAGCTCTTTTGGCATTGTAGTTAGCTCGTGAATGGTTAATGTGTTATCAGATGCTTGATAGATACGATAGGATTTACCGGTTTCATCGATTGCTCTCCACATCGATGTATTCACAACGTTCTTGCCCAAAACGCTGTCGATTTCAAGATCTACGCTTTTATTTTCCGTATCTACCTTTACTTTTTTAAAGGTGTATGTGCGTTATCATAAGCTATAACGAAGGAGGGAGGATTTTCTTTCACACTTTTTGAAAAAACTTTTAAAAAGATTGTTGTATGCTATCATAACGTTGAGACTTTTGTGAGCGGAGGGATAGATATGACGTTACGTATTACAAATGGAGCAACATTAGCAAACGGAGTAGTAAAGCCTTGGTTGGGGCTTGGAGTCTATAAGGCGGATGACGGTGCTGAGGTGGAGCAAGCCATTCGTATGGCGCTAGAGGCTGGTTATCGCAGTATAGATACAGCGGCGATTTATGAAAATGAAGCAGGAGTGGGAAAAGCGATTAGAGATAGCAAGATTCCACGTGAAGAGATTTTTGTCACGACAAAGGTGTGGAATACGGAGCAAGGCTATGAGTCAACCTTACAAGCCTTTGATACTAGTCTTCAAAAATTAGGCCTGGATTATATTGATTTATATTTGGTGCACTGGCCGGTTCCTGGTAAATATAAAGAGACGTGGAGAGCTTTGGAGACTCTTTATAAAAAAGGGCTTGTCCGTTCGATTGGTGTAAGTAATTTTCATATTCATCATTTGGAAGATTTATTGTCAGTATGTGAAGTGAAACCAATGCTCAATCAGATAGAGATGCATCCCTATTTAATTCAGGAAGAATTGCGTCAGTACTGCGAGCAGCATGGAATTTATGTAGAGGCATGGCGTCCGCTGATGCGAGGTAATCTGGAGGTTCCACTGGTGCAAGAAATGGCAGAGCGCTATCAGAAAACGCCTGCTCAAATCGTGTTACGCTGGGATTTACAGCATAAGGTTTTGGTCATACCTAAATCGGTAAGAAAAGAACGGATTATCGAAAATGCGGGCTTGTTTGATTTTGAGCTTACAGATGAAGACATGGCTATGTTAGACAGCTTGAATCGAGATCAACGTTTTGGTCCAGATCCCGATCATTTTGATTATAAATAGCTGAGTAAAAAGCAAAAAAACATTTCACGTGTCCTTGGAACGGAACGTGGAATGTTTTTTGTTTACAGCCTAATTTGATCAAACTTATAACAATGAAATAGCTCAGCAGGCAGAATCTTTATGTCTGAATCCAAGAGGAACAGAGTAAAGAAGAAAGCATGCACTGATTTGTTTAGATAAAATAACTAAAATTTTTTATCAGACAAGGTAGGAATTCATTCTACCTTGTTGGTGTTTTTATTACTGATGGGGTTTAGCTTGTACCTGTGAAGGGTGTAAAGAGCTTACATATGGTCGAATGAGAACATAAAACAGTGGATATACAAAAGCTACAAATATACTAAAGTGAACAATAAATAGAACAGCTTCCTGATTAAAAATCGCCTCTATCGCATGGTTGAGGATGCTTACTGGATGCTGGATGATATCCCAGCTATTCCAACGTAGGAAACGACCTAAGTAAACACCAATACCTGTTAATAGCTGTGTTATCAAAACGAAGAGCCACCCGATCAAAGAACCAAAGCGTTGGGCCAAGATTTGATGCAACAAGGCTAGAGATAAAAAGCCGAGTATAATCCCAGTTAGCGCAAAATAAAAGTTTAGCGTCACATCATAATAGATGAAGTAGCGAATATTTAACGTGGTCAGATGTACAATATCCGTCACAATATAGGCCGCATTGGGAAGAAAAAACAGCCACACGCCAGCTATCGGTAGCATCCCAATCGAAAAACGCTGCTTGCGTTGGTACCAGTCAAATAAAATCAAAGCCATGATAAAGGGCATCCAAGCTAGCACTAGATTTGGAATAAGTAGCCAACGAAAAGTCAGGCGACCTGTGTCAAATACACGATACATCCACAAAATGGCCGAGCCTGCCGACATAAGAACCATTACATTAAACAAGTACAGCAATGGTTTTTGTTTAAGAAAAGACATAGAGATACTCCTTTGGTAATAGGGAAAGGTTTGTTTTATTATAGCTAGCAATATTGCATCAGTCAAAATTTGTAATTTGTAAAACACTTATGCTTTCTATAAAAACAGCGTATAATGGAGAAGTCTGTTTACCGCAAGCAGACAACCAGAAGAATTCCATGCCTTTGTGCATGGGAGAGGTTCGCGAACTCCCTCTATAAAAAACTACCTGGGGACAAGTTTCTATGATAGTTCAAGAACGCTCTTTCTTCGTAGACCCTTGAAGACACGATTCTTCAAGAACACGAAAGGGATGAAGCGACATGAAAAAAGACAAAGCGGTGGTTGTATTTAGTGGTGGCCAAGACAGCACGACGTGTTTGTTTTGGGCACAAAAACAGTTTGGTGAGGTGGAAGTAGTCACTTTTGATTATGGCCAGCGTCACAAGCAAGAAATTGAATGTGCACAGAGAATTGCCAGAGAGCAAGGCGTCAAGCAGACGATTATGGATATGAGTCTGTTAAACCAATTGGCTCCTAATGCGTTGACTCGCGATGATGTAGCGATTGAACAGGTAGAAGGTGAAATTCCCAATACATTTGTGGATGGACGCAATCTGCTCTTTTTGTCGTTCGCAGCGGTCTATGCTAAGCAAATTGGTGCTCGGCATATCATCACCGGTGTTTGCGAAACCGATTTTAGCGGTTATCCAGACTGTCGGGATTCCTTTATCAAATCGCTCAATGTGACTCTGCAGCTAGCAATGGATTATCCATTTGTAATCCATACACCACTTATGTGGTTAAACAAAGCGCAGACATGGAAGCTATCCGATGAACTGGGAGCGTTTGAATATGTCCGTGAAAAAACCTTGACCTGCTACAACGGAGTGATTGGCGATGGATGTGGTGAATGTCCAGCTTGCCAGTTACGTGCGGCAGGCCTTAAAGCATACGAAGAGGAGCGAGCGAACAATGGGAAACTTCTATGATTTTCACATTGTCGAACGCTTGCAACGATATGAACAGGATATCCAGAAGGAAGAGCTACGTTATCATCAAAAGCGAGTGCTAGTAAGCAAAGAATTCACTTTTGATGCTGCTCATCATCTACATGCTTACGAGGGTAAATGTAAGAATTTACATGGACACACCTATAAGGTTGTGTTTGGCATTAGTGGTCGTCCCAATGAAATTGGGATTACCGTAGATTTCGGAGACATCAAAACCATCTGGAAAGAACAAATCGAGGTTTATTTAGATCATCGTTATTTAAATGAAACGTTACCACAAATGAATACAACAGCAGAAAATATGGTAGCGTGGATATTTGAAAAAATGGAAGAGTCTCTTACCAATATCTCTATTTATCAGGAACAGGGCGTACGTGTGGAATTTGTAAGGCTATTTGAGACACCAACTAGCTATGCCGAGATGCGCAGGGAGTGGATGTATAATGAGTAACATCCCTGTGCTGGAAATCTTTGGACCGACGATCCAAGGAGAAGGAATGGTTATTGGGCAAAAAACCATGTTTGTACGTACGGCTGGTTGCGATTATCGTTGCAGTTGGTGTGACTCTGCTTTTACATGGGATGGCTCAGCTAAAGAGCAAATCAGCATGATGACAGCAGAAGAGATTTGGAATCAGCTACAGGAGCTTGGCGGGGACTGCTTCTCGCATGTCACGATCTCAGGGGGTAATCCATTATTGCTTGTCCCACTTGGAGAACTAGTCCAGTTGCTACATTCCCACCACATTCGCATTGGTGTGGAAACCCAGGGTAGCAAGTGGCAGGAGTGGTTAGCTGAAGTGGATGATATTACCTTATCTCCGAAACCACCTAGCTCCGGTATGACGACGAATATAGGTCGACTAGATGAGATTGTTGCCAAGCTAACTGACGACTCTATTAAAGCAACGAATCAACAGGTGAGCATGAAGGTGGTTGTATTTGACGAAGAGGATTTCCAGTATGCAAAAGAGTTACATCAGCGTTATCCGCAGGTGCCATTTTATTTGCAAGTAGGAAATGCGGAATTAGCTGATATCGAAAGTGATCGAGAAGGCTTGCGCGATCGATTACTACAATCACTGGAATGGTTAGTAGACAAAGTAGCTATGACTAAAGAGTTTAACAATGCCAAAGTGCTACCGCAGCTACACACCCTGTTGTGGGGCAATAAGCGGGGCGTGTAACAACGTCCGTAGCAAGCTGCCTTGCAGATCCGAGAAAAAGAGCTAAAGGAGTTAAAAAGAGATGACCCATAATAATCAATCTACAAACCCACAATTAAAAGATTTAACGCTGCTTGGTAATCAACAAACAGCGTATCATTATGAATATAATCCAAGTGTTTTGGAAGTGTTTGACAATAAGCACCCATATCGTGATTATTGGGTTAAATTTAACTGCCCTGAATTTACTAGTCTTTGTCCAATGACGGGACAGCCAGATTTTGCTACCATCTATATCAGCTATATACCTGATAAGAAAATGGTAGAGAGTAAATCATTAAAGCTTTATCTATTCAGTTTCCGCAATCATGGTGATTTCCATGAGGATTGTATGAATATTATTATGAACGATTTAATCAAGCTAATGGACCCGAGATATATCGAGGTATGGGGGAAATTTACTCCACGCGGAGGAATTTCGATTGATCCATATTGCAATTACGGGAAGCCAGGTACCAAATATGAAGAGATGGCAGAACATCGCATGATGAATCATGACATGTATCCGGAAAAAGTGGATAATCGATAGAGAGTAATCATGTATAGCAAAAGAGGCGGTCTTCATCCGAATTATTGTCGGAGAAGGATCGCCTCTTTTACAATATCGACTAACCTAGGGTAATCTCTTCTTTCTCTAGCTTCTTACGATACACCATTCTTGATATTCCAATACTTAATTCGTATAACCCAATCAGTGGTACAAGCACCAAGATATCCGATATGATATCTGGGGGAGTCACCGAGATAGAAATGATGGATAATATAAAATAAGCGGGCTTGCGTAATTTTGCTAACCGATGCGGATTCACAATACCCAAATGGCTTAAAAATAAAACCACCAGCGGAAGCTCGAATAATACCGAGAAGGGTAGACAAAAAGCGAGCATAAAGCTGAAGTAGTCACTTGCCGTAATCATGAGCTGAAAGTTATTGTTGGACAATCCCAGTACGAACTTGTACACCATCGGAAACAAGACAAAATAGGCAAACGTTGCCCCAATTATGAACAACAGAAACAGAGCGGGAATATACATCAATGTTACCTGTCGTTCTCTCGCGGTTAAAGCTGGGGAAACAAACCCCCATATCTGAAAGGCAGCAATCGGAATTGTAATCGCGACTGCGGCCCATGCAGATAGTTTCATGTAAATGTTTAGTACATCGGTAGGACCCAGGATGGTCAGCTTTTCTCCAGAACGATTGGTGAGGAACTGATAAATAAAATCTACATATAAAAAGCAGATAATAAAACTAAGTAAAAATGTAGCAATGACAATAATAATCCGTTTTCGCATGTCGCTTAGATGGTCAATGATATGACTTGGAGTGTTGGAAGGGTTCAATGAAATTCTACCTCTTTCAACTAGATTCGAACGAACCGGTTAGGAAACTTCTTTTTTAGCTGGTTCCATAGATTTGGTTGCCTCTGCTGCTTTAACTGATTCTACTGGTTTGTCTGGTGGTTCCTCATCTTTGGTTAAATCTTTGGCAGCTGTTTTAAATTCACTCAAGGTACGTCCAAATGCACGACCAATCTCAGGTAGCTTGCTTGGGCCAAAGATAACCAATGCAATAATTAAAATCAGGATAAGACCTGGAATCCCAATAGATGATAGCATGTGGGTGTTTCCTCCTTTCCTATATACTGTGTCTATTTACAGGGCGAAGGTAAGGTTAAAATCCGTTAATAGCAATTACTCCTGGCAGAGCGAGAGAGGATGCTCCGCGCGGCCAGTGACTGGTTGGTTTATCATAAGCCTCTAAATTTTCACCAGGATGCTGAACAGATAAAAATAATGTTTTTTCATCCGGTGTAAACCAAGGCCCTGTCATCTCTGCACCAATTGGAGCCGAAGCAAATTGACTAGCTACCCCCTTATGCTCACCAGAGGTAGGAATAAAATAGACACCATTATTCCCGAAGGAACGGTAGATTCCCGCATTCATGGAACCAGAGGATATGTCAGTTACGACCCACAGATTCCCTGCGCTATCAAAGGCCATGTTATCCGGAGCAGCAAAACCACTTTGTGGACCACCTGTAGCAAAGATTTCAAAATCAAATTCTACACCAGCGTGATCGTTATTCTTTTCAAACAGTCGCATTATGTGACCATAAAAGTTGCTATGATTTTTATTATTCGTTAGAGAAATAAAGATAGAACCATCAATCGGATGAACCTCCACATCCTCAGGACGATCCATCGGTGTCCCACCAGCTACTTTTGCTGCAATACGGCAGTTGATCAATACATCTGCTTGGGAGGTAAATTGCGGTTTATTTTCTTTATCTACAGCTTTTTTCAGGGCTTCTGTCTTGCTATAATCGAGAGCTATCCATTTACCCTTTGCGAAGTTGGCAACATACAGCGTACCTTCTTCTAGTAGCCTGCTATTTGCTTTACCTTTCGACTTATCGTACTTGCTTTTAGATACATATTTATACACATATTGATCTGTAGCATCGTCGCCCATGTATACAACTAATTGACCGCCAGGAGCTAGTGTCATTGCAGTATTTTCGTGCGAGAAACGTCCGAGTGCCGTATGCTTTTTAGGAGCAGAGCCTGGATCGAATGGATCAACCTCCACCACCCAGCCATAGTGTCGCTCATCGGCAAGTTTACAATCGCTGACTACATCTTGAAAATTCTCCTCACAGGATAAAATAGAATTCCATAGGGTGACACCACCCGAGCAGTTAGCAAATGTACCGACTACTTCTTTAGCAAGGCTAGCGGCAGGCCCAGTCATTACGTGCTTGGTTAATCCACTGACTCGGCGACCATATTTCGAGTTTTGAACTAATTTCCATTTACCTTGCTCCTTTTTAATTTCAATGACAGAGCCACCTAGTGCGTATAGGTATTTACTGATTTGTTCTTGTGTGCGTTTATTATTTTTGGGATCAGCGTGTAGGTTATCATACCCATTTACATAGTATTCTAGCTCTCCGCAATATTCATGATTCGTCCAGAGCAAACCATGATATGATCTTCCATTAATTGGTATAAAACAGTTAAAGTCAGCATTAAAACCAAAAGTGTCGCCGGAAGCGTTAATTTTATCACCATAAAGGGCAATTACATCGTAAGAGAAGCCTTGAGGAAGGATGACATCATCCTTTGTGCTTGGTTTAATCGGGGTGAATTTAGGATGAAAGGCTTTAGGAGGAGATTGTAGGCCAAATAGGTGATCCGCTGTTTTCCCAGAAATGGACTCTCCTTTTGCAAGGGCTGGAATCCCCGTTGCCAATGAAGCTAGAGCAGCAGTGCCGGTTCCAAGAAATGTTAAAAACTGACGACGATTTACTTCCATTGGTTGAATCGCTCCTTTTCCTGTTAAAAGCTCGTTTTCGCTTTCATTGTAAAGAGCTTGTCAGGAGAAGAGGTTAAGCTGGGATGAAGTTTATATGAAAGAGCAGCGGTTTTTTTTACAAAAGCAATTTCATTTTTAGGAAGAATAGAGATGGATGGAGCCTATTACTGGGCGAGATTCTACAAAGATCAAATTTGTTAGAAGCAACTAAGATATATTAAAAAGGTATAGGCAGTGTAAAGAGTTATGTAAAAGGTTTTTAGAAAATTAACAATTAATTGCTAAGGATATCAATTCATTTTCTATAATTTTGAACTAGGGGGCTATGATGCTAATCATGCACACGTTGAAAATGTAGATGAGAATCTACTGTTTCTTCAGTTATTGCAAGAACAAGGATTCATGTATATGATTCAGCATAAAGATACGATCATGTTAGAAAATGTTGCCACACTACCCAAATTTAGAGGAAAGGGACTCATCCGTCAGCTGATTGCTCATATGCAAAAGGGTCTAATAGAACGTGGAATACAGAGCTTGTTTGTCTCTCCCATTACAGAACAGGTGGCACGAGTATATGAACGTTGTGGGTTTAAAACCCTTGGTACGAAAGTGAAAAGCGGACATGCTTTTCGTGGAGGAAAAAGCATTGCCGAGGTACGAGGAGAAGTATGATGAACGAGCGCTGAGTACGATCGTGTGGTTTTGGACATACTAAAAGTAATAGTTTTTGAAAGAGTCTGAATTTCATGTGATAACATTCACAGATGCGATGATTCATGCTAAAGTAGATTACTAGAGATTGTGATGAAATTGGTCTATACTGATTTTTTCATTAATCGAGAGACAACGAAAGACAAACAACAAGATAGGATAAAGGTGATCATATGGCAATCGTACTATCCGTAAACTGTGGTAGCTCCTCTTTGAAATACCAATTATTTGACATGCCTTCTGAGCGTGTATTGGCAAAAGGTCTAATGGAGCGTATTGGCATGGAGGATTCCATGTCTTCCTTCCAAGTAGGTGATGGAGAGAAACTAAAAGAAACGCTTGATCTGAAAGACCACGAAGTAGCTGTAAAAAAACTAATTGCTTTGTTAACTGATCCAGAAAAAGGCGCTATTAAAGATATTACAGATTTGGATGGCGTTGGTCATCGTGTAGTTCATGGTGGCGAAACCTTTAAAGATTCCGTATTGGTAACAGATGAAGTAATTAAAAGACTAGAAGAGCTTTCTGAACTAGCTCCTCTACACAATCCAGCTAACATCATGGGAATTACTGCATTCCAAAAAATTCTACCAAACGTTCCTGCGGTTGCAGTTTTTGATACAGCTTTCCACCAAACAATGCCTGCTAAATCTTATTTGTACAGTATTCCAACTGAATACTATGAAGAGTACGGTATCCGTAAATACGGTTTCCACGGTACTTCTCACAAGTATGTGATGCAGCGTGCGGCTGAATTGTTGGATCGCCCAGCAGAAAAACTACGTTTGATTAGCTGCCATTTGGGTAACGGTGCTTCCTTGGCTGCTATCTACCGTGGTAAATCCATTGATACATCTATGGGCTTTACACCACTTGCTGGTTTGCCAATGGGTACTCGCTCTGGTGATATCGACGTAGCATTGCTTCCTTATCTACAACAAAAAACAGGACTTTCTGTTGACCAATTAGTTGAAGTACTAAATAAAAAGTCTGGTCTTTTAGCTGTTTCTGGTCTGTCTAGCGATCTTCGCGACATCGAGTCTGCAGCAGAAAACAATGACGAGCGTTCCGAGCTATCTCTACAAATCTTTGTAGAAAAAATCCGTAACTACATCGGTTCTTATGCAATGCAAATGAACGGTGTAGATGCAATCATCTTCACAGCTGGTATCGGTGAAAACAGTGATACCATCCGTGGTCGCGTATTGGATAAATTGGAGTGGATGGGTGTATACTTCGACCGTTCTAAAAATAACGTACGTGGTAAAGAAACTGATCTTACTTTTGATCATTCTCCAGTTAAAGCTTTCATTATCCCGACAAACGAAGAGGTAATGATTGCTCGCGACACAATGAAATTTGCTAAACTATAAGATATAAGAACGAAAAAAACTCTCCTAGCGCTTTGGTTGAACTGTGACCCGTAAGATGGACATTTTGAAAAAAGTGACCTTCTTACGGGTCTTTTGTGTTTTAATCAACTTATTAAAATAAAGCGAGGAAAGAATTGTGGGAAAAACAAGAGCTAATTCAAAGGTTTTCACGGAACAAGAAATGAAACATCTTGAAGCTAACCCTTATGTTCAGCATGTAACGTACAAAAGTATTACTTATGCACCAGCATTTAAGGTAGCAGCTGTCAAAGCGTATCAAGAGGGACAAACACCTATGGAAATTTTTTGTGGTGCTGGTTTTGACATAGACGTTATTGGTCATGACAAACCAAAAACATGCTTAAAACGTTGGCGTAATGTGTATCAAATTCATGGAGAGATCGGCCTTTTAGAAGAACAACGAGGAAAGAAAAGTACGGGTAGACCCTCGACAACGGAGTTGTCCGTAGAGGAAAAGCTTAAACGAGCTGAGGCGCGTATCAAGTTTTTAGAGGCGGAGAACGACTTTTTAAAAAAGCTCGACGCGCTCGAAAAGCAGAAGTTGCAGAGGTAACGTTATCCCCCTCCGAGCGCTATCAAATCATTAATCGCACCATACGTCAGTACAATTTGCGTGATGTAACACGATATCTTTGTAAACTTGCATGTGTTAGTGCGAGTGGCTACTACCGTTGGCTTCGTGCGGAGAAAACTAGACAGCTACGAGAGGATGCGGACGAGCATGACATTAAACTTATCAAGAAGCACTTTGACGCTCTTCGTGGTAAAGCAGGAGCATTAGTTATTAAGATGCGACTTGAGCGTGAAAGTGGAGTGATCATGAATCATAAAAAGATTCGTCGATTGATGCGAAAGTATAAACTTGTTGCTACCATTCGCCAAGCCAATCCCTATAGAAAATTAGCTAAGGCAACGCAAGAGCACCAAACATGTCCCAACCTGTTGCAGCGTCAGTTTGATCAGGGAGAACCTGAAAAAGTACTGCTCACCGATATTACGTATATGTATTACGGTAATGGTCAATGTGCCTACCTGTCGGTAGTCAAGGATGGGGCAACAAAACAGATTTTAGCTCACTATCTTTCTTCTTCTTTAAAGCTTCCATTGGTGAGGATTACTTTGAAACGACTGTTCCAACGTCTAGATGGCAACATTCACCCCGAAGCCATTCTACACTCAGACCAAGGTCTGCATTATACCCACTTTAAAACCCGTCGCTTAATCAGGAAAGCAGGCTTTAGGCAGTCCATGTCCCGTAAGGGAAACTGTTGGGATAATGCTTCCATGGAAACTTTTTTTGGTCATATGAAAGACGATTTGGAATATAAGACATGTCAAACGATACAAGAGTTGAGGGATCGAGTAGACAGTTACATTGATTATTACAATTCTGAACGTTACCAGTGGTCATTAAAAAAGATGACCCCTGATGAATTCAGAAGTCATCTTTTAGCTGCCTAGTTAGGTATTCTTTTAAAACTGTCTACAAATAGGGTCACAGTTCAGGTGAAGGCGCGGGAGAGTTTTTTTATAGTATCTTATTCCATTATCTTTTTAAATTGACGCATGTTTTCCGTAATGGCTGTTTCTGTAGGGAGGCGTTCCATACTAGATGCCCCGAAGAATCCGACAACACCTGTCGTATGTTTTAAGACATAAGCGGCATCCTCTGGGGTAGCAATTGGACCGCCATGACATAAAACAATAATATCGGGATTTATTTTTTTAGCGGCATCATGCATTGCTTGAACACGTGCTACAGCCTCATCTAATGTCACTGCTGTTTTAGCCCCAATGCTTCCAGAGGTAGTGAGTCCTATGTGTGGAACTAATATATCCGCACCTGCTCTCGCCATTTTTTCTGCTTGCTCCTCATCAAATACATAAGGAGCAGTTAGTAAGCCAATTTCATGAGCTAAGCGAATCATTTCCACCTCTTTATCATAGCCCATTCCTGTTTCTTCAAGATTAGCACGGAAATTACCGTCAATAAGGCCGACCGTAGGGAAGTTTTGGACCCCAGTAAATCCACTCTCTTTTAACTGACGCAGAAATACAGGCATCAGTCGGAAGGGATCGGTGCCACATACTCCGGCAAGCACAGGTGTGCTATTTATGACAGGTAGTACTTCTCCTGCCATCTCCATCACGATCGCATTAGCATCTCCATAAGGTAGTAACCCAGCTAATGAACCACGTCCTGCCATACGATAGCGACCGGAATTGTAGATAATAATGAGGTCAGTACCTCCAGCCTCAGAGCATTTCGCTGACAGGCCTGTACCTGCTCCTGCCCCAATAATCGGTTTATTAGCTTTTATCTCCGCTTGTAATCGTTCCAATGCTTCTTCTCTCGTAATCATAGATATTCCTCCTCTAAAGTCATCAGGTGTTTATTTTGTTGTTGTGCCAGGTTTATTTAGCCAGACCTGATACATTTCGTGCAGGTGTTCAGCCATTGCAAGTGCAAAAGCTGGGTCATTGATATCTGTATCCCATTCAACAATGTTCACGACCTGTGGATCAATGTGCTCATGTATTGCTTGAAATAGAGCTTGGTCAGCCACAGGATTATAGAAAATTTGTCCCTCTGTAGCAATTACGGAAGTTCCTTTCAATGGAATGAATAAGGAGACAGGTCCTTTTGCTTGATTGAGCTTTCGAGCAATGCGTTTGCCAAGTTCTGCACATTCTTCCGGTGTTGTTCGCATTAGGGTTACCGTAGAGTTATGGACGCAGAGCAAACGATTTTTATATGGCAGAGGGACAGATTCCAACGAACCGAAATTCGCCATGTCTAATGCCCCTAGAGAAACGACCTGTGGAATCCCTAATTGACCAGCAACCTCCAAGCGATTTGGCCCTGCTGATAATACGCCTCCAACCAGATCATCAACTAGTTCCGTTGTTGTTAGATCTAGAACGCCCTTGAGGTAACCATTTTTCACAAGCGCTTCCATAGATTGTCCACCTGTTCCTGTAGCGTGGAACACTAGGATTTCATAGCCGAGCTGTTCCAGTTTTTTTCGGGCCACGTCTACAGCAGGGGTGGTAACTCCGAACATTGTAGCGCCGAGTAACGGTTTTTCTTCTGCCATTTCTGGAACAACAGCCTTCACCATGCCGGCAATGGCTCCAGCGGCATTGCTTAAAATCTGAGCAGATACTTTGTTAATACCTGCGATGTCTACGACTGAATACATCATGGCAATATCCACCGCTCCCACATATGGACGAGTATCTCCGGAGGCCATGGTGGAAACCATCATTTTAGGAACGCCAATCGGTAGAGCCTGCATGGCATGGGTGATTAAAGAGGTACCTCCCGAACCACCAAGCCCAAGAACGCCATCTATTCGATTTTCTGTGTAAAGCTGATGTAAAAGGCTGGCCGCCCCTTTCGCCATGGTTTCAACTGCTAGACCGCGATCATTAGCTTGTAAAAGCTGTTCAAGGGAAGTACCAGCGGCTTCTGCTACCTGTTCATGTGTGATTTCTGGCTCGATTTGGGGCTTACCTATAATACCAGCATCAATCAGAAGAGAATCAACACCCTGTTCTTGTAAACGCTCTCTAATATATCGATACTCTATTCCTTTTGTATCAAGGGTACCTAGTAGAGCAACAACTGGTTTTCGATTCAGTTTTTTTTCCATAACCCACACCCCACTCATTTGATTATCGCCCTGCTTACACTGACTACTAATTGCAACCACCGTGCCAAATGAAATGATGCGGTTTTGTAGGTGTTGATCGAGAAAAAAGTTCTCATGTGTAAAATAAAGCGGGAAAATATTTCTCGATTAAAAAATAACGAGAAATATTTTCCCACACAGACTTGTACGTAAATATAGGAGGATATCCGTTCTTGTATATTCATTTCCTAAAAGGCTTTAAGGAACCTTAATGTCATACTTTTTTAATTTGTTATAAAGGGTTCGGCGTGTAATCCCCAGCTGTTCAGCTGCCTTGGTACGATTCCAAGAGCAGAGTGCGAGCGTGTCAAGGATACACTGTTTTTCCAATGATTGAATGCTTTGAGACGAAGCATAAGGAACATCCTGAACATAGAGAGCACGATTAGCTTGTTCATGTAGCTGAATATGTTGTTGTAAGGATGGAGGAAGGGAGCTTAAACCTATAATGGACGAATTACTCAAAATGGCTGCGCGTTCTAGTGTATTCTCTAGCTCTCGCACATTACCTGGCCAATCATAGCTGAGCATCGCATCTAGTGCAGCAGGGGTTACACTTTGTACCTCACAATGAAACTTCTGATTGATCTTTTGGATGAAATGGCTGATGAGCAAAGGAATATCTTCTTTATGTTCTCGCAATGGAACAGTCTGGATGGAGACTACATTTAAACGATAGTAGAGATCCTCCCGAAACCTTCCCTGCTCAACTGCCTCTCGCAGATTAACATTGGTAGCGCATACAATTCTCACGTCTACTTTAATGGTTGTCGAACCGCCTACCCGTTCGAATTCCTGCTGCTGAATGACGCGAAGGAGCTTCGCCTGCGTAGATAAGCTCATTTCACCGATTTCATCCAAAAACAACGTTCCCTTATCCGCTAGTTCAAACCGACCAAGACGTTGCTGGATTGCACCAGTGAACGCTCCCTTTTCATGACCAAATAGTTCACTTTCTAAAAGGGTTTCTGGTAAGGCGGCGCAGTTGATCTTTACGAATGCTTGATTATAACGGTCGCTATTGTAATGGATTGATCTGACAAGTAGCTCTTTTCCCGTTCCGCTTTCCCCATGTACTAATACATTGACATTTTTATTGGCTACTTTTTTTACTAGTGCATAAATTTCTTGCATAGGACGGCTTTTCCCCACAATTTCGTCGAAGCCAAGTTTTTTCTGAAGTTCTTTTTTTAGATAAAGATTTTCTTCTTCTAACGAAGCGTAGTTTTTAAACTGATCAGTGATTTTCCTGATACTGCTTTCAGTAGGGAGCCGTTCAAAGCTAGAGCCGCCAATTATACCAATAGCACTTGTTTGTTTATAAAATAAAAACGCATCCTCAGGAGATGTAATAGGCCCTCCGTAAACCACATGATAACAAGTAGGATTAACGGTCCGAGCAGCCTGAAAGATACGATTGGCCAGTTTAACTCCTTCTTCCAGAGTCATGCTGTGTTGTACTCCGGTTTCTCCACCTAAAGTCCAGCCTAAATGGGCACAAATCATATCCACCTGAGCTTGTGCCATCAAAGTGGCTTGGTTCTCATTGAAAACGAAGGCTACCGTAAACAATCCTTGGCGAGAGGCTTCTCTTAAAAAGGAAATCTCCTGTTCAAAGCCAAGACCTTCAGCTTCCAATGCATCACGAAATGTGCCATCAATTAAACCAACAGATGGAAAATTATTTACACCATGAAACCCGGATTGCTTAATTTGATCCAGCAAGCGTTGGTGATCTATGGTTGGATCAGTCGCGCAAGCACCAAAAATAACCGGTGTGTGCAAGGCATGAGGAAGAATCTCTCGTATGCCAAACGACATGACGGTATGATTGCTATTGCCAAAAGGGAGCAGACAGCCAAGGGTTGATACACCAGCCGATCGAAATTGCCCTGCGTTAAGTGCAAGTAAAAAATCGGCACCTCCAGCAATCGCCTGTTTTGCGGAAGAGCCAGAACCTGCCGCAACACCAATTAAGGGTTTGTTCTTTTGTAGATGTTGGTTGAGCATGTTTCTTACTTGGTCTTTGACTTGCAAAAGTATCTCCTCCAAGCGAAAATAGGCTTCTATTTGTAAAGTAACATAAGGAGCTTGTATCGTACAGGAAAGCAAAAAGAAAACCTTATCAAAGTATGATCAGAAAGTATACTTCTCTAAAATTTATTCTGTTATGTTGAGAGCATCAGGTTTACAATATAAGAAGAATAGCAATCATACTAGCAGGTATAAAGCAGGAAAAGTACAAGGGGGATTTAAGCACATGACTATGCATAAAGCTCTGACTATCGCGGGTTCAGATTCAAGCGGTGGAGCAGGAATTCAGGCAGACTTAAAAACATTTCAGGAACGTAACGTTTATGGAATGACTTCTATTACAGCATTGGTAGCTATGGATGAAAACTGGGCCCATCTCGTTTATCCGCAACCTCTTGAAGCGATTGAGGCGCAATTGGAAACAACTATGCATTATGTGGGAGTAGATGCTCTGAAAACAGGAATGCTGGCAACCAAAGAAGTAATTGAGCTGGCTGCCCGCAAAATTGCTGAATATAATGTAACGAAGGTTGTTGTTGACCCAGTCATGATTTGCAAAGGGGAAGACACGGTTCTTTTAGATGAGCAAGCTATTAAAGCGATGCGAGAAGAGTTAATCCCAAGAGCAATGGTTGTAACACCTAACTTGCCCGAAGCCGCATTTCTTAGTGGTCTAAAAATTAATACGGTTGAAGATATGAAAGCAGCTGCGAAGAAAATCCATGAGATGGGAGCCAAATATGTCTTGATCAAAGGCGGCGGTCGTCTTGAGGATAGTCAAGCTGTAGACCTACTATTTGATGGAGAGTCATTCGAAATCTTAGAAACAGAAAAATTCGATACTACATTTACACATGGAGCAGGCTGCACGTATTCCGCTGCGATTACTGCTGAATTGGCAAAAGGAGCGGAAGTGAAAGATGCTGTTAAAACAGCGAAAGCTTTCATTACAGAAGCCATTCGCCAAGCATTTCCGTTAAATCAGCATGTGGGACCAACGTGTCATTCTGCATACCGTGCAGTAGAAGGTAAATAAATGTAAATCTAATGAAATAAGCTCTGTCTAAAGAAAAATAAGACAGGCTTATTTTTTTGTGATTTTCCTTACTTTTCAGTAAATAATGTCCAAATTATTAAATCTTTACAAAAACGAGCACATTTGATATACCCCCATAGCCCTTTCGAGTCATGCTGTGTCATAGTGGCATATTTATCATAGTAATGGCGTGATTGGATGACTGCGCTTACCATACCCCAAAAAGGAGGGGACTTATGCGGCGACATACAGCTTTCAGGATAGGTAGTCATATTTGCTTGGTTCTGATGCTGGCCTGTTTGGTAGCTAGTGGTTTCATCATACAACCAGCACAAGCCGAGGAGATGAAAAATGAGTTACAACAACTGATTGACCAAGCTCAGCAGGATACGATTCTTAAAGTGCCAGCAGGGGAATACAGTGGACCTATCCTGATCACTAAGCCGATTCATGTAGAGGCAGAGGGTACCGTAACTGTACGTAGCCAAGGGGATGCTCCCGTAGTCACTTTGAAAAGTAACCAAGCAGGTCTTCGTGGTCTTACTTTATTAGATGAGCGTCAAGGTGCAGAGACTGCTACGCTAGTAGTGGAAGGAAGCCGAAATGTACTAAAAGAGCTCACTATTGAAACAAAGGGAACAGGTCTACAGCTACGCAAGGGTGAGCATAACCAGATCATTGGCAACAAGATCAAAGGTTTGTTGGCAGGAAAGGCTATTCCTACTGGCTTAAATGAAACACGCAGCCCAGGGAAAAAAGGCAATGGAATTGATTTAAAAGAGGCCAACAACAATACCATTATGGGGAATTTGGTCGAAAATATGTTTGATGGTATCTATGTAGAGACTAGTCACTACAACCGTGTGGAGAAAAACATGGTCTACGATTCCCGTTATGGCTACCATCTCATGTTTAGTAATGATGTTACCTTGATTCACAATCAGGGGGATCGGAATGTAACAGGCGGTATGGTCATGGGCTCAGACAATGCAGTCGTTACAGATAATCGATTCACTAAGCAAAATGAGAGCGTTAACTCGCAAGGTATTCTGCTGTTCGATGTGCAAAAGGCAAAAGTGGAACGCAATTACGTGGAAGGAAACCGCGTGGGGCTTTATGTAGAAGCAGCGGAAAAGAATGAGATTTCCTACAATCAAATATTGCAAAATTATATCGGTTTGCAATTGAAAGAATCGAAAGACAATTCATTTACAGGCAATCATTTTATCGGAAATGTAACGCAGGCAGAGGCTCAGAGCAGTACAGATAACCTTTTGCAGCTGAATTATTGGGACAGTGCTCAAAGTGTAGATTTGCAAGGAGATGGCAAAAGTGATCTGTCCTACCGTATTAATCCATTCTTCTTCGCATTAACAGATCAAGTAGAGGCATTTCAGATTTTCTTTCAATCACCGGGACTATTATTTCTAGAGAGCATGTTTGATGACCATTCTGGCGCATTTCTGCAAGATCCACAGCCTTTGATGGCGCCAATCGAGCAACAAAATCAAGCACCTACAACCCATTCGCCGATTATCATTGTGATTAGTGCGATTATGTTGGCAGGGAGCATCTATTTTATCTATCTAATGGGGGTTCGTACAAAATGAAAAAAACACATATGATTTGGGCAAGCATTGCATTGGTTTCTGCTTTAATGACAGGTTGTGGAGGACAATCAGCACAACCAGTGGCGATTAATGAAAGCGTTGATAAATGCGATATCTGTAACATGCAAATTGCTGATGATCACAATGCAACGGAGATTATTTTAAAGGACGGAAAAGCGCTTAAATTTGATGATATCGGCGATTTGTTCGCTTGGATTAAAAAGAACGGAACCGAAAAAATTGACGTTAAATTCGTACGTGATTATCACAGCAAAGAGTGGATGAATCTAAACGATGCTACTTTTGCTTACGATAAAGAATTTAAAACACCAATGGCTTATGGAGTATATTCTTTTAAAGATAAACAATCAGCGGAAGCTTTTGTAAAAGAACAGGGTAAAGGTCAAATCCTGACAGCCGAACAGCTTAATAGCCATAATTGGGAAATGAATATGGATCAAATGAAGGATATGAAACATCACGGTGATATGGAGCATAAAGAGGGAGACAAGGCTGGCGACCATTCACAGCAACACGATGCAAGCAAAGATGGCGATCATTCAAAACAACAACATGATGCAGGTAAAGAAGGCGATCATTCAGTTCAACAACACGATGCAGGTAAAAGCGCGGGCGAACATGGCGGTTCTCATCCATCTACTGAAACACCAGCAAGTGGCACAGGGCACTAGGACGTTTTAATAAAGCACACTTGCCCGAGGGACTACAGATAGAGGAAGTGTTGATATGCAAACTATCCACATCGCCAAGCGGGAGATACAAATTGGATTTCGCAATCCGTGGGCGTATTCATTTTTGGCCCTATTCTCGCTATTTAGCCTAGCTCTTTTGTTGATACAAGCTCAAGCTTACATGGAGGGTTATACCCATACGACAGGAGCTATGCTTAATTTAATCTTGTATTTATTACCACTGATGACGTTGCTACTCGGCTCCTTTTCTATTACTTCGGAAAAGGAAGAGGGAAGCTGGCAGTTACTTTCCACGTATCCGCTCTCTACATCCGCGTTTCTTGGTGGAAAATATCTGGGGCTAGCTGCCGTTTTAATTGCGATTATCAGTTTTGGATACGGCTTATCTGGATTGGTAGGAGCTTTGTTTGGCAAAGGATTTACGCTCTCGCTGTTACTCTTTTTCTTCCTTTTTTCTATCTTATTAATCTTGTTGTTTTTAGGAATCGCAGTATGGATCGGAACCTTCTGCCAGAATCGTTGGCAAGCTTTAACGGTTGGTGTTAGCATTTGGTTTTTGTTTATTTTAGCCTGGCCTACTCTATTAATTTCCGTCCTAGGCTGGTTACCTTATCAAGCGATTAATCCTGCGGTACAAATTTTAACCATATTAAATCCAGCCGAGTTAGTTCGTATTTTTATGGTCATCAAAATGGGTGGCGGTTCTATTTTTGGTCCAGAGTATTATCAATGGGTAGATTGGTTAAAGACCAGTATGGGTACGACTTTGTTCGCTGTTTTTTGCTTACTTTGGGTGGTATTGATGATGGCGGGATCTATTTTGGCCTGGGAAAGAAGGCGATACCGTGGGTAGCAGATCTGAAGCAGTAGATAAAGTGGTAGATACGTACGATTCAAATTCTCGTGCATTGATTAAGGAACGTTTGCTTATTAAGGGTATTAGTAAACGGATCAAACAGCAAACATTAGTTGAGCCATTTGAGCTTTCGATGGATGCAGGTGAGATCGTGGCTCTATGTGGCGGCAATGGAGCAGGCAAGAGCACGGTTTTACGTATGATCGTTGGTATTACGCAACCTTCTGAAGGTGACATTACAGTAAATGGTATGAGCTGGAAGGAAAACCGCACTGAGTATTCTAACCAGATCGGCTATATGCCCGATCAGTTCAACTTTGGCAATGGACTGACAGCACGGGAGACTTTACAATTCTATGCTTCCCTGCGTAAAATTAATGTGACACGAACCGAAGAAGTGCTCGAATTGGTAGGGCTTACGGATGTACAAGACAAACGTGTCAGTACATTTTCAAAAGGTATGCAGCAGCGCTTGTTATTTGCGCAGGCCATTTTAGCGAAACCAGCCTTGGTAGTACTAGACGAACCTACCAACGGACTTGATCCTTATTGGATGGAAGAGTTTGTGCAATTAGTTCAACAAATTAAGCGTGAAGGAAGTAGCGTTATTTTTTCAACACATCAGCTTAATATTGCCGAACTGGCGTGTGATCGGGCTATCTTTTTACAAAAAGGACGCATTATACAGCAAGGAAGTGTAGAGCACTTTCAACAAAAATATGGAACTCTCGGTTTACAGGGAGCGTTCGCAGAAATCTTTCCATTTGGACAACGTGTAGGGCAGGATAAAAAACCAAGATAGTCACACTTTTCCGGCGAAAGAGTACTGAAGGGATGAAAGGGTTGAAAGTGATGGGACATCCTGAAAAGAGGAAAAGAAGCCTACTTTCCCTCTTCATTCTCAGCCTATGCGTATTAACGCTAGTTGGGTGTGGAGCAAGAGGGCCTAAACCAGATATAACAGCAGAATTTAGTAGTGAGCCAGCACCACCTAAGGTAGGAGAGCAAACGATTTTAACTGCTAAATTGGGTGGGCTAGAGAATTATGATGAAGTGTACGTGGATATTGAATTAAAATTGGAGGGGCAACGTACTCGTGAGCTAGTTAAAGCCAAGCAGGGTGAGAGGGCTGTATATGCGGCAAAGCAAAAATTCTCTAAACCTGGCACGTACGATGTTACTGTCCATGTGTATACACCACAACTGCACGAAACGGTAATGAAGAAGATTACAGTGGAATAAGAAGGCAGTGTAGGAAGGAAATCAAGAATAGATATATAGGGAGAGGGGAAGGCGATTGAGCCCTCCCTTTTTTATCAACCGTGCCGTAAAACCCCTTGCTTTAGCTATGGGGATATAAGGCAATTTGCTCTGCATCCTCAAAAGAGGGTGCTAAGAGCAAACAAAAAAAGAGTACTTCAGGCTGTCGAGAAACCCCCTCTACGAATTCCGCTGATTGGGTAGAAAAAATTTGGCCTTCCAGAATCGTTTCTAAGGAGCTTTTCGATGGTGAGGAGCCATATTTGTACCCCATAAAAACAGATGAAAAGCCCTCTTTTTTGCGACAGGGGGCTTTTTCAACACTCTGAGTACTTTTTTTTCGCTAATTTACGTTAGATATGCTAAATATATCTAACAGCATGTGGTATAATTAGCCATAGGTGATGGCTTTGAGTAGATCAGTGGAAAGTAACCACAATATCGTATTTGATTGTAAATACCACGTTGTCTTTTGTCCAAAGTATCGCAAAAAGGTTTTGATTGAACCAGTAGATGTTCGATTAAAGGAATTGTTTCTTGAAAAAGCACAGGAATTGCGTGCTGAAGTGGTTGAGATGGAAATCATGCCCGATCACGTTCATTTGCTCATCACATGCGATCCTCGATTCGGAATCCATCGAATAATGAAACATTTGAAGGGCTATACATCCAGAGTTTTGCGGATGGAATTTAGACATCTCAAAAGTAGACTCCCCTCACTTTGGACAAACTCCTACTTTGTTGCCACAGTTGGGACTGTTCAACTGGATGTGATTAAAAAATACATTGAGTCTCAAAAAGAAAGGAGTGATTGAGCATGCACAGAGCTTACAAATTTCGTTTGTATCCAAACAGAGAACAAGCGACACTCATCAACAAAACTATCGGATGCACTCGCTTTGTATTCAATCACTTTCTTGCGAAGCGAAAGGATGCTTACGAACAAGAACAGAAAACACTCAACTACAACGATTGCTCTGCCCTGCTCACACAACTCAAAAAAGAGATAGAGTGGCTGAAAGAAGTAGATTCCACTGCCCTGCAATCCACTTTGAAAGATTTGGATTCTTCGTACAAAAAGTTTTACAAGGAAAAGAAAGGATATCCTAAATTCAAGAGCAAGAAGAATCCAAAGCAATCCTACACATGCAAGATGAACATCAAAGTGGAAGGGGATCGCATTAAACTACCTAAACTTGGATGGGTTATATTTGCGAAGTCAAGAGAAGTCGAAGGACGCATTCTCTCGGCTACCGTTAGAAAAAATCCTTCAGGCACATACTTTGTATCTGTTTTGTGCGAAACAGAGATTCAACCCCTATTACAAGCAGAAAAGACTGTTGGAGTTGATCTTGGCATCAAAGACTTTGCCATTCTTTCGACAGGTGAGAAAATAGCCAATCCCAAGGTTCTTCGCTACTACGAAAAGAAGCTTGCTACTTGGCAACAGAAACTGTCCAGACGTAAAAAAGGTGGTCAGAACCGAGAAAAATCACGAAAACAAGTAGCTCGTCTACATGAAAGAATATCGAACACACGAAACGATTTTCTACATAAACTGTCAACTCAACTGATTCGTGAAAATCAAACGATCTGCTTGGAAGACTTACGTGTGGAAAACATGATCAAGAACCACAAGCTTGCGAAAAGCATTGCAGATGCGTCATGGTCGGCATTCAGAACCATGCTGGAATACAAAGCAGCTTGGTATGGAAGAACAATTTCCGTTGTGGGGAAACAATTTCCGTCTTCGCAGTTGTGTTCTGGTTGTGGATACCAAAATAAAGAGGTAAAGAATCTCAATTTGCGTAATTGGACATGCCCGAACTGCGGCGTACAACATGATCGTGACAAAAACGCTGCCATCAATATTGAGCAAGAAGGACTTCGATTGTTGGCATAACCAACTGAACTGTGGGACACACAGGGATAGCTTGGTAAATTTCACTCCGTTAGGAGTGACTACCCAAGAATCCCCTGCGTTTAGGTATGGGGAGTGTCAATTGATTCGATACTAAAGGTTCGAAACTAATAGGTTTTAACAGTTGGAGCCTGATAAGATTCAAACTGATCAAGTAAAGCTTTCGCATCTGAATCTACGATGCTCATAGAACGGTATTTTTCATGTAAGAATTGCTCTGTTACCATGTGATCAAATAGAGCAAGTAGAGGATCATAGTAGTGATTAATATTGAGAAGACCTATGGGTTTTTGATGGATCCCGATTTGGGCCCATGTAAATATCTCGAAAAATTCCTCTAACGTACCAGGACCTCCGGGTAACGCAATAAATCCATCTGCTAAATCTGCCATTTTGGCTTTTCTTTCATGCATGGAATCTACGATTAAAAGCTCCGTTACATGCTGATGAGAGATTTCCCGATCTATCAGCAATTGGGGCATGACACCGATTACCTTACCGCCCTCTTCTAAAACTGTGTCAGCTACTGTGCCCATAATCCCAACGCTTGCCCCACCGTAAACTAACGTAATGTCTCGTCTGGCTAATTCTTTTCCTAATTGGACAGCCCCTTCTTTATAAGCAGATGACGCTCCATTACTTGAACCACAATAAACAGCTAAACGTTTCAATGCAAGTACCTCCATTCAGTTTGTACCAATTACGTAGGGTTGTATTGTCATGTAACATTATATAGAATTTTTTGAGAAACGTAAGCAATAGTTTAGGTAAGGAGGGTACTAGATTGAACAACGTAGAATTTCAGAAATGGGTCAAGGAGTATTATGAAGAAAGAGGATGGTCAGAACTAGATATCTTTATTCGCATAGGTTTTCTTGCAGAAGAAATGGGTGAGGTAGCAAGAGCAATCAGAGCTTTAGAAATTGGTAGAGATCGACCTGATGAAAAGGTAGGAACATTGATAGAAAGAAAACAAGAGTTAAAAGAAGAGCTAGGCGATGTGCTAGGTAACATCATCGTCATTGCGAATAAGTATGATATTTCCTTAGAGGATATTTTTCAGTCTCATCGAGAAAAATTGCAAAAACGCTATGCGCAGGATGAGAAATCATAAGCTTGTTTCCCTCTACATATAACTAGGTTTGCTAGCTCCTACGTGCTGGTAAAGCCTAGTTTTTTTAAATCCACCTTCAAGATATCTATTCTGCCTTTTATCTGAAGAGTAGTCTTTCTTGTTAGGAAAGTAAATTCTGTTACATGTAGTGATTTAATTCACATTAAATCTACTAGATGTCTACTATAATACAACTAGATTGATAATGATTATCGTTTCGGATCGTAATTCAGCTTCATAGGAAACACAGCTTTAAGGACGAGGTGATAGGTAATGGTACTAGCAGATATTAAAGCGGGGACTTCTGCACAAATCGTAGATATTACTCAAGTGAGTGCTCTAGT
This sequence comes from Brevibacillus laterosporus DSM 25, assembly GCF_002706795.1. NCBI lineage: Bacteria > Bacillati > Bacillota > Bacilli > Caryophanales > Paenibacillaceae > Brevibacillus > Brevibacillus laterosporus. The sequence continues at coordinate 2,790,858 of NZ_CP017705.1, forward strand.
GAGGCGTCGCTTAGTCGATTTGGACATTATGGAAGGAACGATTGTACGTATAAAAAAAATCCTGCCGTTTGGCGGACCATATACATTGGAAGCAGGAGGTCAAATTATCGGGATTAGACGAAATGAAGCCAAACAGATAAAGGTCGTGTGTGAATGATTACGATTGCTCTTGCAGGTAACCCGAATACTGGGAAAACCACATTATTTAACATCTTGACTGGTTCATATGAATACGTGGGAAACTGGCCAGGTGTAACTGTTGAGAAAAAGGTAGGATTGCTCCGTAATAAAGAAGGTCGCCTGATCGATTTACCGGGAATCTATTCATTAAATCCTCTGTCCAAGGACGAGGGTGTGGCGACTCAATATTTAGTAGATCAGCACCCAGATGTACTCTTAAATATTGTAGATGCCTCACAATTAGAGCGGAATCTGTATTTAACCTTACAGCTATTAGAATATGGGACACCAATGGTTATTGGACTAAATATGACTGATGTTGCAAAAGCAAGAGGCTTTATCATTGATGAGACAAAGCTAGCTGAGAAGCTACAGTGTTCTGTCTTGCCAATTGTTGCCCGTACAGGAGCTGGATGCCAGCAACTAGCTGATAGCTTTAAGCAAGTAGGACAACAGCCCAATCGGCCATTCTATATAAATTATGGAGAAGTTCTTGAGGAAACGATCACTACACTTGTGGAGTTATTGCCAACAAGCATGGAACCATTACCTCCCAAGCGCTGGTTAGCTCTTCAGTTTTTAGAAGGCAACCAATTAGTATATGAATTATTGACAAAATATGTTTCAAAAGCCGAATTAGAAAAACTCTACAAGCAAGCGGAATCCAACATAAAAAAGAGTGAGGGTTACCAAAATCGGACACTTCAGCAATATATACGCAAGGTACGTAGTAACATCATTCAAGAAATTATCTCTTGCTGTAGAGAACAGGTCAGGCTGGTCGAGAAAACCTGGACAGATCGAATTGACTACTTTTTAACACATAAATTTTTAGGATTGCCTATTTTTTTATTGTTTATGTATCTCACCTTTAAATTAACATTTGAATGGATTGGGGCACCGATTTCGGATGCCTTTAATGATTTCTTAGGTGGGCCATTTACGGATTGGCTACGAGCTTCTTTGGAAGGAGCCGGAGTTTCCGGATTTTTGCAAGCCGCTCTATTGGATGGTGTTATTGCCGGAGTAGGAGGCGTGCTTGTTTTTGTTCCACAGATTTTTGTGCTATTTTTTCTCATCTCACTTATCGAGGATTCAGGTTATATGGCACGGGTTGCCATGGTCATGGACAAAGTTATGGAGATGATCGGGTTAAATGGAAAAGCCTTTATTCCAATGATTATCGGTTTTGGCTGTAACGTACCGGGAGTCATGGCGGCACGTTCAATTGAACAGCCAAAGGAACGACTCTTAACCATTTTGTTAACGCCCCTTATGTCATGTTCAGCTCGCTTGCCAATCTATAGCCTGTTTGTTGGAACGTTCTTTGCAGATAATCAAGCGATTATTGTATTGTCTATCTATGTATTAGGAATTGTCTTATCGCTCTTATTAGCAAAATTATTTTCTTCTACTGTATTAAAGCAGGAGGGTTCTATGTTTCTCATTGAGCTACCTCCTTATCGGATACCACAAGGCCGTACGCTATTGCGTAGCACGTGGGAAAAAGGAAAGGGGTTCATCCGTAAAGCGGGAACCTTCATTTTTGGAGGTTCGATTGTCATTTGGTTCTTGAGCTATGCTGGACCAGCAGGGCTTGATGTAGAGCTCAATGATAGCTTCCTTGCTATTATTGGTGGGGTATTAGCGCCGTTGATGATACCGCTTGGCTTTGGAACGTGGCAAGCTGGGGCTGCCCTCATTACAGGCTTCTTAGCAAAAGAAGTAGTGGTATCTACGATGAATATTATTTATGCAGCACCAGATGATGATACATTACAGGCAGTCATTCAAATACAGTACTCTGGTTTAAGCGCTTATAGCTTTATGGTCTTTGTTCTCTTGTATGTTCCATGCTTGGCAACAGTAGCTGTTATTAAGAAAGAAACAGGCTCTACTAGATGGACATGGTTCTCTGTGTTTTATGGACTGTGTATTGCATACGTAGTATCGTTCATTGTCTATCAGGGGGGGACATGGCTAGGATTTAGGTAGTATAGTAGCCACAGAAGGGGTGGAAATGATGCTTAACATGGTACTTAATTTTGTTATTGGGACGTTTATTTTTGGTTATGCAGCATGGACCTTGTGGCGATATGTTCAGAAGAGTAAAAAGGGGAAATGTGCTGGATGTAGCGAGGAGAAAAAATGCTCATCAGCATGCTGTGTGCCTGATTCAACTGAACAGAAGCATGTTCAAAGATAAGAAAAAAATCCATCGATATATAGGAAAAAGCTGGAAACTCGTAAAAAGAGTCCAGCTTTTTGTTATTTTTATTATTCTACTTATTAGAAAAATATTTCACTAGTTACTATATTTTGCCGATATTTGTAAAGAGGATACAAAAAAGGGGGGGAAAGGGCGTTGGTTCAGGTACATATGGATTTTAGTCTGGAGGGGAGAGTGCTGGCGGAGGATATTTATAACGCATATGGTGTGCTTCTTTTATCAAAAGGCACAGTGCTAACCTCCAAAGAAATCGCTAAATTAAAAGGAAACGGCTTTCAATCGGTTAACGTAAAAGAGATTCCCCATAATCAAGAAGATGATCGTTACCTACGCAAGCAATTCCAGCAGATTTCTGCTAATAAGCACTTGGTTGAAACTTATATGGATGCCACACAAACCTTAAAGAACTTATATACCTCAGTTACACACCAGTACATGCCGCCCATCAATGAATTTGAGCAATTATATGAAACATTGCGTGATCAAGTAATAAGCCAAAGGGATTTATTTCGCTCGTTGTATTTACTGGAAGGGTCAGAAAATTACACATATCGACATTCCATTAATGTCGGCATTTTATCGGCTATTATTTCTAATTTAATGGGCATGCCCCAAGAACAAGTACAAATGATGGGGGTTGCCGGTTTATTACATGATATTGGTAAAATGCTGGTTCCCGCAGAAATCGTAATGAAGCCAGATCGACTGACAGAGGAAGAGTTTGAAATCATGAAGTTACATACGGTTCACGGATATGACCTTTTCAAGAAATCAGAAGAGTTTCCTGAAGTTTTTGCTCAGATTGCTTTACTTCACCATGAGCGTATGGATGGTAGTGGATATCCTGAGAAACGTAGGGGTGATGAAATACCATTATCCTGTCAGATCGTAGCGGTCGCTGATATGTTTGATGCGATTTGTTCTGATCGAATTTATAAAGAACGTACATCACCGTTTGAAGCAGCCCAATTATTATGGAACGATGCATGTGAAGGAAAACTAAATCCAAGAATTGTCTCCAGCTTCATGCAGTCGATTATTTCAATGTATATCGGAAGTCGTGCTTTGCTTAGTAATGGTGACGAAGTAGAAATTGTCCTCATTTATGCAGACGAGCCTATGCGACCATTAGTGCGAAAAGGAACAGAATATTTAGATTTGAGAAACAGACGAGATCTACATTTACAAAAAATGATTTTGTAAGTGTAAAACTTCTATATTATCGGAAAATCCTAAACCTAACTAAGACCCGTCTGCTTCTTCAGGAGTCGGGTTTTTTGCTGGAGGCAATAGAGGCTCATACATCATCAACGCATGATTGCTAACGACAAAAAGATCGTCAATAAGTGTAAGTTGCATTTCCTCAACATAGCCTCGTCTCTTTGTTGGTTTTTTCAATAATCTCCAGTAAGAAAAAGTCTCTTCAGGTTGAATAATGATGCCATCTAAAGATTGGACGGCCAAACGTAGGTTATGAATTTTATTGTGTTGAAGCCACATATCGACGTTCCCATTCAAGACATCGTCTGAAACGGTAATAGGCTGTGCCAAGCCAAATACGTAAACTGCTCCGAACTTTAGGACGTAAGAAAGGGTTTTGTTGCATACAGTCATCTTCCATTAGAAGTAATTACAGGTGAATTATACAAAAAATGATGAAAGAAGAGGAGACTCTGTGGCAACTGCCCAAAATAATAGCAACATTGCCATTGCTTTCATATATTTTACCAAGGGAAACACTGTTGTCGGTACCTAAAAAAACTGGTTTATTCCAAAAAAGGAGTGTTCTTAATGTTAGCGGAACGTTATGAAAGATTTGCGATTATTGTCTTAATGATCATGTGCTGCTTCGTCGGGCTGTAACTAGCAGAAACGACTGAAATATGATGTCAAAATCAGTCGTTTGTTACTAGTTTTTAATTGAATATATCAGCAAAATAATACGTTTTACCCAAGTTTTACAGCAATCGACTTATTTTTTCACACTGGATGAAACTATTTGTTAAAAAAAGAGTCTCATTTATCATAGAAGTTTATTTATATATTTCGCAATTATTTCGTAGGAAGGAATTTATAAATTATGCGCAAAGGTATACTTTTTCTCACGTGTCTGATTATGCTGATGTTCGTCTCAGATCGAAATTCCTATGCGAATCCACCAAGTATCAGGCTAGGCGATGATGTATTAATAACGAAGTATCATCATCTCATTGATGGGAAAAGGATCGGGTTGATTACCAACCAAACAGGAATTAATAGTCAGGGACAAAGCATCATAGATGTTCTGGCCAAATACCATAATGCCACCTTGGCGGCTTTATATGGACCAGAGCATGGAATAGATGGGCAGGCTCGGGCTGATGCCTATGTGGAATCTTATATACATAAAGATTGGAATATTCCTGTCTACAGTTTATATGGTAAAACTAGAAAGCCAACCGCCAATATGTTAAAAAATGTTGATGTCCTGGTGTTTGACTTGCAAGACATAGGAGCGAGAAGCTACACATCTATATCCACTTTGCATGATGTGATGGAAGCGGCTCGGGAAAATAAAAAACCACTAATTGTTCTGGATCGTCCTAATCCATTAGGAGGAAAAATTGTGGATGGTCCAGTACTGAAGACTCCTTACCTAAGTATCGTTGGTGTGGACGAGCTACCAATGGCACACGGAATGACGATAGGAGAACTGGCACAATTTTTTAATAGAAAAATTGGTGTCCATCTTACCATTATCCCTATGGATTACTACGCAAGAGGAATGATTTTTCAGGATACGGGTCTTAAGTGGGTGAAAAGCTCTCCACAGGTTCCTAGCCTAGCCTCTGTCTTTGGCTATCTAGCAACGGGGCTTGGAGAGGGAGTAGGATTGCAGCATAGTGATAACTTTAAATGGGTAGGCGCAGAAGGTATTCATGCCGATCAGCTGGCTAAGATGCTAAACGATGCAGATTTACCGGGGGTTGTGTTTGTTCCTGAGACGAAAGGGGTTGCTGGTGGTGTTCGTTTGCAAATTATCGATTACCATTCTTTTAATCCGGCACGCACAGGGATGTATGTCTTGGCATATGCAAACCAACTAACTTCATCTGTTATGAAAAAGCAAGATAAATCGCCAGATACGGATCAATTTGACAAGGTAATAGGAAGTACTGATCTTCGAAAAGCGTTAGCCCGCAAGGCATCTCCGGAAGAACTCGAAGCATTGTATGCACCAGTAGTCAATTCCTTTAAAATGGAACGCTTGCCTTATTTAATTTACGAAGATATTGGCAAGGAATATATGGGAGCAATTGTGGATTCAGGAAAAAGGGTGACGGTAGAACCAAAGCCAGATACAACGAAACCGGAATCAAAACCGGAATCAAAACCAGAGTCAAAACCAGAAACAAGTACAACGAAACCGGTGACAAAACCGACCACGAAACCTGATGTAACAACACCAGTACCAGGCACAGAATCAAAACCAGATATAAAGACACCAGAACAAAAACCAGACACGACAACAACGAAACCGGTATCTGCTCAAAAGGTAGCACATCTTACCTTTGACGATGGTCCGTCAAATGTTACTGTCCAAATTCTGGATGTTTTGAAGCAACACAATATTAAGGCGACATTCTTTGTTTTAGGACGCAATGTTAAAGGGAATGAAGCGATTTTGCAGAGAATGATAGCGGAAGGACATACCATTGGTAACCATACGTATTCCCATGACTACAATAAAATTTATAAAAATCCGCAGGCATTCTTTACTGATTTAAAGCAAGCTGAAGTAGAAATTCAAAAAATTACAGGTGAAAAACCAAGCATGATTCGTTTCCCTGGTGGTAGTAATAATGGTGTTAGTAAGAAAGCGCAAGACACCACTATCTATGGAGCCAACAAATGGGTTATGAATGATATTGTGAAAGAAGCTAAAAATCAGGGGTATTCCTATTTTGATTGGAATGTTAGTTCAGGTGATGCCAGATCGAATAGCTATTCCCCTCAGGAAGTCATCAGAAATGTGAAGAACGGCAGTGCAAACAAACATGAGGTTGTTATCCTTATGCATGATACCAAGGCAAAAGAGAGTACATTGAAAGCCTTGCCACAGGTAATTGCAGATTTGCAGAAGTTAGGATTTACGTTCGAGTCTTTGCAGCCAACAAGTAAGACAGTACAATTCTTAAAATAAGAAAAAATCCTAAAAACCCCAGGATGGATGATGAAACATCCCTGGGGTTTTTCCATCTGAAAAGGAGGAAAAACGACTGAAACGTGAACATGAATTTATTTTATAACGGAAAAATGTGGTTATCTAACAAGTTATACTCATACTTACTGGCTTGATTACCGAAATAAGAAATAGGGATATTATTTTCGGGGAATAGGGAGTGTCTTGATGGATAAGTCTTCTGTAATAGGAATTATTCTTGGGTTTGTGGCTGTCTTTGTTGGGATGGTCTTAAAGGGAGCCAGTATTAGTGCTCTAGTTAACCCGGCTGCTTTTCTAATAATTATTGCTGGAACGGTTGCTACTATTTTTGTAGGCTTCCCTATGGTAGAGATAAAAAGGATTCCCAAAATCATGAAGGTCCTTTTTACCAATCAGAAGGAGCCTGATAAGCGTGAACTGATAAGCCAATTCATGACGTGGGCAGGTATTGCCAGACGTGAAGGATTGCTAGCTTTGGAAAATACAGCAGATGAGATTCAGGACCCGTTTTTACGCAATGGCATGAAGATGATTATTGATGGTGGAGAGCCTGAATTTGTACGAGATGTACTTGATGAAGAAATCAGTGCTATGGAAGAGCGTCATCATAGCGGTGCGCTTATCTTTACCCAAGCAGGTACATATGCTCCAACTCTAGGGGTTCTAGGTGCGGTTATTGGTTTGATCGCGGCCTTGGGAAATCTTGCTGACGTAGAGGCATTGGGACACTCTATCGCGGCTGCCTTTGTGGCAACATTGCTAGGTATTTTCACAGGTTACGTTATTTGGCATCCCTTTGCTAACAAATTAAAACGTAAATCACAACGAGAAGTTGAAGTAAGACGAATCATGATTGAAGGATTACTATCCATTCAGGCGGGGGTTTCTCCGACTGCTATCGAGCAAAAACTACTGGTATACATCCCAGTTGTTGAACGCCAAGCAGTGAAAGAGGGATCTAGCGAGGAGGGAGTCGGCATTAATGGCTAAACGCAAAAAGAAGCATGAAGAGCATATTGATGAAACATGGCTCATTCCTTATTCGGATTTGCTAACCTTGCTATTAGCCCTCTTTATCGTACTGTTCGCGGCTAGCTCCGTAGATGCCAAGAAATTTAGCCAAATGGCTGCATCGTTTAATGTAGCTCTAAATGGTGGAGCCAGTGTACTAGATTTCCCTTCACCGGTTGAGCCAATCGATTCAGAAGAGCAATCCCTCATGAAGCCTGGAGGAAATGAGCAGATTGTTGACAAGAATCAGTATGAACAACAAATGAAATATCTGCAGGAAACCGAGAAGCTTGACCAACTAAAAAAACAGTTGGATGGTTACTTGGAATCGAATAATCTTACAGGCAAATTGCATACAAAAGTCACCGACGAGGGATTATTGATCACAATTATGGACAATGCTCTTTTTGCATCAGGCAGTGCAAAGGTGAAAGAGGAAGCAAGGAATTTGGCGTTTGAGATTTCTAAGCTGTTGGAGCCAGATGGAAGACGAGTAACAGTATCTGGTCATACGGATACTGTACCGATCAGAAACAGTCAATTCTCATCCAACTGGGAGCTCAGTTCTCAGCGTGCTTTGAATTTTATGACCATCCTATTGGAAAACAAGAAGCTAGACCCACGTAAGTTTAGCGCACGTGCTTATGGTGAATTCCAACCAGTAGCTTCCAATCAGACGAATGATGGTCGCGCAACGAACCGTCGTGTTGAAGTGGCGATTCTGCGTAATTTTGAGAAGGACAAAAGCAGTGAAATAAAAAAATAAGCTCATGTAAGAAATAAATATGAGTGCATCAAACAAAAAAGACCGCTATGAAACGGTCTTTTTTGTTTGGTAACATTAAAATACAAATGCGGATGGGTGAAAAGCTCACTTCCCTAAACCTTTTTGAATAACCTTTTATGCAATTTTATGAATACGGATAGCAATCTTCTGCTATTCTATAAAACATGAAGAGTTTATCAATCAACGATGTAATGAAAATGGTCCAACTGATAGGGGAGGAGTTATGAACAGTATTTGGTGGTTGCTACTCATTCTATTCATAATTGGGATGGTTCATCATCTCTATCAGATACGCCATGATAAGAAGAGTACATTTGCAAAAGAAGCCTTGTTTCTATTTTATTTAATAAGCTCGTTGCAACTATTGATCTTTCTTCTATTTGCTGTGTTGCACTAGAGAGAAAGACCGGAGTAAATGAGATAGGCGGCGGCCAACCAGATAAGGATAGCTGCCATTTTATTAATGACATGCATGATTCGACCAGTGTTATCTACTTTGCCTACTATCTTACCTGCCCACGCTAGAGATAAGAACCAAATCCACGAAATAAGAATACATGCCACCGTGAAGGCCACTTTCTCATTACCAGTATAGGCTGTTGAACTGGTTCCAATTACACCAATGGTATCCATAATGGCATGCGGATTTAAAAGTGAGACAGATGCTGCGAACATGACCTGCTTTCGCCAAGTAAACGAAGCATGGGTTGTCACGTTCGCCGCGTTGGTCGTTGATCTCCAAGTCATATACCCCAAGTATAGCAAGAAGCAAGCTCCCACTACTACTAATGCCGTTTTTAACCATACAATTTTCCACAATAGCATGGATACTCCAAGAACTGCAAGTAAGGTCAGAACCGTATCGCAAATACTGGCTGTAATAATCGAAGGTAGGGCTCGGGTAAACTGCTTATGAGCGGCCCCTTGATTAAAAATAAAAATGTTTTGTACGCCTAAGGGCAAGATTAATCCAAATGCTAGCACCATACCATGTAGCCAAGCGAGTGCCATAGTTATCACCTCTTTTTTTCTTTATTTGTATCTTACCTAGAGGAATTTCTAATGTCTGCATCCAATTGGTTGGTTAGTAACCCAACCAAGTTTAGATTTTACTTGAACGCAGGGAGGAACTATGTGAAGAAAAAAAGGAAGCCAAGCATGTTAATAGGCTTGGGAGAGTGGAGACCAAAACGTGACGATCCGGTCCCTCTTTATCGTCAAATTGCTTCTTATATACGTGAAAAAATTAGTGCTGGTGAATGGCCGATCGGTTATAAAATTCCGCCGGAGCGTACGCTAGCTCTTGCCTTTGAAGTGAATCGTAGTACTGTGGTTGCTGCGGTTCAGGAATTGACCGCGGAGGGCTTAATCCAAGGCAAAAGCGGAAGTGGCACTATGGTCGTACAGCAGCCAGATCCGTTCACTACACTTCATTGGCCGAGCTATGTGAATGCTGGCATGTTTCATCCTAATCTTCCTACCATTCAGGAGATTAATCGATTAGAATTCGTACCCAACATGATACGTCTAGGAACGGGAGAGCCATCTAGTGATCTATATCCTCATGCCAAAATGAAACAGGTACTAGCCCAGGTTGCTGAAAAAATCCCTTCTCTTGGCTATGAAGAATCCAAAGGACTGTACAAGCTCCGTAGGGAGGTAAGTAGGCATTTGGCTAAAAAGGGGATAGATGTATCTCCCTCATGTATTTTGATCGTCTCAGGGGCTTTACAGGGGCTACAGTTAATTTCTTTAGGCCTGATGCATCCTGGAGCAACCATGCTGATGGAAAAACCCTCGTACTTATATTCATTAAACCTACTTCCCTCTACGGGTATCCGGATGAAGGGGCTTGAGCTTAATGCGGAAGGAATATCCCAGCGAGCTTTACTAGCAGGTATCCAGCAACAGACGGCTCACATGTTGTATACCATTCCTACTTTTCAAAACCCAACAGGTAAGGTAATGAGCGAGAGTGGTAGAAAACAATTGTTGGAGCTGTGTCAGAAAGAGCGCATTGCTTTAATAGAAGACGATGTTTATTCGGAGTTGTGGTTGGAGGAAGAGCCACCTTTACCGATTAAAGCGCTAGATCAAAAAGGGACCGTACTGTATGTAGGCAGTATGTCTAAAACGATTAGCCCTGGTCTGCGCATTGGATGGCTGGTGGCACCAGAAACAGTGATAGATCGTCTGGCTGATTTAAAGATGCAGACGGATTATGGAGCTAGCTCTCTCTCCCAATGGACTGTGTATGAGTGGTTGGCAAGCGGATTGTACGAACAGCATTTACTTTATGTTAGAGAGCAACTGCGAGCGAGAAGGGATTTTATGCTGGCCTTGCTCGAACAATATTTTAGAGATCTGGCTACTTGGTCTATTCCAGTAGGGGGTTTTTACGTTTGGCTCAGATTTTCAAATGACAAGATATCCTTGCGCTCCTTGTTTAAAAAAGCCCAACAGCAATCCATCATCTTAAACCCAGGCAATCTATATGATCCACTGGATGATACTCATTTACGGCTCTCTTACTCGTATGCCAGTTACGAACAAATGGAATTCGGCATGAAGCAGCTGGCACAAATAGTCAGGAACTTGGTGGAATGTCCATGAGGATGTTGCGACAATTGCAAAAAACAGCTATAGTGTTTACTGATACACTGGGCTTTCGTCTGTAGAAAGGAACATGTAGAATGTCAAATGATCTACGCATCTGTGATGAGTGCAAAGGATACAACGCCGAAGAATTCGCGGAACGATTAAAAGAGATGGTTCCGGATGCGAAGGTAGAAATCGGCTGTCAAAATATGTGCGGTCATTGCTTAAAGCGGGCTTTTATTTATGCAAATGGACGTTGGTTTATTGGGAATAATGAAGAAGAACTAGTCAAAAAAATGCAACCGCACATTAAAAAGAAACAATAGACCGATTGCTTTACTCGGTCATTCTCCAAACAAAAAGACAAAATCTCTGCTTGCGAACAAGCGGTGATTTTGTCTTTTTTACTGTCGATTTAGGCTGCTTTCATTACCTGTCTTAATTCCAATAACATTTGATCGGAATAGAAGTAAAAAGCAGCTAGCAGTCCAGCCAACACTAGATAAGCAAGTAGCACTTTCCAACGTGTAGCAGCGTTTGTTTCATAGTAACCAGCATGGCGCTCCAGTTCTGTATTCATATCAGCCAGCTTCGTTTCAGCAGTGGAGATCGTTTGTCGCAAAATTCCCTGCTCAGACTGATAGGTATCCTGCTCTGTCGAGTGAATGTGATCCTCAGAGCTTGGGGTATGTTGAGGAGAGACTTGGGCCTCTGTGGTCGATGCGGTAGTATCAGCATATTGATTCCATGCATTCCGATATTGCTCTTGCTCATGAGCAACCAATAACTCCCAGCGTTTTAGGATGAATTCGCGATCAAGTAGGAGTTTTTTGTAAGCAAGTTTTTTCTCCTCCTGAAACAAAGGAAAAGTAAAGGGTTTTTTTGGTTGAGCTTGTTGAGCTTGCATGTATACACGTTGCAGATCATATCTTTCCTGCGATGTGGGAGGTTGATTGATCCAACGCGAAATTTCCTGATGGAGCTGCTCCCATTTATCACGTTCATATTGGAGCTGTTTATGTCTGTAATCGCTGGTAAGATGAGACCACCAAGAAAACATACCAAAGATGAAAATAAGCACGATCATAGGGCTTGGCGAAATGAATAGAAAGGCACCTAAAGCAAGTAAACCTAAAAACCAAATGTTAGGGGATAAAACCCCTACGATACGGCCTCCATCAAGTGGGGAAACCGGAAGTAAATTAAATAGATTAATAATCGCCCCCAAATGAATTACTAGTGCCCAGAATGGGTCTTCTGTATAGATGTATAGTGGGATAGCAGGTAAAAAGGAGAGTAACCCAGCGAATGGACCACCATATGCTAGAAACGCTTCTGTTTTTGCATCGCGCGGCATTTCTTTTAAATTAATAAAAGCTCCAACAAAAGGAATAAACATTGGCAAACCAGTATTAATTCCCTTGATTCGCGCGGCAATTACATGTCCTAGTTCATGAATAAAAATCAAATAAATAAGAGCTACTCCAAATTTCCACCCAAAGACAAGAGCATAAAAATAAAGAGCAAATCCCATGCTGATAATGGTTCCTGTGAATTTAAATCCTTTCAAAAAGAGAAAAATAAACTTAAACTTTGTCAGTAAAAATAGCCCAATCGCTACTAAAATGGAGCGATTTGCATTTTTGGATTTGGCGGACATGATTTTAATTCCTCCTGGAAATACGTGGTTTCTTTACTAATACGATTTAACACGTCGAATGGTTTCCTAAGGTTGCAAACCCGGATTTGTGAACATAAAACCGTATTCTCCTAGCTGTTCATCATACGATAAAGTACCGCCATCAAAATACCAGAAATCACTAGGACGAATCACAAAGCGCAAACCAGCTACTTCATAGAGAGCATCATCGGATTGAAATTGATCCTTTTCTACAGCATAAAACAAACCTCCAGTACCTGGTCCCGAGGTTCTCACATACAAACGAATGGTTTCACCGGGGATAAACCCAGCATATTTTTGATACGCCTTAGAAAATTCAGGCGTTATTATTAATTGAAGTAGCATTGGTATCGTTCCTTTCTGTCATTCCGGTTGCTTTTATTATTGTAGCATAAAAAACCAGCATCTTTCCTTTGTTGGAGGAGATGCTGGCATTTATCTAATCGGTGTGATAGCTTACGTCTTTATCCAAATGGGTAAACATGCCTTTTTTCTTACGAAGCCGTTGTTTTTCCAACAGCTCACGATTTTCGCTGGTATTCCAGCCTATGTCATTGGTCGGATGTACCCATTCAGGCCCTGCCATAATAGCAGGGTCCACGTCACGAGACCAATTGTTCATAGGGGAATCGGCAGAATCATAGGCGCTGTCGCCAATAGTAATTCCGTATTGATTAACAAAGGGAGCCTGCATGCTAATGCGAGCCTGCTTAAAATCAGGTGCATTGATTTGATGTGGCATCGTTTGATCAATAGCAAGTGGATTCCTATCAGCTGGAGGCTTGCTTTTCATAGATAACCTCCCTTTTATGACCACGTAATGTGTGCGAGAACTAAGGGTTAGCGATTTTCTTTTAGGCGTTCTTGAGGCTCGGCGTTAATAGACCCATCAGAGCGTACCGCTTCGGATTGTGATTTTGGGCCTCGTGTGTCTGCGGTTTTTCCAAAGTCTTTAGATTTGTTACGCACCATATGAATCCCTCCAATGATTTTCTCGCTTGTAGTATGACCTAAAGTGGTACAATAAATGAGAGATATAGTTGGAAAGGTTGGTATTTACTATGGCAAAAAAACGTGGGAATCGCACACAAAATCATACGAAGCCAGCACAAGACGATTTGGCTTCGGATAAATCTGGAAATAGCTTAAAGGAGCTTTTGGGCGAAAATGCTTTAAGTAAGTTAAAGCAAATGGAAAAGGAATTGAAGGAAGGAAAAGAAAGACAAGCACGTGAAGAAGCGGAACAACGCCGCAAAGAATTAGAAGAGCGAGAGAAAAATAAAAGCTTTGGTGAGCTTTTAGAGGATTACGAGAAAAAAGGAGGTAGCAAGTACTCTTGAAACCAGAAGACCGACGACCGGACACCTCTAAAAATGGGATGATGAAAAAAAACCCCCTAAAGGTGCGGGAAGAATCGATACGTGAGCGAGGACGCTCTATTGTGGATAGACTAAATGCTCGAAAAATACGAGAAGAAGACAACAATAAATAGTACTTATTTTCGTAAAGAAAAAAGCCCGCATATTCGCGGGCATTTTCATTTATATTAGCCAAAAATGATATGGCTTGGTTTTTGTGTTGGTGCTTCTTGTGTCGTTACTGGAAGTACATTTGGATAGAACTTTTTAATGGCAGCATCATCAGATGCTGGAGCTACTTCTAGTGTTGGCATCATTGCTGGAAAGAACTTTTGAATGGTATCTGCTGCTGGCTGGTCGGCTTGAGGTGCTACAGGTAACATAGCCGGGAAAAACTTACTGAAGCTTGAATCTGTTGCGTTGCTTTGTTGCTGAGTAGTGGGCATCATTGCTGGAAAATACTTTTCGATAGATTTGTCCACTGCTGGATCAGCTACAGTCTGAGCTGGGTTAGCAGGTACTTGGAACAAATAATTTGCTTCTGCAGCAAATGCAGAGCTTACCATCAGTAAAGATCCTACGGCAGCTACTCCTAGAGTCAACATAGCTTTTTTCATGTTAGTCCCTCTTTTCAATTCTCTCTTTTTAGTTTGACTGGTCAGTATAGTTATTATACACTTTTCATTTTAGTTAATTTATCCAATTTGTAAAGGGGTTTTATAAAAATCAAAATAATCTGTTAATTATTTGAAGAAACAGGCTGAAACCCAAAGGGATCAGCCTGTCGAGTATTTTTTTTGTAATATCTCTTCCGATTATTCGTAGCGCAATGCTTCAATGGCATCTAGCTTGGCTGCTTTGTTTGCAGGGTAGATTCCAAAGAAAATCCCGATTGCACTAGAGAAGCCAAATGCGATAAGAATACTTTCCCAAGATGTAACAGGAGGCATGCCTGCAAATGAGATAATAATAGAAGCTAGTCCAAGACCAAGACCTACCCCTACACCACCACCAATTAAGCAGACAATAATGGATTCGATCAAAAATTGGGTCAAGATATCCCGTTTTTTAGCACCTAATGCTTTCCGAATCCCAATTTCGCGCGTACGCTCCGTCACAGAGACTAGCATGATGTTCATAACCCCGATACCACCAACTAATAGAGAAATTCCGGCGATAACAGAGAAGACCATCGTAAGCATGTCAAGCATCTTCGTGATTTCTTTTAGATCATCGGCGCTGTTTTTTACCATATAATGATCGTTATGCTTATGTACGCGATTTAGATATTGTTTGGTAAAGTCCATGGCCGATTGAATGGTAGCATTTGATTTTGCTTGAATGTGGAACATGTTCACGGTTGCTTTCTCATTATGATTGAGATAGGTTCGTGCAGGCATGTACACGAGATCCTGCATGCCACCGCCCATAAAGCCCTGCATATCATTTTTGAGGATTCCAATAACAACAAAGGAGGCATCTGACATGTAAATACGATTTCCTACAGCATTTCCCTGAGGAAACAATTTATCAGCTAAACCTTTGTCTAATACAACTACATCACGTTGCTCTTTATCGTCGTCTCTGGTGTAGAAACGACCTTGGTCAATCTTATAGCTCGTATTTACTTCTAAAAAGTTACCAGTTGTACCAAAAACTTGGGCACTGATATCTTTTTTCTTATCCTTAATGGTTCCACCACCATAGATTTGAGCCATGACATTTTTAATGTAAGGATTAATTCTTTCCAATGTAATGGCATCATCGATGGTCAAATCATCATCTTTGGCAGGCTCCTCGCTCTCCCAGCTTACCATCGCGGTAAACTTTGCATCAGCTACATTCCCGAACTGACTTGTCATCATTTCTTTTCCGCCCTTACCCATCGTCATAATGGCAATGACGGAAGCGATGCCGATAATAATACCTAACATGGTTAAAATAGAACGTAATTTATTGGACCAAATCCCATCAATGGCAATACGAAAGCTCTCTATGAGGTTCATGTAGTGAACACCTCGTTTTCATCTGTGACAGCGAAGAGTCGTTCTTTCACTTTTTCATCCTTAATAATGACACCATCTTTAAAGACAACAATACGTTCTGCGTGTTGGGCTGTATCCAATTCATGCGTAACAAGAATAATGGTAACTCCCTGAGCGTGTAATTTTTGAAAAATAGCCATAACCTCTGTTGTAGAACGGCTATCCAGGTTTCCAGTCGGTTCATCGGCTAGTAAAATAGCGGGTCGATTAACGAGAGAGCGTGCGATGGCTACACGTTGCTTTTGACCACCAGACATTTGTGGCGGCTTGTGATCCATCCGCTCTTTTAGACCTACACTAATCAGAGCCTCTTCTGCACGCTTTTTGCGTTCACCAAGAGAAATGCCTGCATAGAGCATAGGTAATTCTACATTGCGAACCGCAGAAATACGTGGTAATAGATTAAATGCCTGAAAGACAAACCCAATTTTTTGGTTTCGAAGATCAGCTTGTTGATTTTCGTTTAACGTAGTGACCTCTACTCCGTCCAGTACATAAGAACCGGAGGAGGGACGATCCAGGCAACCCAGCATGTTCATAAAGGTGGATTTACCAGAACCAGAGGGCCCCATGATCGCGACGAATTCCCCTTTGTTAACGGTAAAATTAACTCCTTTTAGGATGGGAAGCTCAGAATCACCGTTCATAAAGGTTTTACGAATATCAGTAACGGTTAACATCTGTTTCCCTCCTTTTATGCGGCTCCAGGTACGCCTGCTTCCATTGCCATTACCGGCATGCCTTCCATCAAATCAGCAGAAGGACTGCTAATGACACTGTCTCCTTCATTCAGACCGCTCGTGATTTCTACATTCAAGTCGCTTTCGGTACCTGTTTTTACTGGACGTTTTTTCGCCAGACCGTCTTCTACTACCCATACAAATGAACCGCTTGGATCATTCACAACGGCTTGGAAAGGGACAACAAGAATGTTGTTTTTATTGGTGATCATAATATCCACATCTACATTAAAGCCAGGCTTTAGCACAGAGACGGCTTGATCTAATTCCAATGTTACATTTACTTTTGTTTTTCCTGTCGTTTCGCCTTTTTGAATCTTCGTTGCCAGTGGCGAGATACGAGTTACGGTAGCTTCTGCTTTTTCTTTGCCCATAGAAGTACCACTTACGAGTGCTTTTTGCCCTACTTGAATATCTTTTACATCTGATTCGTTAATATCTGCGACTACTTGTAATTTTGATAGGTCACCCATCGTAATAATTTCTGTACCCTTCGTAACGGCTTGACCATTCTTAGCATCCACTTTCAAAATGGTACCTGTGAATGGAGCTACCACTGTGGATTGAGAGCTTTGCTTCGCTAGCTCTGCTTTTTTTACGTTTAGCTGATTAATTTGTGCTTGAACAGAAGCAATATCTGTGCTTTTTGGACCTTTTTTATTTAGGGCTAGTTCACTTTGGGACATTGTAAGAGATGATTGCGCTTGTGATAAAGAGTCCTTAGCCTTGTCCAATTCAGTTGCGGGAGAAGCACCAGCCTCAACCAATTGTTTGGTACGGTTGTATTCCTTCTGGGCAGATGCAACCTTTTCTTTCTCCTGACGAACACGTTCCTCCTGTTGGGCAATCGTTTCAGGTTCTTTGCCTGATTTTACACGATTAAGTTCAGCCTGCTGCGAAGCGATTTGCGCATTAATAGAAGCGATTTCGCTCGATAGATCGGTTACATCTATACTACCAATAACCTGGTTAGCAGTAACATTGTCCCCCTCTTGTACAGTAAATTGTAACAGGGTCCCATTATTTGGGGAGAAGAGCGTCACCTCTTGCTTTGCTTTAACCATTCCTGATGCCATTACCTTGTTTTCAATGCTTCCTTTTGCAACAGGAGTGACGGAAACAGGAAGGCCCGTTGCGTCGACAGCGGTCATTTTAAAATAACCATAGGCGCCGACGACTACTACTCCAGCTGCAATAACACCCCACCAACGTTTCTTCATAATAGCCTCCTCAAAAAATTTCTTTACAATGGATTTACGCATCAACTTCTAAATGGTTACAAAAATTTACGTTATTTCTGAAAAACTTAAGGAATAACAAAAATATAATAATTTTAAGAAAAAACTGATTTTTAAATTGACGTGATTCCGTTAAATTCTGCATGATAGAATAGAGAGGATATCGCGTACAATAATAAATAGCAGTTTTATTATTAGATGTGCAACTTACGATTCAGGGGGTATTATCGTGACAAAAGCGATCCGTTTTAGTTATGACAAAGCATTGCCATTCGTTTCAGAACACGAAATGCAGCATTTAGAAGCAGCTATTAAGCTAGCGCATCAACAATTACATGAGGGTACTGGTGCTGGTAGTGACTATCTAGGCTGGGTAGACCTACCGGATACATACGATAAAGAAGAATACGCACGTATCAAAGCTGCGGCAGAAAAAATCAAGTCTGATTCTGACGTATTGCTGGTAATTGGTATCGGAGGCTCTTATCTGGGGGCTAAAGCAGTAATAGATGTACTGGGACATACGTTCTATAACTCTTTAACAAAAGAACAACGTAAAACACCTGAGATTTATTTCGTGGGTAATAATATTAGCCCTGTCTATTTGACTCACCTTATGCAAGTTATCGAAGGCAAAGAGGTCTCGGTCAACGTTATTTCTAAATCGGGAACGACTACAGAGCCAGCTATTGCTTTCCGTATTTTCCGTGAGTTCATGGAGAAAAAGTATGGTAAAGAAGAAGCGCGTAAACGTATTTATGCAACAACAGATAAAGCGCGCGGGGCTTTGAAACAAGTAGCGATCGAAGAAGGATATGAAAGCTTCGTTATTCCAGATAACGTGGGTGGACGCTTCTCTGTTTTAACCGCAGTAGGTTTGTTGCCTATCGCTGTATCTGGTGCAGATATCGATGCTTTGATGAGTGGAGCACAGGCGGCTCGTCAGCGCTACATGAATCCAGCAATTGGAGAAAATGAATGTTATCAGTATGCTGCTATCCGTAATTGCTTATTGCGAAAAGGTAAGCAAATTGAAATGTTAGTAAGCTATGAACCTCAATTCCATTATTTCAATGAATGGTGGAAGCAGTTGTTTGGAGAGTCTGAAGGTAAGGATGGTCGTGGTATTTTCCCAGCTGCTGCTGACTTCTCTGCTGACTTACATTCCATGGGGCAGTTTATTCAAGATGGTTCCCGTAATTTGTTTGAAACGGTGCTTTCAGTTGCCCAACCAGCTACTGACATTGAAATCATGCAGGATGCGGCTAATTTAGATGGTTTGAACTTCCTTAGTGGAAAAGGCATGGACTTTGTTAATAAAAAAGCGATGGAAGGTACGATCTTAGCGCATATGGATGGGGGCGTTCCCAATCTAGTAGTTGAATTGCCTGAGCTATCAGCGTATCATATTGGTGAGCTTCTTTATTTCTTTGAAAAAGCATGCGGCATCAGCGGTTATCTGCTAGGTGTGAATCCATTTGATCAGCCTGGCGTAGAGGCTTATAAAGCGAACATGTTCGCACTACTTGGTAAGCCAGGTTTTGAAAAGCAGAAAGCTGAGTTGGAGGCCCGCTTAAAAGGACAGTAAACCATGTATTTAAGTGTAAAGGAAGCAGCTGCTTATCTGGAAATGCCTGAATGGTTTATACGGGAAAAAATAGCGGAGAAACGTATCCGTGCAGTCCATAATGGTGAGGACTACTTTATTAATAAAGAGCAGTTTACCTACCATATGGAAGAGCTAGAGAGATTGAAGGCTTTTGAAGAGGCGGAGAAGTTCGAGCCGATTCCTGAAAGCTATGATTACAAAGACGAAGATTAATAATTTCACATTGATCTACTGGGGGAGTCCTAACTTGCAGGGCTGAGAGGACAGAGCGCGTCTGTTGACCCTTTTTACCTGATCCAGGTCATGCTGGCGAAGGGAAGTGGTTAGATTTGGTGTTGGTTACTTACCCACTTTTCCTACGCGGAGAAGTGGTTTTTTTCATTTCTTTGTGTAGAGAGCCAATCGATTCCCCACTCAGTAGACAAGAGAAAGGGTGAAGAACAATGAAAAGGTGTCCAGATCTCATTGTGATTGGCGGAGGGATAATTGGTTTGTCGATTGCCACTGAACTTGCTAACGTAGGCTTGGCTGTTACTCTCATTGAACAGGGAGTATTCGGAGGAGAGGCTTCTGTTGCAGCAGCAGGGATGCTTGCCCCTTTAAAAGAATTTACGAAGCCGGGCCCGCTTCTTGACATGGGAATTCGTTCCCTACAGATGTACGAGAATTGGGTGCTAGAATTAAAGGAAGCTACGGGCATTGACTGCCAGCTATCTACAGCAGGAATTTTGACAGTAGCTATGACCGATATGGAAGAGGAATGGTTACAAGATCGCTACCAGTGGCAAAAGTCAGAAGGTTATGATATCCAATTGTTGTCCACCGAAGAAGTACAGGAACGAGAACCACATCTATCAAAAATGGTACGGCAAGCCATTTATTCTCCACACGAAGCTGACATTAATAACCGTTTATTATTGAAAGCTTTAGTAATACAGGCCGAAAAACGAAATGTTCATTTATTACAAAATACTACTGTAATCGGATTAAAACATGCTGGAAAGAAAATAACTGGTGTCGTCACAGATAAAGGAGAGATGGAAGCGGATCACGTCATTGTAGCATCTGGTGCGTGGACTGCTGATATTTTACATCAGGTGGGAGTAGATGTTCCTGTTTATCCAGTGAGAGGAGAGATCGCAGCAGTTGATTCGATTCATTTGCCTCTTTCCCATGTGGTTTTTGGAAAAAACGGGTATCTAGTGCCTAAACAGGATAGACGTATTATTGTTGGAGCTACAGAAGATTTGGCTGGATTTGATCGTTCTTCAACTGTTTATGGTGTATCGACAGTATTAAAAGGTGCAATGTCGATTGTACCAGCCATTTCAGAAGCCCCGTTTTTACAAGCCTGGGCTGGATTACGACCTGCTACGGCTGACGGATGTCCCATTTTAGGTCCTGTACCAGACTGGACTGGGCTGACGCTAGCTTGCGGACATTACCGGAATGGAATTCTTCTAGCACCCCTTACAGCGAAGCTGATAGCAGAGTATGTCAGTTCAGATGAAACAGAGCATATGAGTGCTTTCTTGCCTGATCGGTTTCGTCTTGTTTCATACGAGTAAAGAATGAGTAGAAGGTGCTCACCCTTTTCATAAAGCATGGGAGTTTGAGGAAGGTTAACAGAAAAGGAGATGATCGCAGATGAAGCAATGGAAAAATAGATGGAATCAGATGGCGATAGTTGCTTTTGCTGTGCTTCTGTTTACTGTGTCTACCTCTTCTAATTACGCATGGGCTCAACTATCATCTCCTGTACCTTATGAACCGATACAAGGAGCTCTTATTTTAACGATGAATCCCCATGTAATCAAAGCAATAACTCACTATTATGGTTATCCACGCGCGTATGATTTATCCTCAGTTAGAGTGGTAGGTGTGTCTCGCCTAACGAATCAGCCTCACTCCTACGAAGCTGTTTTTCAGGTGAAGACCTATGAGGGAAATCATTCACCGCCTTTTGCAATCGAAACGATTAAGCTTGCGGTACATCCAAACGGAGTACAATTGACCGGGTACTCTCACCAAGGAGACGAGTGGGAGGCAAAGCGCAAAGTGGAGGAGCAACAAGTACAAAAAGAGTTTGAGGATTACTTTCAAATCAAATTAACTGGCTATCAGCAAATCGGATATTACCAAATTGCCCATCGATATCGCAATGATCCTGATAATGCCTTGCTCTTATTTAATCAGGAGTTACTTTCACAAAAAGAAGCTATTCAAAAGCAATTTTATCTTCTACCTATGACCTTTCTTGGTAAACGGGACGGCTATATCTTGTATAAACGACCGGATGGAGGGCAGATTGTCTATTTCCTGCTTAAAGAATTAGGAACCTGGAAATTAGATAAGATGAAACATGTACCTAGTAAGGGAATTTCGTAACCATCCTGACATGTAGTATATAAATAGGAAAAAAGCCGTCAGCAAAATGCTGGCGGCTATTATGATTGGAAAATCAGCTATCTTTATGACTTCTTAGGAAACAGTGCCGTCCAAAAAGGATCATTCTCATATCCAAGGCGCCAAACAGCAAAGCCAGCCAGCTTGTACTTTACAGCTAAACTACGTTTGGCGGCGATACTGTATTCATTCTCATACCAAAGTGTGTGCCATACACCGTTTTTCATATAGTGCAAATAGGGTGATTTATATGTATCATGCCAAACCGGAACAGCTTGACTTTCCTTTATGATGGCAGGTATATTGCGAAAGCTGACAGCCCTTTTTTTCTCTGTACTCCACTCGTAGCCATAGCTTGGGATACCCATTAAAAGCTTATTGGAAGGAACTTGAGAGACACTATAGCGTATGACATCTTCCACCCAATTGTAGGAGGCAACGGGGCCTTCTTCCGACCAGGTACCATGCTCATCATAAGTCATTAGTTGAAGATAGTCAGCTTTGGCACCCAGTGCTTTTAAATCAAAGCCATATACCCAGAATATAGCAGGATCATCGTTTGTTTTGGCTGGTACAGAGACAATTAATTGTTTTTTGATCGCGTGAAGCTGGTCTGCTAAGCTCCCAACGAGCATGGAGTAAGCTTGACGATCCCCAGCGGGAACATTTTCAAAGTCAAGATTAGCACCTGACAATTGATTTTGCTGCACGGTGGTGAGGACTTGCTGTATAAAACGTGCTTTATAGTCCTTGTTGGTCAGGATAGAATGGGCTATTTCCTTATCAAATAACTTTGTCCCATGATTAGTAATGACTAAAAAGCTACCTTTTTTTGTATCTTTCGTTAACTGTAGAGCTGTTTTAGGTAATGTTCCTACCAAATTGCCCTCTTTGGTAGCATTATAGTTAAAGAAGGCGACGTCAGATATTTTATCCTGATAATGATGCAGAGATGTATAGGCAGCTAGATCACCTGGATAATTTTCGGCGTAATAACTAACTACTTTTGGTGTAGCTTCTATCTTTGTACTTGTTGATACATTTGAACCAGTAGCTGCTTCTAGTTGGCTTCCCGCAAGGGTCATTGAAAGTAGTGACAGTGTTAGCAAGATTCGTTTCACAAAAATAAAATTCCTTTCCGAGTAGGTACATGATGTTATGTAGATAGATTTCTACCTGTACTTCCCTTTCGACATGGAGCATGCGATTCCTTTTAAAGTTACTGATGGTAAATGATGGTTGTTAACTAAATCAAAGCCATTTGGAGAAGGCTAAACGGATAATGAAGAAAGGAAAGGGGTAGCTTCGATGAAACAAATAGCAAGTCAAATTGAGGGCAAGCAAGCGATATACGGAGATCTTATGGAGACGTTGGGGAAAGAGGGCTTTACTCTGTCAAATTGGGAATATAGAAGTGGTTTTTTGGATCGTAAACTCGACGATAAAGGAATGGTTTTCTTGCGTTTACCGGTACAGGTGGTGAGCGGAGAACTGGATCAACCTCACGCTGTTTTACGTTTTGAACAACCATTTGTGCTAAAGCATATTTACCAAACTGGATCTGACGATGATATTGATTATGCAGCAGGTCCGGTCGTTTCCTCGATGTTTAATCAATTTCAAGAACCCATTAATAAAGATGCGGATATTGAATCAATATACATTACACAGGCTGAAGAACTACTAAGGAGGTTAGAGCAGACGATATTTGCGGGAGAATGAGGAAAAGAGAAATACTCGACCTTTTGTAAAATAGTCACTAACTCATTTGCTGATAGCTACTTGCAATAGTATGATGAATAAGAGATCAAGGTTATCGCAAAAGAGAAAGGATTTTACGAAATGAAAATCGCAACGGTTTTACGTAATGATGATCATACACGCCAGGTGGATATAAGGCTGCGTGAAAAGCTAGCTACTTCCACCTTGCGTACCTATCGGTTTCTAGACTCCAAAAGCCAAGAGAAACCAGATATGGTTTTGTCTATTGGAGGTGACGGAACCATGCTGGAGGCTGTTCATCAATATGGATTTGAACCGCATTATATTGGAATTCATACGGGGCATTTGGGATTTTATGCAGACTGGCATCCTGATCAATTGGATGAATTTGCGGAGGCTTTGGAGCAGGTAGACCCTTTAATAGCGGAGTATCCAACCGTTTCCTGTCAAATCCGCACCAAGGATGGACAGCTGTTGGAGAAGTGGGCACTAAATGAGCTAGTCATTCGCAATGCCAGCCTTTCTTCCTTGGTAGTCTCCGTATTTATTAACGGAGAAGAATTTGAACATTTTCGTGGAGACGGTCTTATTATTTCATCACCTTCAGGAAGCACTGCTTATAATAAAGCGGTGGATGGTGCTTTATTACATCCTTCGCTGGAGGCAATCCAACTAGCAGAAATTGCTTCAATCAATAATCAATCCTATCGGACGATAAACAGCGCACTAGTTTTACCTAAGCACCATCATGTAGAGCTTGTTATCATGAACCCTGAAATTATGCTTGGCATGGATCGAGAGCAAGGCGTATGGAAGAATGTTGATTCAATCACTTGTCGTGTGGGTCTTCAAAAGGTCAAATTCGCTCGATACAAACGCTTAACCTTTTGGGATCGTGTGCGCAAAGCTTTTATTCATGGGTGATATTTCAAAATATTGTATTTTAGTCTTTATATGTTCCCCTTCTTTACCGATATAATTATAAGTGATATCAATTTAATGACGTAAAGATAATCAGAGGATGGGTGAACGTATGAAAAAGAATAGGTTTTATAAAGTATTAGGATTGGGTTTAGCTATTTGTATGGCTTTTGGTATGCCGACTACTTCCGTTTTGGAAGCCGCTACGAAGTCTGCAACCAAGCCTGTTGAAAAAGTTCTGTCTTCTTTGAAGATTTCAGCCAATACTTTAGCGCTTGAAGCAGGGAACACCAAATCACTTACTCTAAGTGCACAATACACAGAAGGAAAACCTACTTCTGTCACTTCAAAGGCAGCATGGAATACGTCAAACAGCTCGGTAGCAACTGTTACTAACGGTAGAGTAAAGGCTGTAGGAGCTGGAACAGCAGTTATTACAGCCAACTATATGGGAAAATCAGTTACCACGACTGTAACGGTAACTAAAAAGCTAAAAACATTAGAAGTAAGCTCGAAAAAAGTGGATTTACTTCGAAATGATTCAAAAAAGGTTTCTGTGACGGCTGTTTATACGGATTCCTCCAAGGAAAATGTTACAGATAGAGTAACCTGGCAGGTAAAAGGAAATGCAGTTACTGTTGATAACGGATTAATTAAACCAAAAGAAGCGGGTGCAGCTACTGTAACAGCAAGCTTTGGTAACAAAAAGGCAACTGTAAGCGTACAAGTCGACCAAATAAATAAATTGGTGGTTACGACGCAGCAGCTACACCTGTTCAAAGACGATGATGATTTTGAGATAAAAGCTACTGCTGTCTACAAAGCAGGATCAAACGAGGACGTTACCTCTAAAGCAACATGGACAAGCACTAATACGGATGTCGTGACAGTTAAAAATGGAAAAATTACCCCACGCAAGGCTGGTAAAGCAACTGTTAAGGTGAAATTCGGTAACAAAAACGTAAACATTACAGTTAATGTTTACTAAGAAGAGCTTCTCAATAAATTAAAAAAGCAGTAGCTGGTGTAGTCAAAAACACCTTCCAAATAATAATCTAATCCCCTTCACATAACCAGTGTGATTAACACGATGGTTTACGTAAAGGGGATTTTTCATGGGCAATAAATAAACCTTAGTCCAGCGAAAATGAGGACTAAGGCTACTTGAAGTTGATAGTAGTCAGGTTCTATGAAATGGAGTATCTTCATATCCTTTGGTCTTGTGTAATATCTACGGTGTTTCAATAATGGCTACAGGTCTTGTCCAAGCTCCACTTGCTTTGTCGATTTTAATGGGAAAACAACTAATTTTGAAGCCATGTGGTGAAGGGATTTTATCTAGGTTGGCAAGCTTTTCGATTTGGCAGTATTCTTTATCTCTACCAACGTAATGAGCCGCCCAGAGAAGTCCTTCCCGTGGGTTTTGTTTGTAGTTTGTTGCTTGAATATTCAAAGGGATGTCCCAGCCCCAGCCGTCAGTACCCATAACCTTGATTCCCTGATCGATAAGCCAGCGAGTTGCTTCTTCGGATACGCCAACATGAATATAGGCATAGTTGTCATTGGTAATTTTTTTATCTGCATCAGAACGAATTAAAACAATATCATATGGTTTTAGCTGATAATCCATTTCTTTTAGCTTCTGAATCAGGTCATTTGTCATAATTTCATAGCCTGATTCCTTGTCACTGAAATCAAATAAAACACCGTCAGCAAAAAACCATTCTAGCGGTAGCTCATCAATGGTTTTGGAGGGTTTACCTTCTGAAGTCGGCCAGTAATGCCAAGGGGCATCAATATGTGTTCCCGAATGAGTATTTGCGGTGACAGTCTCTGTTGCCCAGGCTTTTTTCTCCGGAAAGTCTTCAGGTTTGAGACCTAGGATTTGCGCTCCCTGAATGGCCCCTTCTTCATGGGAAGAGTAATCGATTTTTGCTGGTAAAGGCTCCTTTATGCTAGGACTAAGAGTAACGCTTAAATCAATAAATTGTGGTTTTGCCATAAATTCCTCCTCTGGCCACAGCTATTCGATAGTTTCTACTAAAATAAATGCGTGTGGAAAATTATCCTACTGTTTTTTCCTTCGATTGACAATAACAACATGGTGAACTATGTTTAAACGAGATTATTTTTTACCTTTTCTACCTTTTTAAAGATGTCAATTCCTAATCCAGCAAGTACCCCGATAGCTTCTCTTACAGGTAATTTCGGCATCTTGAATTCTTCTTGTATGACCTCTTCTACCTCTTTCGTATTGGAAAGAGAAATAAGCTGTTCTTTCCCACTTTCATCTGCGATACTAAATTCATTATTGTGAATGGTTAGCTTCCTGTGTTGATCTAGTTGAAATAATTGAATGAACAAGAGAGACATAAATTTTCTATCTAGATCAAATGATTTTGCAACCGTATCAGTAAAATAGATTAGATTTTTCGTGACTGTTGGATCAAACGTCCAATCTTGTTCGAGTAATTGATTTTTAACGTATCGGTTGTAGACATAGCGTCCCGGATTTTTTGTATCTGCAACTAAATGGACTGAAATGTCAGCGTATTCACTACAGTTATCTGGATTACGTGTAAAATCAACTGGTTCAAAAAAGGGAGCACCTGAGGCACAATCTACATATAAAGGTATGCCTGGATCATCAGGATGATCAACCAGAATGCCAACATGTGTTTTGCCAACGGGCAGTAATTTGGCTTTGAATCCAAGCTCTAGTAAGAGTTGTTGAAACGTTGAATTAAGCACGTAGCAGGTTCCACCAAATTGCATGGTATGCAGGTGGAGAGTGACAATATCTAGTGGGGGAATGTAGAAGTTGTTTCGGCTATATTCTCGATAGTAAATCAGTTTACTAATATTTTCAAAAGGTATCGTCGATAGGTGGTTACGACAGATTTTTTGTAGAAATTGGAATGAAGGCTCTTCTTGTTTCAGATGTATTTTGTGCAAATAAGACTCAGCCCACGTTGGTAATTTCATAGCGATTACCCCCTTCATTTTGAAATAAATAGAGTATTTCCTACTAGGTGTTAAATAGTATTTTAATTGTAAATATTTAGATAAAAATGAGCAAGGTATTTATCTAGACAGCTTGTTGCGAAGTGATTTGTTCCCTGATTTTATGCTAGAAAGAGCTAGTTTGAATATTATCCAAATTATTACTTTATTGTAACAAATAAACTTATAAACTGTCTAATAGAGCAATGCTACTGGAATTCTTCCCATCACTTATAAACGAAGGAGAAGGTATATATGAAACGAAAGGTACCGAGACGTAAGATGATAGGAATGCTGTACACCACTTGTATAGTAACCTTGCTGGTTCTAAGCCCAGCCTGGGTACAAGCAGACGTAGTAAAGTCAGCTTCACCATTTACTAAAAATACAGGAAAAAGTGGAGAGAAGGCAGTAGTCATCCCCTTGAAACAGCAAAATCCCCAGAAAGCTTGGCCTAAAGAATGGCGTGAGAGAATTGAGCATCTGATAAGTAGCTATGAGCCATGGAGCCAGTACCAGATTGTTAAAGGAACATTTCGCCGAGAAGAAAGTCGGGAATATTGGGACGTTCAATTGATAAAAGGAGAAGATGAAAAGCTATCTCTTACGATCAATGGAAAAAATGGTCACTTATTACGAGCGCTATCTATAGGTGTAAAAAGCAAGCCTGTCCATTATTTGCCCGTCGAAGGGGAAGCTGCAAAACAAGCTCAGGTATTTCTTGAAAGGATGCTGGGAAGAGAAGCTAATGAGTATCAGATAGCATCTAATTTACCTTATGAGCTACCGATTAGCCAAGCTGCTACTGAACTTGACAACATATTACAGGGGACCAGAGTGATTACGTATCAGCGTGTTAGCACCAAAAATCCATCTGAGGTAGTCGTTGATGTTATACGAATTGGAGTAGACGGAGAAGGGAAAATAAGGAGCTTTGTTCGTGATGATATATCCTGAGGGATTTTTTTGATAATTTTACCGTATAATAAAAAGCTAACTTGACTGCAAAATGACATTTGCTACTATTCAGGCTTTTTCAGCGAATAGTTTTTAATTAGTTGGGCAATACCAATCCTAGGAACACTAGGATGGAGGAGTAATATGCGTTCACTAATGAACTTTTTTCTGAGGGCTAACTTACTAGCATGGATTATTGGGTTGTTTATTGCTCATATTGTTATGTATCTTAGCCTGGGGACTCCGACGTGGTTTGCAACCTCGTTACTAGCAGTATCTGTATATGCCGTATTTTTCATGGTAATGAAAATGGTTGCCCAACGTTATAATGAGAAGGAACGGGAAGGGAATCGGTAGACGTAGTCTCTTTAAAAACGACAAAACATTTACTTGTAACAGTAAAGAGCGTACAGAAGATGCACGAATAGCTCCTGTACGCTTTTCTCTTATGCGCAAAATAGAACGCTACCATTTTCCGAACCATTGTAATACGATAATGCAAGCACCTAAAGCGAATACATAATAGGCAAAGACTTTCATTGATCCACTACTGATCAGTTTTATCATCCAACGAATAGCGATATATCCTGTTATAGCAGCAAACATAGCTCCTACCAGCATAGGAATAATACCGCTTGGTAATACGGGCTGTTCCACTAAATCTTTGACCTGTAAAGCGCAAGCTCCTAAGATAGCTGGAAGAGATAGCAAAAAGGAAAAACGAGCGGCATCATTCCGATCAATTCCTCTTAACAATGCACCAGCAATTGTGAGGCCAGAACGAGAAATGGCTGGTAAAATAGCCGCTCCTTGCAAAGTACCGATAAATAAGGCATCTATGTAATTGATTTGTTCAAAGTTTCGTGTACCCTTGCGCATGGATTCCACGGCCCATAGAATCAGCCCCGTAGCGAGAAACTCTACCCCGATGGTTTGCCCAGTCTGTGAGATTTTCTCGAAGTAATCTTTGAAAGTCAGACCAATAATTCCAGTTGGAACGGTACCTACGATCAACAAACGAGTTAATTTGCTGAACGGATGGCGAATTACATAGATAATTTCAGTCCAAAAGACAATGACAACGGCAACAAGTGTCCCTAGATGGAGTAATGTGTCAAATAACAGACCAGCTTCACGTAATCCGAACAATTTGCCAAACAGGACAAGATGTCCCGTGCTTGATATAGGCAAAAATTCGGTAAATCCTTGAATGATACCAAGAAAAATTGATTCTATATATGCTAGCATGCTCTTCTCTCCTCTTAGGATGAATTACTACTCGATAAGACAAGTGTATGCATATAAGGAGTCGGACTTGCTGTTTTTATGGATAAAAATTTAGAAAGATGTTTATTGTAAATGATAGGCAAGGAAAGCTGTTCCTACAGATTGAGGTGTGAAAAAGCTCCATTTTTTATTCATTTTTTACAAAATCCTTACAAGCTGTGAAGTCTCACGTGGAACGCACCAACAGATTGTGTATAATGAGGGGACGAAGGGATAACCTTACGAAATATATTGAGCGTGACATAGAGTAGGAAGTGACGAAATGAGAGATAAGCGACAGTTTGGTAATAGAGATGGACAAGGAAGAGGAGGACGTGGTGCCAGAAGCGGCGGAGGTAGTGGCAGACAGCAAGGCGGCCGCTTTAGCTCCTCGGGTGCTGGATACAGAGGGGATGGCAGGGGAGCCAGCTTTTCTGAAAAGACGATGCCAGCTCAGTCTACGAAGTATAAGGCAGGGATGATTGTTTCTTTGCCTGTTTCTAGAGTGGAAGAGTATGGATATTTTCTAACTGATGGCGAAGTAGATATCTTATTGCATCAAAACGAAGCGACAGACCAGTTAGAGCTAGGCGATACCGTTAAAGTCTTTTTGTATCACGACCATGAAAATCGCTTAGCAGCAACGATGCAGATGCCTTTGGTGAAAGAGGGCGAGTATAAATGGTTAGATGTTGTGGATGTTTCCACACGCGTAGGCGTCTTCTTACATAATGGAATTCAAAAAGACTTGCTGGTATTTAAAGATGATCTGCCTAAGGAATGGGAAGAGTGGCCACAAGCTGGGGATAAATTGTTGGTGACCTTAAAACTTGATAAACGCGGTCGTCTTCTAGGACAACCAGCCACTGAAGATATCATTTGGGACTTATCTCGGAATGCATCTAGCGAAATGAAGAATCAATGGGTAGAAGGTATCGTGTACCGTGTGTTTATGGAAGGTGTATTCATTTTCACTGACGATAAGCATATCTTATTTATTCATCAGGATGAAATGACTGAATCCTTGCGCATGGGACAAAGAGTACGAGCACGGGTCAGCTATGTGCGCGAAGATGGCCGCTTGAATGGGTCCATGCAGGAACGTAAAGAAGTACGTTATGGAATTGATGCTCAGATACTTTTAGGCGTGCTAAAGGAACGTGGAGCGATGCCATACACAGATAAATCTACGCCAGAAGAGATTAAGGATCGCTTCGAAATGAGTAAAGCTTCCTTTAAACGTGCCATGGGCAAACTCATGAAAGAAGGCCTGGTTGAGCAAGTTGATGGCTGGACACATCTTAAAAAGGAAGTTTATATGAATCATCAGAGAGAACTAGAAGAGAATCTAGAATCATAAACAAGTAGCTAAAACCCTCCCTATGGAGGGTTTTAGCATGTAGCATAAGCTTGAATAGATAAAATAGAGATATAGTTAGGTAACGATAATGGGAAAGCTTTTTAAACCATAAATGGTAGTGCTATTTTTAATAGGCACCGGGCGATTGATCTCGTGGAATGAAATACGTTTATCGTTTTTTAATAATTCTGTCAAAGATATTTTTGCTTCTAATCTGGCTAAAGGCGCGCCTAAGCAGAAATGAATGCCCTGTCCAAAGGCAAGATGAGGATTTACCTTTCGGCTGATATCAAATGTAGAAGCATGTTCGAATACTGTCTCATCTCGATTAGCTGACCCTATCCATGAAATTACGATCTGATCTTTTTTTAGTAGATTAGTACCGATTTCTACATCCTCTTTTACTCTACGAACGACTCGCTGCGCTGGAGAACGATAGCGTAATGTTTCTTCCAAAGCTTGGGGAACAAGGGACAAATCTTGTTGGACTTGTCTATAAGCTTCGGGATGTTCCAATAGACTATACATCGCATTAGAAATAAAGTTTGTTGTCGTCTCATTTCCTGCCACTAGTAATAATTTACAAAAAGCCACAAGTTCATCAATGGAAATTTTACTGTCTTCGCTTTCAGCCTGAATAAGAATAGATATAATATTATTTTCTTGATGAGGGTTTCTTCGTTTTTGATCAACAATCTCTGTAAAAAAGCTGGTTAACTCCTCGTCAGCCTGTGTACGAACCGATAGGAATTGTGCCAGATGATCTGGATCATCGGTGTCTGGAGAACTAACAACGATATCTGACCATTCTTTAAATTTCGGCATCTCTGACGAAGGAACCCCCAACATCTCTGCAATTACAATGACAGGTAGCGGGTATGAGAAATCCTGTACTAGATCAAATTCTTGTTTATCTTGTACGTTTTCCAGAAGCTCCTTCGTGATTTCTTCAATACGTGGGGCCCAGGATTTCATCATTTTTGGAGTAAAAGAATGCATAACAATGGAACGAATATCTGTGTGCATAGGCTGATCCATGCCAATCACACTTCGATTAAATGGAGATGCTCTTTTTGGAGGCAATACACTAGAAAAATAATTTTTATCTTCCATTACACGCTTGACATCTTGGTATAAAAAAACGTTCCACATGTCTGCTCTTTCATTATAATAAACGGGAGTTTGGTGCCTCATTTTTTCGTACCACTGAAAAGGGTGATAAGGATCTAGTTGAACTTCTTCATCTCTAAAATAATTGCTAGGAATCATAATAAAAGATTGTTTAAAGTCATTCATGATACTATTTCCTCCTTTAAAAATGTTGAAAATAATTAAACTGAATATCATTCACTGAATGTAATTCAGTTTATAAAACAAGTATAAATGATGGAAGATAAAATGTAAATTTTTTACTTCCGGAGATTGTATGCTGTATATTGGAAAAATTGATACAATATTTTCTAGGGAATGGCAAATGCTTTCGCAAAATGTGGTTTTTGCTGTCTTCCAATACGTACATGTTACTAGGAGAATAAATACTATGCAGGAAAGAAAATTAACCAAGCGACAAGAAAAAGCAATAGAAACAAAGCGCACTATTTATCATGTAGCTCTGGATTTGATAAAAGAAAAAAATTTTGAAAGCATCTCTATCGAGGAAATTAGTAAGAAAGCAAATGTATCAGTGGGAACATTTTATTACTACTTTAGCTCCAAGGAAGAAATTTATCTTTGTTTATTTCAGGAAATAGATAAACGCTTTGCTCTTGATATACAAGCTGACGAAAAGCAAGAGCCAACAAAAGATCAGCTCTTACATTTTTTTGTTCAATTGGCAAAGCATACGTCTGAATTGGGGTTGCACATTAATAAGCAGCTTTATCATGGAAATAATCGACTGTTTACTTTAAAAAATTCCTCTACATGGACAAAACTTCAGGAAATTATTAATCGGGGGCAAGCTAGACAGGAATTAACGACTGATTTAAAAGAGGGCGAAATACTTGAATATTTAATTATGCTCTCTAGAGGAATTATTTTTGATTGGTGTATCCATAATGGGAAGTATCCACTGGTTGAGGCTATGCACAAGTATATGAAGAAGACAATTTCATCTATATGTAAGTAAATAAGAATGGTGGAAAGCAAAGGAGCCTATGGTTTGGAATCTGTCATATTTTCCAGAAGCCTCGTTCTTAGATATATCAAATTGGTTACACACGGGGATAAAGCAGATTTTTCTTCCTGAGATATGATAAGATGTTTTATAGCAAAAAACCAAAGGAGGAACTTTAGCTTGCAAGCGAAACCGATTCATAAGCCTTGGCAATTACTTTTTCGCGTCTATCGCTACATTTTGCCCTTGCTTGAGCAAGAGTTCGCTTATTGGTACGAACGAGCGAAAGAAATCCCAGATAGGGAACTTCGAAAACAAGCCATAGCCAGCATGGATTCCAAGAAATTTCATTGTCAGGGTGGCTCTGTTTATGCTTCTCAAGTTATTTCTTATAAAGAAACGCTGGTCAAGCTAATCGTAGCTTATCAGACTATCAGTGATTATCTAGATAATTTGTGTGATCGCAGTACATCACTTGATCCAATTGACTTTCGCCAGCTGCATTATTCCATGCAGGATGCACTAACTCCTGATGCACCGCTAAGAGACTACTATGAGTTTCGTGAGGAAAAGGACGACGGGGGCTTTTTGACTGGATTGGTTTTGCGATGTCAAGAGATGATTCAAAAGCTACCTTCTTATAAAGATGTTCAGCAACATATTCTGAATTTATCTACGCTCTATAGCGATTTGCAAGTATATAAACATATCGCCCAAGAGAAGCGGGAAGAAGCTTTATTAACATGGTGGGACCAGCATAAGGAAAGCTATCCTGAGATAGAATGGCAAGAGTTTGCCGCAGCGACTGGTTCAACAGTTGGTATTTTTGCGTTGTTTTGTTTGGCAACAGAGCCTGTGGTTGATCAGAAGGAAATCGAAGCATTACATCATGCCTATTTTCCTTGGATAGGTGGAGTACATATTTTGTTAGATTATCTGATCGATTTGGAAGAGGATCGGGAAGGTGGAGATTTGAACTTTGTCAGCTATTATCAATCTGACGAAGAAGCGTATGAGCGGCTGCAATACTTTATTGAACGTGCCAAACGAAGCATTGATCAATTGCCTCATCCTGCGTTTCATCGCATGATCGTTGACGGGCTACTTGCTTTTTATTTGGCCGATCAGAAAGTAAATCGGGAACAGCCGCAAATTTATACGATTTCCAAGCGTTTATTAAAAAAGGCAAGTAGTTTCACTTCTTTTTTATTTTACGTTAACAGCCTGTTTATTCGCCGGAAAGAAACATGATTTATGGACGAAGATGCTTCTTTTTGTAAGAGAATCCAAATCCCATCAAACAGGTTGCCAATACTAAGCAGCCAATGATGCCCAGTGCGCTTTTCAGCCCAATAAAGATACCTACTCCTACCAAGCAGAAGGCAACTAATACTGCAAGGCAAAAAGTCACCAATTTATATTGATTCATCAGGGAATACCTCCTTTGTTGACGGTGTTCCTATTATACCTTATTTTTTCGGTTTGTTTTACATTTTCTGAATATGGAAGTGCCGTTAAAAATAGTATTTCCTCGAC
This sequence comes from Brevibacillus laterosporus DSM 25, assembly GCF_002706795.1. Lineage (NCBI taxonomy): Bacteria > Bacillati > Bacillota > Bacilli > Caryophanales > Paenibacillaceae > Brevibacillus > Brevibacillus laterosporus. The sequence goes on from NZ_CP017705.1 coordinate 2,825,826, forward strand.
ACGTCCTATCTTCATAAGCCTTTGCCAATCTTATTAGGTTGGTGAAGGCTTTTTTAATGCAGAAATAGGAAGTGTAATTTCTCAATATACTTGTGGAAGGTATTGACACCAATAAAAAAAAGAAGTAGTGTATTAAGTGTACTAGATGATATAGTACACACCGAACGGTAAGAGGTGGTTGATTATTATGATCCTGATTAATGAACGAAGTCCTTCGCCCATTTATGAGCAGATCATTCAGCAAATAAAAGAGTTGATTCTAAAAGGGATACTACAGGAGGGAGAAAAATTGCCATCGGTACGAGAGCTGTCTGGCATGATTGTCGTAAATCCAAATACAGTGAGTAAGGCATATCAGGAATTGGAGAGACAAGGAATAATCGAGACATTGCGTGGAAAAGGAACTTTCGTTGCCAAGCAGCAGGTTCCTCGGATGGAAATAGAACGTTTGGATAAATTTCAGGAATCGTTAAAACAAATCGTTATTGAAGCAAGTTACCTAGGGATTAGCACACAGCAAGTACAAGAATGGGTTGAGAAGTACATGTTAGAATTACGAGGTGATTCAGATGCTTAGTTTATATAATGTAAATAAAGTAATAGATGAAGAAGAAATATTACATAACATTAGCTTTGAAATACCTAAGGGTGTAATTGTCGGTCTTGTTGGTCGTAATGGATCGGGTAAAACAACATTATTGCGTACAATCATGGGAATTTTGGATACGGATGGGGGGAGTGTGGAGTTAAATGGTCGCTCCATACACCAACACCCAGAATGTAAAAGAGACATGCTTTTTGTTCCCGATTCTCCTGAAGCGCTCCATTTTTATACACCGGATGAATGCGCCAAGCTGTACAAAGCTATGTATCCTAACTTTGATCATGATCACTATGTAACGTTGATGGAGCGTTTTAAGCTTCCGAGACGCAAAAGAATTCGTCAGTTCTCTAAAGGAATGAAAGCACTGGCATCACTGATCCTAGCGTTCTCCTCAAAGGTATCCGTAATTATACTAGACGAACCAACAAACGGAATTGATCCGATAGTCAAAAAACAGGTACTAGGCATGATTGTTGAAGAAGTTGCCGAACGTGAAGTAAGCTTTATCATTTCTTCGCACCAACTAGAAGAGTTAGAAAGAATATCTGACATGATTATCATGATAAAAAAAGGAAGTGTTGAGGCAACGACCTCACAATCAGATACAGAGGAGAGGTTTAAAAAGTTTCAAGTGGTTTTTAAAGGAGATGCTCCACAGACACTGCTTGACTTGCCACAGGTCTATCTTCTCCATCAGGTAGGGCGTGTACATACATTACTACTGGAGGACCCAACAGGATCAGCATTAGCCAGATTACAAGAAGAGCAACCGTTATTATTAGAAAAATTACCAGTTGATTTAGAAGATTTATTTATTACCAAGCTAGGTGGTGACGATTATGTTTCATAAAGCATTATGGCTAAAGGAATGGAAACAGAGTAAATCAATGATATGGTTATTACCATTTATCACCTTTATATGTATGGGCTTCTCACGTATGCAGAATACCTTATTTCTAACTGAAAACCAGGTCATTATGAACGTAGCTCAATTTAAAAAAGAAGGGGCAGAATTTTTTTATCTCGTTTCCAATAATTCAAATTATCTACTTGCTAGCTTCCCCCTACTTTTATTACTTGCTTTGACTTTGATGGGATCAGAGAGAAGAAGTTTAGTAAATGACTTTACTTTCTCTATGCCTTTTTCACGCAGAGATATTTATTTGACCAAATGGATGCTGGGAGCATCAGCGATTGTTATTAGTTTGATGTTGAATACTATGATTGATATGACAGTTATTTTGGTATCTCCCTTTAGAGAGTTTTTCATTTTGAAAGAACATCTTTATCCATTGCTCCAGTCATCATTAGGTCTAATCGCATTTTATAGCTTCGTACTGATGATTGGAACCCTATCGGGTGGAACGATGGTTCAAGCCATGCTGTCCATAATCTTTAGTATCTTTCCTGTTGGAATTGCCTTCTTAATTAATGGATTTTTACAAATGAACTTTGGTATCCAATTGAATTTTGACCTATTTCCGATAAATCTCATTTTGTTGACAAGTCCAGTAGTATTGGTAAACCTGTTTGGAAAGCTATCGTCACCTTTATTAATTCCGTTTATTCATTTGCTTGTTACATTAGGACTCGGTATCTTCTTATATCAACGTAATCGATTAGAGAATAATGGCAAGGTTATTATGTTTCCAGCGATAGAGCCTGTTTTTTATGGGGGAGCTATTCTGTGTTTTGCCTTGCTTGGTGGGCTTTTTTCCTCAACAGTCATTGAGAAGGATTTATTCACATATTACGCCGGATTTATCTCTCTAGGGGTTTTAGCAGCGATCGGATCTTACTTTTTACGTAATGCTCGGATTCGTATGTAATTCACATGTAAATGGATAGCCTTGTTGTCAATGCTAGATGGAGTGGGCGTACCACTATCTGGCTTTGCAACAAGGTTATTTTTTCAAAACGGCTAGTAATAAGGGCTTGGTTTAGCACATTTTCTTTTATGACAAGAGGGGATCGGCAAAGTACAACTTATTGATTATAATAAATGAAACATTCTGTCTATCAGGAGTTGATTGCTTGCTGTTCCATGATGATGCTTTTACAGTAGAAATCTTGTCTGACTCTATCTCATTTTTACCAAAAGAATATGCTCTTCTGCAATTTTTATTTCAAAACCAGAATCAAAGCCTTTCGCGCGAACAACTATTAGATCACGTCTGGCCTCAAGAAGCGCCTATAGACCGAACAGTAGATGATCATATTTATCGCTTGAGAAAAAAGCTAGGGAAGTATATTCACTTATATGAAATAGAAACGATTCGCGGCAGAGGCTATCGTTTCTATGTAAAGGATAAGCATGGAGAGATTACTTCATTTGCTAAAAATACATTGCTTCAACAAAAAACCAGAGAGCTTTTACATACGTATCACTTTCTAGGTCTAGGAGAACAGCTAGTTACTATGCTGAGTCATCAACAAAAATGGGGGTTGCCTGTTGATGAAGATTTCAAGTGTCTCTCTTATTTCTCTAAAATAGATGTACAGCGATTGTTAGAGTCAAATGATCATTCTTTTCAGCACCGCGCCTATTTTTTGTTACTTTTTTATATAGGCTTTTCAAAGAATACAACGAAAGCCTTACATTTCTGTGAACAGGCACTTCAATCAGGCTGTCTTCCTTCATATAGTCAAACTGAACTACCGATAAATCTAATCTCTTTTTACGTGCAAACGAACCAATTTGAACAGGCTGCGCAAATTTTGAAGAGTAACTGGATAATGGCAAGAGAGCAGGGGAATGAGTGGCTTCATTTCTTACTCATGACGGAAGAGGTCATTTTTTATACAGCCCAATCTGAATGGGGACGTGCAGAACAAACCTTGAAAGAGCTAGAGGATTTGTTACCTTACTTCCCAGGATTACGGGAGAGTGGACTGTGGCAAATTCATAAGGGATTGCTTACTTCTATTAAAGGTAATGAACATGAAGGGGTACTTGATTGGACAAAAGGGATAGAGGATCTACAACGTTCTCAATTCTTGCCTACCCTTTTGATGGCTTTGCAATACACGCGATATCTGGGGAATAAACAAGCAGCCTTAAAGATCATTAGTAAATTGGCAGAACAACAGTGGAATCAACTACAGCATAAGTTAGGCTGGGAGAAATATCTCGATCGACTAGAAGCCCAGTTGGAACAACACTTTTCTTAAAAAAATGTTCTTTCTGATACTCCTCTGACATACCAACGGTAACATGTTGAAAGGAAGAGGAGGGTGGTATTTTTGGAAATTACACAGAGAGAATCAGGTTCGGTGTCGGTGTGGAAGAATCACACCTTTCGTAAGCTTTTTTCGGCATATGGAATATCCAGCTTTGGTGGATGGTTTGACTATATTGCAATTATGGCCATCGTGACATTTGAATGGAAATCTTCTCCGCTTTTAATTGCTTTGTTGCCGATTAGTTATGCTCTGCCAGGGATTTTATTGGGGCAAGTAGCAGGTGTATTAGCTGATCGCTGGGATAAACGAAAGGTAATGCTTGCAAGCAATCTATTGAGGGCCCTGTTCACCTTCAGTCTACTGTTTGCTTCGGGGGTATGGATTCTATATGGCATCTTGCTAATGCGAGCTACCTTGGAAGTAATTAATTTACCAGCAGAACAGGCTATGACTCGTCAGATTGTTAGTGATGATCAGCTATTGCAAGCCACAAGTCTTAATACACTCATTTTTCAATTAGCCAAAATTATAGGCCCACTTTTAGGAGCTTCTTTATTATCGGTCACCTCAAGTCAAATTTGTTTAGTTGTAAATGGAAGCTGTCTGTTGCTTGCTTGTTGTTTGCTAGGTTGGATAAGGCCAACGGAGAAGGAGAGTACGTGTGGCGCAACCTCTCAAGATGTCCATGTAGAAAAGAGTTCGGACTCAAACAAGCAGCCATTCATTTATGCTTGGAAGGATGGATGGAGCATCGTATTAAGAAACAAAGTACTTCTAGTAAGTCTTTTCTTTATGTTGCTTGTTTCCATGACGATTCAGTTTGTTGATTCGCAAATGTCTGTGCTAGTAAGGGATATAGCTCCTCTGCATCCTGAGTGGATGGGCTGGGGCATAGCGTTGTTTGGTTTAGGTGCAATTACGATGATAGGTTTTCTTCAACGTCGGAGTGTAATGACAGGATATGGGATTGCAATTGGAATAAGTGCCACGTTAATAGGCGGGTGCTTTATTTGGCTGGGGAGTATGGGAGCAGGTGTAGATTTCGTATTCATGATCCTTCCCTGCTTGATTGGAGGAGCTGGTACTGGACTTTGGTCGGTAACATCAAATTATTTGTTTATGAATGAAGCACCAAAAGAGGCAGTGGGAAGAGTTATGGGGATTGTGCAGTCTATGAGTAGCATGGTTTGGGTAATTGCCCCGCTCTTAGGAGGAGGCTTGGTAACCTTGGTGGGACCAAGCCTCGCTTTCCAGATCTGTGGTATCATGCTAGCTCTTTTAGGGATAGGTGCTATGATGCTACAGCGGTACCTTTGGCCGCAAAGAAAGCAGAATGTGACAAGAGACATAAATGTCTCTTAAAGGAAAGGGGATATTAGCGTTTACTTGATTCCTCTACAAGTCCATATCTTTTCATTTTGTTATAAAGTGTGCCGCGTGACATTCCTAATAATTGCGCGGCCGCTTTTTTATTTCCATATGTGCGTTCCAATGCCTGTAATATTTTTGTTTTTTCCTTATCACCTTCTCTTCCGAACCGAGCTGGTACATATTCGTTGTGTACGCCATACGTGTCGGATCTTGTCTGGTTACCATTAGAAGGAGATACAGTGGATACTGTATAGGTGGAAGACAGCTCTGTTGATGATAAGCTACCCGAATGAGTTTGATTATCTGAATTACGTTCATGAGCGGTTTTTAATGCGGCAGGAAGATGTTCCCATGTAATGACTCCGTTCTCTTGTAAAATTGATAAACGCTCAATGATGTTACGGAGCTGACGAATGTTTCCAGGCCAATGATAATCAAGGAGTGCTTGCATTACATCTGGCATAATGCGAGGTACTGCGTGATCGTTAGCAAGAGAATATTCATGCAAGAAAATGGGGACTAATTCTAAAATATCCTCTAAACGTTCCCGTAACGATGGTAGCTCTAAAGAAAAAACATTTAATCGATAATATAAATCCTCACGAAAACGCCCCTCTGCCACCATTCTTTCTAGATTTTTATTTGTAGCCGCAATGATTCGTGTATTCACATAAATCGGTTCTGTTCCACCTACTCGATAGAATTGTCGCTCCTGTAGGGCGCGCAATAACTTCGCTTGTAATTCTAGTGGGAGTTCCCCGATTTCGTCTAAAAAGAGGGTACCTTCATGAGCCAGCTCGATTTTGCCAGGTTTACCTTTTCGCTCAGCTCCCGTAAAAGCCCCCCCTTGATAACCAAAAAGCTCGCTCTCAAATAGGGCGGCTGGAATGGCTGCACAGTTGATGGCTACAAAAGATTTTTTACTGCGTTTACTTACTTGGTGAATAGCCTGAGCAAATAGTTCCTTACCCACTCCGCTCTCTCCATATATGAGGACAGTAGCATCGGTTACTGCAACCTTCCGAGCTGTTTGCATAGCTGTTTGTAAAGCAGGCGAATGCCCCTTTATAGGGAAAAATGGATCGGTAGAGGCTTGGTAGCGAGTCATTTCTTGTTGCAAATTGTGTAAATGCTCGGTTGTATTAGTTAATTCCTCATGTAGCTTGACTAATTCGGTAATGTCCTGCTCAATCGAGATGGCTCCAATAATCTCTGATGATTGAGTGATTGGGGCAGAGTTAATAAGAACGTGTTGATTAGGGCGTGGGATATGGTATAACCTTTGAACGGCTGACCCCTCTGATAAAGCAATTTTTAAACGAATGGATTCGCTAGCGAAATGGTTATCCAACGGAGTACCCACAACATCTTCTTTTTTTATTTGATACAGCTTTTCTGCTGCCGGATTCCAATAAACAACCTGATTAGAAGAGTCTACAATGGTAGTCGCCTCACTCATAGTAGCTAATAAAGTATGAAGGAGAGCTTCTTGATTGTTAGCGACTGTGCCAATGGTTTCAAATAATTGTTCAAAGGGGAGATACCCAATAGGCTGTCCATCTGGGGAATCCAACACGAGTAGCTTTGTGCGAAAAGCTGAAATTTCTGATTGAGAAAGAAAGCTAGATACACAGAGAAAGGCTTGCCATAGCGTATGTGAACTAGGAATGGCGCAATATTCAGGCAAGTAAGAATGCATTACATTCCCAGTAAATCTCGCTTGGCTTGGAAAAAGCTCAGAGTTTGAAAGCGGTAACATGAATGCTGTTACCTTCATTTGCAAAGAGAAGAAGGATTTCATAGGATCACCTGTGCTGTTTGACATTATGAATGTTAACTTCACAAAAAAGACACTCTTAATCATTAGTGTACATGATTTTGAACAAAAGTGTACATAAATGTCAAAATACTATGTGTTTTCACACGATGGAACATCTGAAAGGGTAGAAATTGACGATTTCATGAGATTTTTCCTGAATTTGATAAGTTGGCATGATGCTTGCTTGGTATATAAAGCAGAAAGTAAATGTACAGGTAAAGCAGCTTGAGGGGGATGTAATGATGGAACAAATCTTAAAGAACTTTTTCTTATTCCTTTCTAAAAACCAAGGATTAAATAAAGCGGCCAAAAAATGGGGGCTTCGATTTGGAGCCAGGCGTGTAGTGGCGGGAGAAACTATCGCAGAAGCCATTCGCGGTGTCCACGAGCTGAATCAAAAAGGGCTAGTTTGCACGCTAGATCATCTTGGGGAATTTGTATTTAGCGTAGAAGAGGCCAATGAATCCGCTGATTATTGTATGAAAACGATTGAAGCAATCTATGAGTCTAAAGTGGATTGTAATCTTTCGCTTAAAATGACACAGTTAGGATTGGATATTAGTCGCGACCTATGTGTAAGCAACATGCGTCGAATTCTAGATACAGCTAAGCAATGTGGGAATATTTTTGTTCGTATTGATATGGAGGATTACGCTCATAACCAAGTGACCTTGGAAATTCTGCATGAATTGTTACAGGATTATGATAATGTTGGTACGGTTATTCAAGCTTACCTCTATAAATCAGAGAATGATGTGGAGGCTGTGAAAGATAAACAAGTTAACCTGCGTTTGGTAAAAGGTGCTTATAAAGAATCACCAGAGGTGGCTTATCCAGCGAAAACAGATGTCGATGAAAATTATAAGAAGATTATTAAGCAACATCTCCAAAACGGTAATTATGCAGCGATTGCAACACATGATGATTCCATCATTGCATATGTGAAGCAGTTAGAGAAGGAGATAGGTATTTCTCGAGATCAATTTGAATTCCAAATGCTGTATGGTATTCGTCCCCAATCTCAACTAGACTTGGCAAAAGAGGGCTATAAAATGCGTGTGTATGTTCCATATGGTAACGATTGGTATGGTTATTTCATGCGTCGTTTAGCGGAGCGTCCAGCCAATGTAGCATTTGTAATCAAAGGCTTGTTTAGCCGTTAATTTGTTAGCAAGACATGATAGATATTGGGATGTAAAATGATAAGAAGCCGAGTTTCTTGCATAGAGCTGAAAACGGGTACAATTCACCGGTGTCTATGCTAGAAACTTGGTTTATTTTATTTTCATGTGATGCTGAAGATAAAGGATTAGATTACCTGAATGATTGAATGGTACAAACATCTTCCAGTAGATGGAACATGAAGTCAGTTATCAATTCTGGTATGCTTATATTATGTATGGTAGAAGATAATTGGGAGCTATTAACAAATCCTAATGGAGTGCGATATAATAAAATTGGTCGCCCACAGTGGATGGCATTTGAGCTACGTACGGGGATGAAAGCTTACATAGAGAGTGAAAATTCAGTCACTATTGTTTACCTATAATTTATAAGCTTGTGGGGTAAAACGATCCGAAGATACATAATTAAATTTTTTTTATAAGAAAATTGAAGTTTTTTAAAGCAGGAAAAATGGGGTATAAATGTAGTATAATTATAATTATTCTAGTTGTGGGGAGAGAACGAAATGGAGCTTACTGGTCAACGCTTGTTCGTATTATGGAGAACCTTTTCTCAACTTGATTTTCTACGTCAAATTAGAGGACGTGACATCCCGGATCAGTCTGTGAATGAATTAATTAACAAGGTAAAAAATTTGGATGAAGTGGAAGTATTACCGATTGATACAGAACAATTACGTGAAACGGTAATCAAACTTCGTAAATAGATAAAAGTAAGGATGCTCCGCTGCATTCTTTCTATTTCGATGAAAAAATAGATGAAAAACCGACTTTTCCTCAATAAGGATAAGTCGGTTTTTTTATTTCTCATACAGCAAAGACAGGGAACCCGAATCCTTAACAGGTCAGGGAGTCAGGTAGAGCATTTTCAAAACGGGAATGTTTCATGTTATAGCCCCTTCTTATAAGAATTTTGCCATACATAAGATCGGTTGCGTCAGTTTCCCTACAGAGGCAGTCACCTGTCGATACTGTTCGAAACCTAATTTTCCCCAAAAATCTAAGGCAGATTGATTGGAGGCAATGACACCAATATGTATGGTCGTTTTATCCAATGAACGAACATACTCTTCTAGCATTAGATATGCTTTTTTTCCGTAACCCTTACCTTGATAGCTGGAATCCACTAGTAATAAACCAATCCAAGGTTTTTGGTCGTTTGGATTTTCCAACAGTAAATGTGAGATTCCAATTATTTTATCCTCGTGCCGAATGGCAAGCCAATGACCGGATGGATATTTGTTCATGTCCGCATATTCTTGGTTTAGTTCAGCTAGAGTTAATGTAGGCTCTCCGTTTGTTATTACATTATAGTTTGGATTGCTGTTATATATTTCAACTGCACGAGGAAGCTCCTGTTGTTCTAATGGAGTGATGAGTACATCGTCTTGAAGGAAGGATAGCTTCATATTAGGCTTGGGCTCCGTATTTTTTGATCCAGCCAATTTGACCAGCGTGATACCTTTTATGATAAATTAATAGACCAAAGGCATCCCGTGGGGTCATCATACCAATACGAGATTCGACTGGTTGGTCCCAGCTTTCCTCGGGCAATAATTCCATTGATTGTAAGAAGAATTGACTAGCACGTTCGGTGTAATCCATCAGATCGTTTCCATTTGTCCAAATTCCTGTGTCTGTGACTTTTCCCAAGGTAAAGCTGCCTTCTTCCTTAGCAGGTATTTGGTTAAAAAACATCTGAGAAAAAGCATATTCTACTTCAGCGATGTGCCTGATAAGAAAACCGATTGAATTAGTGGCAGGAGCAATTTTCCATGATAGCTGTTCTTCACTGATTCCTTGCAATAAAGCTAGATAACGCTTCTGATGAGCTGCATGGTATTGCGGTAATAATTCTTGAACAATCATGGGACACACCCTTCCTTAACGTATAATAGATAACCTTGTCATTTATTATATGGGATAATTTTTGAAATTTCACGCAAGCAAAAAAGAAAAATGTTCAAGCTCTACAAGAATCGTATATAATCAAAAAAAGGGAAAATAAGGAGGCTACAGACATGGCACATACCTTTGCTTTTACGGTTCGTTCTACAGAAGTTGATTTCATTGGTCATGTGAACAACGCCAAATATTTGGAATATATGGAATGGGCTCGCTTTGACTGGTTAATCGCTGAAGGATATACTATAGAAGAGCTACAGAAACGGCATATTTTCCCGGTAGTTGTGAATATGAATGTCAATTATCGAAGTGAGCTAGTCATGGGTGATGAGATTACTATTCAAACTACCTTGGTTAACGTAGGAAAACGAAGCTTTGTGATCAAGCACGAATTGCATCATGAGAAGAAGGGCTTGGTCGCTGATGGCTTGGTTACGATGGTTATGATTGATCAGACACAACGGCGTGCTGTTGAATTGCCTAACGAGTTGAAAGAGTTATTTCTTTCTTTACAAAAAGGAGAACTGATACCTTAAGTAGTTACTATTGGGAAAATATGAGTCCTTTTGGGGAAGAATAATTGTAGGCTGTCTACCCTCCGCTAGCGGGGGGTTATTTCTTTTCATAAGGGAATGAAGGGGGGAAGGGATAGGAAGAAACGATTGACAATTGTTCTTTTGTGAAACATAATCAACTATTATGTATAGAAAATAGTAATTTAAGTAGGAAGAAGAAGGTGTACGAGCATGGTACGTTCTAAAAGAAGCATCCTGACTGCTTTGATGGTAACGACATTTCTAACAGCCATTGATACGACCGTAGTCACAACAGCAATGCCTGCCATAGCAAATGATTTGGGACAAACGACACTCATTTCATGGGTATTCTCCATTTATTTGTTAACAACGGCTGTTACAACACCTATTTATGGGAAGTTAGCTGACTTGTTTGGACGAAAAAAAATCTTCTTATTTGGTGCGACCGTTTTTTTAACAGGTTCATTTTTATGCGGCTTATCTAGCTCCATGACGCAGCTCATGCTATACCGAGGTATTCAGGGCTTGGGAGCGGGGGCTGTTCAACCGATCACCATGACTATCATTGGGGATTTGTTCACACAGGAAGAGCGCGCTAAATTGATGGGGTTATTTAGTGCGGTATGGGGAGTCGCGGCAATTGTAGGGCCTGTAATCGGTGGTTTTTTTGTAGATTATGTGGCTTGGGAATGGATTTTTTATATTAATATTCCAATTGGACTTGTTAGTATCTTTATGATTTCGAAATATTTCCATGAAGAACTTACTCCCAAAACAGTGCACATTGATTATTGGGGAGCTTTATTCTTTACTGGTAGCTTGGTTTCATTCCTGTACACACTCTTAGCAGAGGGTGAAGGACAAGGGATTACTTTTAATTCTACAACGATATCCTTACTTATTGTCAGTTTCGTTTTATTTTGCATCTTTATTGCTATTGAAAGGCGAACACCTGAACCGATGCTTCCATTATCCTTATTTAAGCGTCGTCTGATTGCAACTTCGCAAGTTATTTCTGCATTACATGGGGCTTTATTAATTGGTATATCGGTTTATATGCCAAACTGGCTTATCAATATTGTTGGATTATCTGCAACGCTTGCGGGGATCGTCGTCCTGCCGTTATCTCTTGGCTGGCCATTAGCTGCCTCTGTAGGTGGACGTTACTACAGTCGTTTGGGATATAAATGGTTGGTTGCAATCGGTGGAGTTTTCTTTTTGATTGGTCAACTTCTCCTATCATTCCTCACGCCAACCACATCTGTTTTCTACATTGGTTTCTTAATGTTTATTCTGGGTCTGGGCTTCGGTCTTACGATGACTGCTATCACGATTGCTGTACAAAGTAGCGTCGTCTGGCGTCAACGTGGTGTCGCAACCAGTTCCGTACAATTCATGAGAACGATGGGACAAACAGTAGGGATTACTATGTTTGGTGCTGTATTTAATATGTATCTATTGCAAGGCCATATGGAAACAGGGCTAGTAAAGGTTTTCCATGCTTTATTTGTAACGGCGATTATTGGGATGTTTGTAACGATTTTTTTGCCGAAAAAAGCAGAGCAAGTAGAAGAAGAGCACTAAGCTAATAAAGCAAGATCGATTAAGACGTGATTTCCTGCCTTTAGCGATCTTGCTTTTTTCTATGTGAATATACATGGCTTCATATTGTTTGTGCTCGTGTGTTGTATCCAATTTATCTTGATACTCTCATTAACTTCATGATACGATTGTCAAAATCTATCAGAAACATGTAAGAAGGAGGATACAGCATGAAAACAATCGGACTGTTAGGCGGTATGAGCTGGGAATCTACTACTGAGTACTACAAACATATCAATCAGATGGTGAATCAACGAGTCGGGGCTCTTGCATCAGCTAGATGTGTTGTATACTCCGTTAATTTTGAAGAGATTGTCCAGTGTCAAAAGGAAGGGCGTTGGGATGATGCTGCAGCTATATTGGGCGGGGCAGCACAACGTATCGAGAAGGCTGGCGCAGATTGTCTTCTAGTTTGTACCAATACCATGCATAAGATTGCCGAGCAAATCTCTGCCCACATCACAATACCCTTTTTACATATTGCAGATGCAGCAGCAGAAAAGATTCAGGAACGAAAGCTACGAAAAGTAGGATTGCTAGGTACTAAGTTTACGATGGAGCAAGACTTTTTTATTGAAAAAATGAAAAACCATGGTATTGAAATTATTGTACCAGCGGAAAAAGAGCGAGATATTGTTCATCAGGTGATTTTTGATGAGCTTTGTAAAGGGATTATTACCAACACATCTCGACAGGCTTATCGGAACATTATGGATGAGTTAGTGAAGGCGGGAGCGGAAGGTATTATCCTTGGTTGTACGGAAATTACCTTGTTAGTGTCCCCAGAGGACGCGACTGTTCCACTGTTTGACACAACGCGGATACACGCGGAAAAAGCGGTTGATTTTGCGTTATTGCTAGTGGAGAATTGCGAGATTTACCACCAGAAATAGTGGTGCGGGTATTAGTTTCAAGCGTAGCAAGCATTTTGTTATGTAAGAATACGATTGATCCTGAAGAGTATCGCTTGATAGTGATGAAGAGCATATAAGGTATACCTTGGATATTTTGTTGTATGGTTTGCTTCCACATTAATCGTACGTAACAAGGTTAAAAACAGACCTCCCTTTTTGTTACGATAGGGGAGGTCTGTTTTTGCATAAGCACGTGATTACTTCATGCGATACATAAAATCTATCTATGAATTATCTTTCAGATTTGAAAGCTTTTTTTCAAAAGGCAAGGAGATATTACGAAGGCGTGTGAACGAAAAACACCCCAGAATGACAATCAGACTCCCGTATACCTGAGTCCAGGTCATCTGTTCATCTAACAACAATAAAGCTAAGATTGCCGTAAAAATGGGATTAAAGTTAAGAAACATTCCTGCCGCGGTACCACCAAGCTGCTTAACCCCCATGTTCCATAGCACCATGCTAATAACAGTTGCAAACACACTGATATACAATATGCCCCAAATAAACTCAGCATTAAAATCAGTAATCGTAAAGCTACTTAAATTGAAGGGCAACAGCATTAAGACCCCGAAGAATCCAGAATACAAAGTGGACATCAGTGCAGAAACGTCACGCATGGCCCATCTCCCCGCTACAGAATAGAGTCCCCAGGTAGCAACAGCTGCTAGCATCAAAAGGTCACCGGAATTAAAGCGAAGTGACAACAAGGCATGCCAATCTCCTTTAGATAGTACTAATAGAACCCCCGTAAAACACAGAATCATTGATCCTATCTGCAAAAATTTGATTTTCTCACGCAATAATAGAAAAGAAAAGATCGCAATTGAGATAGGATTAAGTGTAGAGAGTAAGCCGACATTTGTTGCAGCTGTACGTTCTAGAGCCCAAAACATAAATAAATTAAATAAGACCACGCCAGTAGCTCCCATCAGGATGAGCGGCAAGATAGCTCTCCGGGGTGGTAGTAGGCGCTTTTCAGCTAGGTAGACTACAGGAATTAATACAACAACGGCAATCATATAGCGTAAATTGGTTAAGGTCATGGAGGATGCATGATTCACCAAGAATTTACCCACTACAAAATTGCCACTCCATAGGAAGCTTGTGAAAAGTAACAGAGCGACATACATCGGTTTCATCTGCGTGATCTCCTTTTTATCTATACTCCTATCTTAGTGTAGGTCTTTATGATAACACAGCTTGTTATTGGACACAGAAGAAACCTTTTTTATAACAGGAAATGAGACAGCACTAAAAACAGACGGTATGAAAAGTACGAAACTAACCGATGAACAGGATAATTTAACAAACAACCACAATGTGAAAAAAGTAAGAAACAAAAAGTGTCTCCTATGAAAAATGAGCCAGATGCAGATCCAGTCATAGCTATTGATCCCGGTCATGGTGGAAAAGACCTAGGATCAATAGGAAGCGACGGAACGGATGAGGCTGATTTGAATCTTAAGATTGCAAAAAAACCATGCTATATTTTTCCATGTGCTAGCCAAGGAAAAAAGCCATCAAAGAAACGTTCAGTGGCTGGCATAAAATATGAGCCAAAGTGATAGTCAGGATCAAGTGTTGTAATAATCCAAGTTCCATTAGTGCTTATCTTATCTACATACATAACTGCACCTCCATCTTCTGTTGTGATTAGTTTTTTCGTACCTTCTATTGGCCAAAACACGCCATGCTGATGCCAAGTTGCATCAGATAAAGTAATGTAATTAAAAAGGTCGTATTCAGATGCAGACAATACTAGACCACTTTGGGCTCCTTTTTCTAACCACCACCAAAAATTCGTTTCTCGGTCCTCCCATTTTTGGTTTGGTAACCACTCCCAGGGTTGTGGGCCAAATGAAACCACAATTCCTCCTCGTTGTGCAAAAGCATGAATTTTCTCTTTAGATTCTAGAAGTAATTTTTGGTTCAGTTGAGACGGAACTATTAATACATCAAAACTTTCTAGAGGGGTATCTAAAAATTCGGGAAAGTATATGAGTTCTTTCATATATTGTCGGTATTTAGGTTCATTAAATGTGCGATGATGCGGAGCGTTTCCACTATAAATTACAGCGATTTTTCTCATTATTTCCCTCCCGAATTTTGTATTGTTTCGTATTCATCGTGAATCCATTGAAGTAACTGCGCACTAATACGATCTGTTGATTTATTTTGCATACGATGGGCAAAAATGTCTCGCCCCGCGTGAGCTAAAATTGTCCCTTTCGTTGTATGCCGATCAATATATGTTACCGGCAAATCATCAGAAAGTGTAAGCAATACTTCAGCTTTGGCTGGAACAGGTGAATATGTGCCGCGAGCGAAAAAACCAGCCACTCCTTTGTTATAAGTCATATCGTTTGGATTAACACCTTCAAATATTGGATTTGATGTTGCTATAGAAATCTCATAATCTTTGTATGAATTTATCTGTTTAGGCATAAATATTGGACAACCAGGTAACCATTCTTTACATAACTGTCCAGAAAAAATAACAATTTTACCTCCATCTAAAAACGAAGAAATTTTTTCCTTATGTTTAAACATATATTCCTGATCAATTAAATCATGGATGACAATACATTTGAATGACATTAGATTTATCTCAGCAAAGTCATACTGATCAATTTGTGTAAAGTTTTCTACGATAAATGGACTTGTACGATTCTCTAGACCAAATGCATGACCTGGATCTAACCATAAAATTTCTTTAAACTGAGCCAAAAAAAATCCTCCAATCGAATTGGGTTTAAATAGGTCCTGTTACATATGTCTATTTAACGGTGAACACCGTCACCATATTCAAAAATTAAAATATATTATTATCTTAATATTAAAATTTTGAAATTAAGATTGACCAAAGAATAGTATTGCGGTAAATTGATAATGAAAATCGTTATCAATAAAAATAATATCAGAATGAGGTAAAAGAATGAAGTGTAAATTTATTTTATCGGCTATTACTCTACTATTGTTTCTTGCTGGATGTGGTAATACAGAAGAGACTTCTACGAGTAAAGAACTTAAGCCAACTCAAGAAACAAAACTAATTGTTGACGAATTAAATCGAAAGGTGGAAATTCCAGCAAAAATTAATCGTGTAGTAATGGGAAGTATTCTTCCATACTTCTCGACATGGTATATTGCAACCAATTCAACGGATGAAATTGTAGGGATTCATCCGAATTCATATAATGCAGCATCACATTCGATTTTAAAAGACATTTCTCCATCTATTCTAAAAGCGAAAACAAATTTTATTAAAAATGGTGAAGTAAACATCGAAGAATTATTATCGTTAAATCCTCAAGTGTATTTTGAAATCGCTAACCAACAAAAGACTGTAAAAAAGCTTGAAGAAGCAGGTATTACAACAGTTGCTTTAGATACAAAAACAACTTCTTTAAACCCACTTGATACATTAAATCGGTGGTTGTCTTTAACAGGGGAAATTACAGGTACGGTAGATCGACAAAAAGAAATTATTGAAGAGGGTGAAGCAAATCAGAAAATGATTAGTGAAGTACTTTCAGGAGTGAAAGAAGCTAAACCTCGTGTAATGATCCTTCAATATCATAGTAATGGGGAAATTTCGACAGCCGGAGTCGGTATGCATGGAAATCGTTGGTTAAACGCAACGGGAGGTATTGATGTTGCTGCTGAAAAAATAAAAGGTATTAAAGCAATTAATATGGAGCAAATTTATGAATGGAATCCGGACATCATTTACATTACAAATTTCACGGAAACACAACCAGAAGACTTATATAAGAACGTATTTGATGGACAAGACTGGAGCCAAGTAAAGGCAGTGCAAAATAAGAAAGTTTATAAAATGCCTCTTGGAATATATCGTTGGTATCCACCAAGTGGAGATGCTCCTCTAATGCTGAAATGGATGGCACAGAAAAACTATCCAGAACTTTTCACATACGACATGAATAAAGAAATTAAGGATTACTATAAGCGTTTCTATGATTATGAATTAACAGATAAGCAAGTACAAGAAATCTTAAATCCCCCATCAGAGGCAGCAAAATATTAGTTTAAAGGTGGCTTTCAAATGAAATCTAGATTCATAAAATCATTACTTTGGATGCTACCGCTGATATTTGGACTTATATCAATTGGCATTGGACGTTATCACGTAGATTTTATTGTACAAACTAAAATATTACTTTCACAAATAGTCCCTATAGAAAAGACGTGGACAAATATGGATGAAACGGTTGTAATGAATATCCGTCTTCCCCGTATTTTACTTGCAATGCTCATCGGCGGCGGTCTATCCATCGCCGGTGCTGCATTCCAAGGAATGTTTGCGAATCCTTTAGTCAGTCCTGACATTTTAGGTGTTTCTGCCGGTGCTGGATTCGGTGCGTCTATTGGAATATTACTCTTTGGTAATGGTTTTACAATGCAAATTTTCTCACTACTGATGGGAATGTTAGCCATTGGATTCGCATTTCTTATCGGTGGTTCCAAACGAGATATGCCTATTTTTATGCTAGTGTTAGCAGGGGTTGTAACAAGCGCCTTATTTCAAGCTCTTATTTCACTAGTGAAGTTTCTAGCTGATCCAGAAGAAAAGCTGCCCTCCATTACCTATTGGCTGATGGGCAGCCTCGGAACAGCAAGCTATTCAGATTTATTAATTGGTGGTCCACTCATATTAATAGGAATCATCATTTTATATATCTTACGTTGGCGTTTAAATATTTTATCGCTTTCTGAAGATGAAGCAAAATCGCTTGGGATATCGGTAGCGAAGATGAAATGGCTTGTAATTTTAGGGGCAACGTTAATTACATCTTCTGCAGTCGCAATAGCAGGAATCATAGGCTGGGTTGGTTTAATTATCCCACATATTGCCCGAATGCTTGTTGGTAGTAATAATCAGTATGTATTGCCTGCATCCATCTCAATTGGTGCGATGTATTTGTTAATTATTGATAATTTAGCGAGAAGTTTAACCGCAGCAGAAATACCATTATCGATCTTAACAGCAATTGTCGGGGCACCTTTTTTTGCGTATTTATTACGAAAAACAGGAGGTGGCTGGAGTTGATTTTACAAATAAAAGATGGCAACTATTTTTATAAAAAATCAAATCATGGCAATGAACAAAAGTATTTATACCATAACGATATCAACTTTGAACTACAGCCTGGGGAAATTATGTCCATTCTCGGCCCAAACGGTGCGGGAAAAACGACAATGCTAAAGTGTATAATGGGGTTGTTGAGATGGAAAAAGGGAGAAACTTTATTAGGTGGGAAACCTCTTTCTAGCTATAGTCGAAAGGAAGTATGGCAAACTATTGGTTATGTACCACAAGCATCTAAAATGACATTTGGCTATTCTATTTTAGATTTAGTAATAATGGGGCGTGCATTGTTACTTCATACTTACGCACAACCATCTGAAGTCGATAGAAAAGCTGCACTAGATGCACTCGATATGGTAGGTATTCAACACCTAGCAGAACAGCCGTGCACAGCTGTTAGTGGTGGGGAACTACAACTTGCATTGATTGCTCGTACATTGGTATCAGAACCTAAAATTTTAGTATTGGATGAGCCAGAATCGCATCTAGATATTCATAAGCAGAAAATTATATTACAAACGATTAAAAAGCTTGTGAAAGAACGTGGGCTAGCATGTGTTATCAATACACATTACGCAAATCATGCATTTTATTTTGGAGATAAAGTGCTCATGGTTGCTAAAGACCAACCAATTATTACAGGTCCAGTATCTGAGTTGATGACAGAAGAAAACATATTAAATTACTTCCATATCGAAGTGACTAAGCTACTTCATAAGGTTGATGGACATGTATACGAAACAATAATACCAAAATATTTCGGTATAGATTACGATATTAATTGATGATATTGGTAAAGCAGATGTTCTGACAACCAATTCAGCACATCTGCATTTTTATTATAAACCAAATAGAAAATGTTCGCCTTTTTGAACAACAATATCCAGGAATTAATCAGCTACACAGTTTCTTTTCAATCCGAGTACAAATTTAAAATTCACTTTCCTCACTTCTCAGATTTCTTATATTTACAAAGAATGCATTGCAGTGGGGATAGGGATAAAAGCAGCCCTGCTAGTAAGATGTGAAGTGACCCAGTAAATTGAGACAAGGAAAAAGCACCTCCTGAATCGTATTTCCAATATGATTCGAAGGGGGTGCTTCTTTATGGGCACAGGCATTTTTGAAGAAACTTCTGTAAACGAGCTAGGAACAATGCAAGGTGGTATCCTCTCTCCACTGCTCGCCAATGAGTACCTGGATATCTTTGACCAATGGGTGGCTTACCAGTGGATAGAAAAACCAACAAAATACATCTATACAAGGCAGAGCAACAAACTAGCTTCACTCAGACGAACAAAAATCCTTAAAAACAAGATTTCGGCTACAGCAAACTTGTATAGGTCAGATATCCTCATTGGGGAGACTGGTGTTGTTGAGGACTGTATCACGTTTCTTAGACGTCACCCCACAGAAATATTACCTGGCTTAGTAGTAAAGGGGATTTCTAAAGTCATGATAGAGGCTATATTGATCGGAAGTTCTATCCTATTAATTGGTGTGTTGACAGGGCAACACACATTATCAAGACGTATGAAACAATAAAAATAATAATAAATTGAGGAAATAGACTTATTCCGTAAGGTTTGTCAATTTTCTATATTCAATTTTGTATCTCTATTAAAAAAATGGTCGGATCAGTTGCTATTTAGCTTCTATTTTTTCTAGATAAGTGAGAGTGACGAATTGACCGGTCAAAATAAGTCACTATCTATTACAAATAAGGTTGGGGGAAAGCAAAATGGCAAGAAAAACGTTTAACAGGGATCTTAATCTCCATCGTTAATATAATTTGCATCTTCTGCTACGTTTACTTTTTTATCGAGAATATTTACATCTTTTAGCTTTTGGGGATTCGCTAATAAAATGGTAAGTTTTTTAAGTTCAGATAAAGGTTTGACTGATGTCACATTCGTCCCTCGAATATCTAAAAATCTAAGTTTTGAAAGAGAGCTTAATACATTAATATCCATTACGGCTGTGTTCATAAGTTGTAATCGTTCCAAGTTAGAAAACTGTTTTACTGGATCAATTGATTGAAGGGGATTATTGGATACATCTAGGAAAATAAGGTTACGTAGTGATTGTATAGAAGATAAATCCTTAATTTTATTTTTTCCCACAGTAATATACTGTAGAGATTCAAGATTTTTAAGGATGCTCAAGTCAGATAAATCGCCTTCTTCTAACGTGAGATTTGTAATTTTTGAGGATAACGAAGGGAGTTGTGAGGAGGAATTAATTACCTTTTCTTCCAAAAATACGAAACTTTTATTGCTGCTTACTCGTCAAAGAAAAGGATGAACCGAATTTTGATTGGGAGGTGTACGTAAATGAAAAAATTTTTTCTCTCGTTAGTTTTGATTGGAATATTAAGTGGATGTACAGTTCCTACTCAAGGTGAGATACATCAGGGAGGGGCACAATCTGAGGAAAAACAAACAGATAAATCTACCATTGAAAAACTTGTTATACAAAGAGGACATGACATTTTTGAGTTCAAAAAGCCCTCACAAAATATGGGGATTTTAGTAAATGCTATGGATTTATTTCGCCTAACATATCGAAAAAGTGATGAGAATATAGTAGTGAAAAACGAACGAGAATTAGGATTCCTTCAAGAAAGCCAAGAAGAAGGAACCAGTCAGAACGACTATACGTATGTTAGAGTCATACAGACTCCCTTTATTCCAGAAGAGGGTGTAAATGCATTTCCTAGAAAAGATATTGTACTTTATATTAATCAACAGTCTCAAAACGATGTTTTTATTGGTGTACAAAACCCAAATAAACTGGATGAATGGGAGGTTTATATAGTGAAGGGCTATGGTACTTGGCTAAAAAAAGAAATTGATTTATATATATCCCTATACAAGGGACTTTAAAAAGAAAGGAAGCACCCTTTGGTGCTTCCTTTCTTTTTTATATATCACTTCGTCTACGTAGTGTATCAAGATAGTCTATTACTTCATCATAGTATTGATCGCCGCCACCACCATATCCAGCATCTGAAATGAATCGAATACATTTTTCTGAATTAGGTTGGTCTGTATTTTTCAGATAATTAATCAACTTAGAATAGCGTGCATTATTTTGAAAGAACTTTTACTTTAAGGGGTGCACTTCATGGATTAGAATGGCTTTTTAATTTAACCAGCAAAGAAAGTCAGTAACAAGGAATAGTTCAACTCCTATCATGCATGATATAATTTTCTTGTTATACATATTTTTATGAAAATAAAGAATAATTGTATAGTATTTTTGGTAAATCATAGATCGAATTCATATCTCGAAAGAAGGAGAGGGAAACATGAAACGTGAACCTAAACTTACTGACATTGAAAAAGAGTTACTTCAGGAAAATGGCATAGATGAACAAAGTGGAGCATTACTAAAGGATATTGTCAGAACCAATTTGTTTCAACTTACCCATCATCCCGTAGAGGAGAGGGTCAAAGGAATTCGATTAATACCTATGATTTGATAGCTGATATGAGAGGTTCTGATCAATACGATATCATTAAGACAATGGGCACCAATGGTATTAACTTTGATAATTTTTATGGTGGGACTAATTTCTATGTTTATTTACAATCTTGACATCTTATCATGAATGGAGTGCTATACTTGTCTATTGCTGTAGTAACGGGATTTATAGCCGTTTTTATTGTACTAATTTGCTTACTTGTTTTTTTGATTATGAGACAAAATCAATTACATAAGGTATCAAAGAAAAATGTACTGACTACCTGTAAGGTTTGCCAAAAACAGATTGCAGTAAAGGCTGAGATTTGCCCACACTGTGGAAAACGACTTAAAATTTCGCCAGTGATGGGCTGTCTGATTTTCCTTCTTATTTTGGGATTAATAGGGGGAGTAGGTATTACTGTTGTTAATTTTACAGTACCTAAAAATGTTACTAGTAAACCAGCTAGTGTGGGTCGATTATTTTGGGATGAATCAATAGCCATATACAATATGCTAGATAGAAAAATAAGCTATAATACGGGCACAAACTCTGAGGAATCACAATTTATTTTTGACTATATAGGCAGATACGGCATCAATAATTTAACAACTGATGAACTTACCATATACTCTTATGTTTTGGATGTAATCAAGACACATCAAGATCAGCAGGAGGGAGACACAAATGTTGTAAACTCGCAAAAATTTGTAGAAGCGAAGTCGAAGTTACAAGATATTTTCGGAAAGTAACTGTATTTTATCGGTATCAGCTTAACTCTCCTTGATTCTTATAAATTCCCCCTTCAAGTAAACAGGAAAAGATATTCTTATTACCGTCTACTCAAAGGGGGTTTTTTATCAAATACCTACATTAGTCCCGTTACTTGTCCATTCTTATCTAGATGAATATGCTGAGCGGCAGGTACTTTTGGCAAACCTGGCATGGTCAATACATTGCCTGTAAGAACAACGATAAATCCAGCTCCGGCGGAAAGACGAATTTCGCTTACATTCACTACGAAATCCGTAGGAGCTCCTAATAAGTTCGCTTGATCTGAGAAAGAATAAGGAGTTTTAGCCATGCAAACAGGCAAGTCCGACAACCCTAACTCTTCAATTTTACGTAACGTCTTTATAGCTGCTGGTGAGAAAGAAACATCAGAGCCACGATAGATTTCTCCCACAATCGTCTTGATTTTATCTGTTATGGGTTTGTTTAATTCATACAATGGCTTATATTCAGAAGGTATTCCCTCCAGTACGCTGACTAGCTTCTCAGCAAGTTCCACACCGCCAGCACCACCATCTGCCCACACATTTGATACTGCCGCTTCTATACCGAGAGTCTGACATTTCTCTTTGACAAAAGCGACCTCTTCAGAAAAATCTGTCGCAAAATGATTAATCGCAACCACCACAGGTACACCAAATTTTTTCAAGTTCTCGATGTGACGCTGTACGTTAGAAAAACCAGCTTCCAAAGCAGGCAGGTTGGCCTTTTGCAACTCGTCTTTTTTTACACCGCCGTTATATTTAAGTGCTTTTACAGTAACGACTAATACAGCGGCTTGAGGCGTGAGACCTGCTTTTCTACATTTGATATCAAAGAATTTTTCAGCGCCAAGATCAGCACCAAATCCAGCTTCCGTCACTACATAATCGGCTAGCTTTAGAGCTAGTTTTGTACCAATTACACTGCTACAACCATGAGCGATATTGGCAAAAGGCCCCCCATGCACAATGACAGGAGTTCCTTCGATGGTTTGTACCAAATTAGGCTTAATTGCTTCTTTTAAGAGTACAGTCATAGCCTCGATCGCTTCTAATTGCTTAGCTGTGACTGGCTGATCATCCAAGTCATAACCGATAATGATTCGACCTAGACGCTCTTTTAAATCTTCCAAACTTTCGCTTAAACAAAGGATCGCCATAATCTCTGATGCTGTGGTGATCATGAAGCCATCCTCACGAACTACGCCATTCGCATCACCTAATCCAACTACAATATGTCGAAGTGAACGATCGTTCATGTCGAGTGCTCGTTTCCAGACGATTTTACTTGGGTTAAGGCGAAGGGAATTATGTTGAAAAAGATGATTATCAATAAGAGCAGATAATAGATTATGCGCTGCTGTAATGGCATGAATATCGCCTGTAAAATGTAGATTGATATCTTCTGCTGGCATTATTTGAGCATTACCACTGCCTGTAGCTCCGCCTTTCATACCCATGCATGGACCTAGTGAAGGCTCACGTAAGGCAGCTATCGTTTTTTTACCAATATGATTTAATGCTTGAGAAAGTCCAATGGTTGTTAGTGTTTTACCTTCTCCAGCTGGTGTAGGATTCATGGCAGTCACCAACACTAATTTACCATCTGGTTGATCCTTTCGTTTTTCCCATGCGTCTAATGAAAGCTTAGCTTTATATTTCCCATAAAGCTCTAGATCATCTTCTGTAATACCTAGGTGATTTGCAACTTCCACAATCGGCTTCATATGCTACCTCCTCTTACGTTAGGTGATATTCTGTCCATCCATACCATTATATCTTTACTACAGGTAAGGAGAAAATGAAAATTACCCTTGGAAAGAGAAGCAAAGTGTTTTTTTCTTCCACTACTTTCGATCTGACAGCTGGTCAACCTGTTATGAAAACATAAGCTGATGAAAAAGACGAAAGGGAATCATAATAAAAATAAGGAAGTTAAAATCACTACTTACATTTAACTGTAGACAAAAACATCTATTGTCTATTATTATATAAACAAATAAAAATAACGTTTGATTTGCAACTAGATCATCTCTGGAAGCCATATCTTACAGTAGAAAGGAAAATCATTATGTCCACAAGCAGAAAAGCGGAATTAAAACGCCAATACAAAGAAACAAAGCCAATAGGAGGAGTGTATCAAATTAAAAACATTCAAAACCAAAAGATATTTGTAGGAAGTACTCCCAATTTAAAGATGATGAATGGTCGATTATTTCAATTAAAAGCAGGCTCTCATCCAAATAAGCAGCTACAACAGGAATGGAATGAATATGGAGAGGAGGCTTTTATTTTTGAAGTTTTGGAAGAGCTAAAGGAAAAAACGGAGGGATATTTTGATCCTGCTGATGAACTAAACAAGATGTACGAAAAATGGTTGGTAAAACTACAACCGTATGGGGAAGCCGGGTATCATAATGTAGCTCAGTAAGTGATGAAACAAAGAGCAAGTTTTTCGCCAATTGGAGATACCCCTGAGGAAAATGTAATACGATACATCTTTCACGTGAAGTTTTTTCATAGGAGAAACCATTCTTTAGTTATACCACCAGCTTTTTAAGAATAAAAATTTTCAACAGGGGATACATAGGGATAGCAAACCTGTGACTATCTCTTTTTTCTTTCAAAAATAGGGGGAAACATGGTGGAAACAATAAAACAACCGCATATTTTTTCACATACGTTTATTCGCGTTATTCTTTTATCAGGTATTTTTCTCCAGATTGGTACGTGGGTGCGTAATTTTGCTGTACTTCTCTATGTCATGGAGATTACAAATAATGACCCGTATGTTGTCTCTTTGATATCAGTGGCGGAGTTTGCCCCCATCTTTATCTTTTCATTTATTGGTGGAACATTTGCCGATCGTTGGAGACCCAAGAGAACAATGGTATGGTGCGACATCTTAAGTGCTATTTCTGTTTTTTGTGTATTAGGAACGCTTATGTTTGGATCATGGAAGGTTATCTTCTTTGTTACATTGTTCTCAGCGATCTTGTCGCAATTCTCACAGCCGTCCGCAATGAAACTGTTTAAACAGCATGTACCAGCTGAACAAATGCAAGCGGGAATGGCTATGTTTCAAACTCTAGTAGCGATCTTTATGATTCTTGGTCCAGCGATTGGAACAATGGTATATCAAAGCTTTGGTATTACAATATCGATTGGTGTAACAGGGGTTGCCTTTTTATTATCAGCAGCCGTCCTGTATCAATTACCAAAAGATCATCAACCTGAACAGAACTCTAATCAAACAAGCTTACTGCAAGAAATGGGAGACGGCTTACGTTACGTATGGTCTAAATTTGTCTTACGCCGGTTAAGCATTTGTTTCATAGCAGTGGGTCTGGCAGTAGGTCTTATCCAGCCATTAGGTATTTTTGTAGTTGTAGAACAATTAGGTTTACCCAAAGAGAATTTACAATGGTTATTTACAACGACTGGAGTAGCTATGTTACTTGGCGGGGCATTGGTAATGACTCTCTCGAAAAAAATCTCACCGCAAAAACTGCTAGCACTGGGACTTTTGAGCAGTGCGTTTTCCGTATTTGGTATTAGTTTTACGCAGAGCTTCTGGGTTGTGTTGATCTTCCAATTTGTAAATGGACTGTTTTTCCCCTGTATTCAAATTGGAATTAATACCATGATTTTGTTTTCCTCTGAACAAAAATTTGTTGGGAGGGTAAACGGGGTTCTTAGTCCCTTATTTTCAGGAATGATGGTCGTAACGATGAGTTTAGCTGGGGTGGTGAAAGAATCAGTTTCTCTACAAGCAAGCTATCAAATTGCTGGATTATTATTTGTAACTGCGGTTTGTGTAGTGATTCCCTTATTTAAAATGCAATTGCAAAAACAAACGGATACGAGAGAGTCATTGGCAGAGCAAGAAGAGATAGTGGACAGCCAACCCTAACGAGAAGCACCAGACGAGCGTAAAGATTCATGAGATTTATCAGTGCATAAAAGCTCTGCATAATGACTCAAGTTCAATAATATCAAATAATTGGTAATTTTCTAACTTAAATAAAAAGGTTTCAACGGAGCGCAAACTCCAGTTGAAACCTCTTCCTTTATTATTGGCACCATTCCTGTACTTGCCACACTTGCGTTATCCATTCTTCATAGAACGCAGGTTCATGAGAAACAAGTAATATTGTTCCCCTATATTGCTTGAGTGCTTCTTTAAAAGCATCTTTTGAGCCAGCATCCAAATGATTCGTCGGTTCATCTAACACGAGTACGTTGCTGTTTGTTAGCATGAGCTCGCATAACCTGACCTTTGCTTGTTCCCCACCGCTCAATGAGCAGAGTCTTTGGCGAATATGTTGTTCAGTAAGACCAGATCTAGCTAGCTCCTGCCTAATTTCTTTTTGGGTTAAATCAGGTCGCAATGACCAGACTTGCTCAAGTGGTGTTTGATTCGAAGACAACCCTTCTTGTGAAAAATAAGCTGGTTTTACTCGTTCTCCGATTAGTACATTGCCACTTAATGGTTGCAAATATCCTAATAGTGTTCGAAGCATGGTAGATTTACCTATACCGTTGTAGCCCACAATCGCTATTTTTTCACCGCGGTTTACTCGTAAATCAATTGGCCCCAATAATGGTTCTGTATATCCGATTTGTAAATTCTGTGCTTCTAAAATCTGGCTTACTGGCTCCGATTGAATATGAAAAATAAAGCGTGGTTGTGTCGTTGAGGTTGGTTTCCCAACGCGAGCCATTCTTTCTAATGCTTTCTCACGGCTCTTTGCTTGTTTGGCTTTGCGAACACGATTTTTTTCAATAAAATTCTCTAGCCTGGTTATTTCCTTTTGTTGCCTTTCATATGCATTTTGTAGCTGTAGTTTACTTTGTGCATAGCTTGTTACGAAATAATCATAGTTCCCTGTGTATCGTTTGATCGTCTGATGTTCTAAATGATAATTGGTAGTTGTAATTTCATTGAGAAATCTTTCATCATGCGAGACCACAAAATAGGCATGCTTATAGCTTTTTAAATAATTGGTAAGCCAAGCTATATGCACGTCGTCAAGATAGTTTGTTGGCTCATCGAGTAACAAAGCATGAGGCTCTTCTAATAAAAGCTTTCCTAACAATAACTTTGTTCGCTGACCACCGCTTAGCTTTTCAACATCACGATCCATACCGAGTTCAGTAATTCCTAATCCAGAAGCGATTTCTTCAATTTTGGCTTCTATATGATAAAAGTCAGAGTGATCAAGAATACTTTGCAACTCACCATAGCGAGCTAGCAGTTGTTCAAGGTTATTACTGGGGATAGCCATTTCCTCTGTTAATGCTAGCATCATTTTCTCTATCTCATACAGATGGGTAAAAGCACCTTGTAAATACTGCAAAATAGTTGTACCAGCTTGTAAATGAATATGCTGCTGTAGGTAACCAATCTTGAGATGAGAAAGCCACTCAACTTTCCCTGAATCAGGGAGTAGTTCGCCTGCTAAAATTCGAAGCAGTGTTGATTTTCCCGCTCCGTTGCTTCCAACAAGACCAGCATGTTCCCCTTGAAGTAATCGAAAGCTTATATTTTGAAAGATAATGTTATCACCATACATCTGTGTAACATTTTGAACTGTTAACATACTCATTAGACATTCTCTCCTTCTTGTTTCACATGGAAAGCCAACGAGAGAACAGTATGATAAAAATAATATTCAATTAGCTGAACATAAAAAATGGGTAAGGCGAATATACCTTACCCACTACCAAATAATGTTAGTAAGAAAGGAATACGATTCTTTATCTACTGTCCTCGGATTGGCTAACGAAAAATGGGCAGACTTCTCCCGTAGTAAGCCTAATCTCTTAGAAGAACAGTCGATAAAATCATCATATCCTTTTCTACACCTCATTATCATTTCATATTTGTTATACACTTACAGTATATGTAAATGTTTGTTGTCATGTCAAGATAATAGAACGGTTATTGCATTGCTTTTATTGCTGGGCTTCCTTCTTAAATGGATGAAAAAAAGTCTTAGGAATATCTGTTTCAAAACGCAGCAGTTCTCCTGTACTAGGGTGTACAAAAGCTAAGACTCGTGCGTGTAGCCCTAATCGACCGATTGGTTTTGATTTAGCGCCGTATTTCTTATCACCTACAATAGGATGTCCTATATCTTCCATATGGACACGGATTTGATTTTTGCGGCCTGTCTCTAGTTGAACTTCTAGCAAGGAGAAATTCCGATCAGACTGAAGCAATTTGTAGTGAGTAACAGCATGCTGTCCATCATTTGGATAATGACTGGAATACATTTTTAATGTACTACTTTCTTTTAGCCATGATGAAATAGTTCCGGCCTGTTTCTTAACGTTTCCTTCAACAAGAGCAACATACAGACGTTCTTTGACACTGTCTTTCCAAGAGTTTTGAAGTGCCTGTTGAACATGTTCATTTTTAGCGAACATCATAACACCAGACGTGTCTCGATCTAGGCGGTGCACCACAAAAATTCTATTTTTAGGATTCTCAACACGAACATAGGTCATTAATTGACGATAGACGGTTAATTCTTTCTCTTGTGGAGAAGCAATAGATAGCAAGCCAGCCTCTTTTTGGATAACAATGACATCATCATCTTCAAATAAAATTTTAATTCCAATCATAGGTGGTGTTTCAGAAACCTTTTTATTCTGTAGGGAGACCGTTTGTCCAGGATGCAATACATGATTATGAGTCGTCACCACTCGGTCGTTTACTAATACCTGACCGCGTGTTAACAGGGATTTAATAGAGTTCCGGCTGAGATGTGTAATATGCTGTAATAAAAACGGTAGTAATTCAGATGGTTCTTTGACCGTATATTGTTTGGCTGGGGCCTGACTTTTACTGGTAAATTTGCTGTTGTTTTTAGTTACGTGTTTTTTGGGATGGTTCCTTCTATTATTCATGAGATAAACCTCTTTCTTAGAAACTACAATATAAGCTACACGAATTGTAACCGATAGTCTCTATACTAACAAATAAAAAACGATCCACCAAGCAAAACGGGTTTTTACTATGAGAAATGAAAGGCCCTGTGAAGCAGAATGCTAGTGGCAACTAGGATATACCTGAAAAAGATTCTCTTCCTATAAGTGTCTGCTTAGAAATAATTACTACTTAGCAATATTCAAGCTTTTTTCTTTCCCTGTCTTCTTCATTTTTGTTATAATGGTGCTTAAGCCAATTAAGGGAGTGTTACGAAAAGATGGATGCATTGTTTGACCAATTGAAAGAATATCTAAACATGGATACAGAAATCTCTTTCCTTGAATTTGATAAGTATTATAAAGATGTATTGGTATTTTTAGATACTGAATGGACAAACTTGAACGAAGAGGATACCATGCGTATGATCTTCATTCTTGATAACTTAAAAGCGAACAGCGAAGAGCGTTCTAAGCGTAAAGGGAAAGAATCCAAGAAATTCGCTAAAATTGCTGAACGCACAAATATTTGGGCGCAAGTAATGATTAAACGTATGAAAGAATTCGGTTTAAACGACGAAGAGATCGGCAAGCGTTACGAGGCAATTTACGAAGCTGTGTAGGTATGCGTACTTACCAGAGCTTACTTACTTGTTAAGGTTATTTGAGGTCTGATTCCTTATGGGAGTCAGGCTTTTTTCTGTTATGGGGCCAGCTTATGAACAAGAAACCTTACAAAAATTTAAGGTTTCTGTAAGACTTTTCAATAGGTCATGGTAAGGATTTTGGACTACAATTAGGTTACAACGAGGAAAAAGTCGAAACATGTCAAAGAAAATAACGTCCTATAAGAAGAAAGGAGGCAGCAATCATGAATCATGTCTTACAAGGAACTGCACAACCGTTAAAACAGAGCAAGCCTAAAACCTGGCGTACCAGAGTACCAAAGTGGTTAGTGATACTGTTGATTGCTGCGCTTTTCTTACAGATTATTGCATATTCTATTGTAACCATAGCAGGTACTTATTTAATTGACCAACAGATCTTAACCAAGACGGTAGGTAGTAGTTTAGGAGGCCAGGGCACGTATGTTGCTACAGATGAAATGCCTGCCTATCTGAAGGATGCTTTTATCGCAATTGAAGACCATCGCTACTATTACCATAAAGGAATTGATTACATTGCATTTGGACGTGCCTTATGGATTAACACGATGTCAGAGAGTAAGCGGCAGGGTGGTAGCACGATCAGCATGCAACTAGCTAGAAATTTATTTTTAACAAATGAGAAAACCTATACACGTAAGGTAAAAGAAGCCTTAATCGCGATGAATTTAGAACGTCAATTTTCTAAAGATGAAATAGTAGAGATGTATTTAAACAATATTTATTTTGGTCATGGAAAATACGGAATTGAAGCAGCAGCTCAACATTATTTTGGAAAGACGGTACGTCTACATGATCCAAAGCTAAAAACAATTAATGAGAGTGAAGCAGCTATGTTAGCAGCTTTACCAAAAGCACCAGAAAATTATTCGCCAATCAAATATCCTGATAAAGCAATGACCCGGCAACATGTGGTATTAAGTCGAATGAAAAAGCTTGGTTATATCACAGATAAGCAGGAACAGGATTTTTTGAAACAAAAAATAATTTTACCCACAACAGGCAATGAGCTATCCAGAGCCGCCTCGCAGTCATAACTGCGAGGTTTTTCAGTATAAAGAGGGGCAACATGTAATAGAGGCTTCCTTTCAAGGAATACGGTTTTCTTTTTACTCTATAAGATGTAGGTTAAGAGACTGCTTTTAGTCCAGTCACACCGACGACAATGATGATGAGACTGATGATACGTCCTATGCTTTTTGACTCGTTGAAAAAAATCATATTTACTAGTACCGCACCGGCTGTTCCAATACCAATCCAAACGGCATAGGCTACACTTAACTGAAGATAATTAAGAGATGCGTAGAGGAGGGCAAAAGATGTACCGAACCCTCCAAAGAAAAGAACTGTATTTATTAAAGATTTATTTATACTAAACTTTTTTAAGCCTATTACACCAATCAATTCAAATATTGCCGCTAGAAATACAAATAACCAACCCATAATTAAGCAACTCCTTTCCCTTGTGCGTCTTCGCCTTTATTGTCTGCAAGTTTTAATGAAATTACGCCGATGACTAGAAGACCCATAAATAGACCTTTTGCTAGACTGAATAACCCTTCAAAGATAAAAATGTCCATTAGGGCTGTACCTACTGTACCTGCTGCTGCGAAAATAGCATAAACTGTACCCGTTGGTAATGTTTCGCATGCCTTAGAGAGAAGGTAAAAATCTGCAATAATAATGACACCTACGATAGCCCAGTGCCACCATGTTGTTGCCACGTTAAATGCATAAACCCAAAACAATTCGAATAAACAAGTTAAAATGACATAAATCCAAGCTTTATTCATAAACAACCATTCCTTTTTTTAAAATGTTACATCACAAATTCAAATATGGACGGTAAAAATACAAAGAATCATTTAAGTAAGCAACTTCTTTTCCTTGTACGTCTTCGCTTTTATTGTCTGTAAGCTTTAATGAAATTAGACCAATAACTAGAAGATTCATAAATAGTCCCTTTTCATATGAATGAATGTCAGTCATTTTTATTTTAAAAAAATATTGGACGTACCCAATAACTTTATTTATTTTTTTAACAGTGATCTTTTGATGAAGCTATAGGTCTCCGCCTTAACGATATCCACAGTATCATCCTGATCGCGCCCTATATAAAATCGTTCAGCCGCATTTTCAACAAGGTTGATAATCATTTTTGCCATTCGTTCCACATTAATGTCATTGATGATCTCGTTATCGTTTATGGCTTTATTTAATATAACTTCAAACCAATGATAATAGGGACGGTATATCGCTTCCCATTTTTCCATTGAATAATCTATGGCAAGACCGGAATAACAAAGGACAATAATCTCTTTATATGAATCTGTTATGTTAAAGGTTTCGTCAATCACAATTTCTAAGGCGTCCCAAAAGTTTTCTTTCCCTTGGATCTTTTCCTTAATTCTTTCTAAAGTAGTTGTGAGAAGATTATCTGCAATGGCTGGTATTAAAGCCTTTTTAGATGAAAAATATAAATAAAAAGTTCCTTGGGCAATTCCTGCTTTTTTTACGATATCTGAAATGGAAGTCTTATCAAGTCCTTTTTCTGAAATGACGTCAATGGCAGCTTCTAAAATTTTATTGTATTTTCCGTCAGAAATGCTAGCTATATCATTTACCTCCTCTTTTTAAATGAATGACTATCATTCATTATAAAGCAACACTAATATAATGTCAAAAAATCAATTGTATCTAAGATAATAACCATTACGTAATGAAAGGAGGAGTGGGCAAGATAAAGATGTCTTTACATGTAGTACTACAATTAAAAATTTACGAATAGTAAGGTTGTTGTGGATTGTTCCTTTCCTTGTAGCGGGGTAGCTTGTTTCCCCAGTCATTTTCACTACTGGATATTATTTCTTGTATTATAACAGCGAAATTTAGTAAAAATAGTATTAATACAGAGAAAGAAAGAGTATTCGAGAGATAGGATAACTAAATAACGGATAATCGCTGTAAAATGTGCTATAACAAGATTTTTATTTTATTGCTGTTGTAGTACAATAAAGTCAACAAATCACACATTGAGCAAGAAAACATACGGAGGCGATTAACATGGAGAAAATGACTCATTTCTTTGCTACATTGGGACCAAAACAATGTGAATGCTGTGGTCAACCGATTACAGAACAAGCAGAATCCTATATGTCCGAATGCTTGGATTGCTCCGAAAAGAAGTACATCATCGTAGAAGTTTAATCAATATGCTATAAATTACCTTTTTTGGAACCCTTTCTTTACTCCATATACACACCCTTTATTAAGCCATTCTGCCAGTCAAGCAGAATGGCTTCTTTTTGTATATGTATAAATTGTTTTGTGCTCCTATCGCTACTAATGCAAAGAAGCACTGAAGGCATTTTTTTTCTTTACGTTTTACTTGCACCAGTAAAAAAAACAGGGCATTCTAAGAACAGAATATGGAGAGGAGCTTTTTGATGTTTCATCCAATTATTTATGACAATATAAAAGTTGTATTAGAAGGCGCTGTTTATGACCATGATTTGGATGGCGATATTTTGGTTATAAATCGAGTAGATGCTGTTGATTTAGCCAAATTTGGACGCTATTTTCATATTCAATTTCACTTATTGTCTTCTAAAGAGGACACAAACAAGCATCAGGTAACTGCTGAAATTCAGCTTTCAACGGAACTATCTGATATCGCAAGTGAGCAGTTAGAACAAACGCTCGCCGTACCGATGGGCTGTCGGATCTGTATTCATTTCGATCTATCCATGAGAGATGTGCCCTACGAATCTGAGCAAGTGATACATTTGTTAAATGATATTTGGGGACATCGGCCACATATTACACAGCAGGTAATGTTTACAGTAGATGAGCATCAGGAATTTAGATGGCCACCTGAACAATTCCAGGTACGAATAAAATTAGATTTTCATCGTAAGATCGACGAAGGTAACATTCCTGATTTGAATGAAATTGTAGAGTATTGTATTGAATCATTACGATTATTAGAGCAACGAGAGGCGTAATCTGAGGTTTCAGGCTGTATCGTAGTATAGAAACGAGAATAAGGTAATGAATAAAACAACAAATACCGCATCCGAGTTACTAGCTCTGATGCGGTATTTTATATCTACTACGTTCTTAGTTGACTATCCTTTAGGAAAAACGGGTTGGTTCTCCTAATCCTGTGGTAACGGCTTATCAGGAGGTGTTTTTTTC
The DNA here is from genome assembly GCF_002706795.1 of Brevibacillus laterosporus DSM 25. Classification (NCBI taxonomy): domain Bacteria; kingdom Bacillati; phylum Bacillota; class Bacilli; order Caryophanales; family Paenibacillaceae; genus Brevibacillus; species Brevibacillus laterosporus. Next base: position 2,860,091 of record NZ_CP017705.1, read on the forward strand.
TGTTTAAGAGGTATGGTTACTGTAAAGGCACTGCCTATACCTAACTGGCTACTCACAGTAATTTTTCCAGCATGACGTTCGACAAGTCGCTGGCAGATTGTTAATCCTAGTCCTGTACCACCACTGTTGCGATTACGTGATTTTTCAGCCCGATAGAATTTGGTGAAGATCTTAGATAAATCTTCTTCCGCGATTCCATCCCCTTTATCAATGACAGAGAAGCTCACTTCATTGTTTCCCATATCACAGGTAAACAGGATACTTCCATCAGGTTTATTATAATGTATGGCGTTATTTAATAGATTTTCTAAAACACGTCGTAGTTTTTGTTCATCCGCTTCCATATGTAATGAATCAGAAACACGGAATTTACTAGAGAAGCTGATGGGACTTTGTTCCAGACGGGTGGCGTATTCCTCAGCGATGTTGCTAGCAAACGTTCGAATATGAATGCGAGTTAGATTGAGTGGAAAGCGACCCATCCATTGATTATGGTCCTGCAACTCATCTAATAAATTTTCCAAATCAAGTGCCTTTTCTTCTATCTTGGCCATTTGCTTCTGTATGCGCTCAAGATCGGTAACACGACCTGAGGCAATATAAGATGCATATCCTTTAATCGTGGTTAAAGGTGTACGGAAATCATGGGCAATAGCGGCCATCAATTCTTGTTGTCGTTCTTCAACAAAAGTGAGTTCTTCTACCATGTCGTCGAAGTAGCGGAATAGTTGCCCAAATTCATCAGTAGATTGATAAGAAAAGGCAACATCACGTTTACCCATCTTAATTTCCTGGGTAACACGAGAAAGTTCATTAACAGGACGTAGTATCCAACGAATGACCACAATAAATAGAATAATACCTATGAAAATTAAGCTAACATAAATATACACAATGATCATGGTAACCCCTTTTGAAGCAAGGATATCATAATCATCTGTATAGAAACGAACAACAGTCCTACCTTCTACAGGAGCACTACGATCAATGGAATACTCTGCTATTACCTTTTTCGATCCTTTGCCTTTAGCATTATAGGCTTCTGAGGTTTTCGTGGTAATGGCATTGCCACTTTCATCTTCCACTACAATCGTGTACATCAAGTCTTCAGGCAACTGTTTAGTTAATTCTTTTAATTCATTGGGATCTTTAAACAAGGAACGACGAATCACTTCATTAAAGCTGACTCGCTCGGCCACTTCTTTTCCCAGCAAAAACTGCTCGTGGCGATCTGTTTTAAGCTGATCCACAATAATGTTTTGAAAGACAAAGCGGTACGCCAAAATATGAATCATGATGACAGCTAAAAAGGCGAGCAGTATTTTATTGCTGATTTTCACGAATTAGATACGCTCCCCGATAAAGACGTAACCAGTTCCCCATTGTGTTTTAATAAATGTACGTTCTATTTCTAGTTTTTCACGTAGGTTCTTAATATGTACCGTAACAGTATTAAGTGAGCCATACCCATAGCCCCATACGCGATCATAGATTTGTTCTCGGGTAAAAACAATACCTGGATTCTCTGCTAAGAAGGTTAGCAATTGAAATTCTTTTGTAGACAAATCAATTTTATTTTCTCCTACATAGACAGAGTAGGTTTCCTTATGAATTTCTAGCCCTTTAAATTTTAAGATGGTGAGAGCTGAATTTCCTGCTTCCTTATCTAGTTGTTCATTTTGAGCAGTTAATTTTCTCAAACGGTCATAGCGACGAAGGTGAGCACGAATGCGAGCCAGCAATTCTTCTGTATCAAAAGGCTTGGTGATATAGTCATCAGCACCAATTTCTAGTCCAACTACTTTATCTACTGGTTTACCTTTTGCACTTAAGAAAATGATTGGCATTTCCCGTTCACGACGAATTTGCGCGCACAGTTCATACCCGCTCATTTGTGGCATCATAATATCAAGCAAAATGAGATTGGGAGTTAACCCACTATCTAGCTTTGCAAGTGCTTCTTCTCCACTATTTGCATGAGAAACGTCAAAACCTTCATTCTCAAGGATGTCTTGGAGCAGATCGACAATCTCTTGGTTATCGTCCACAACAAAAATATGATCTTTCAAGGGAGACCCTCCTAGTTTCTACGAAATGCAATTAATTTCATCATATCATGGATAAGGGCGTCTGGCACAATTAAATATAAGGAAACATATAGTCTTATCATGTGAGCTGGTACTAATTGTAGTCAGAAAAAGCCAGAGACTCATGTCCCTGGCTTTTGTATTAAAAGGTCGTACTTCTTTTTCAGCTTCATGGAAAAAGATTTTTAGTCTTCCAATTCTGGAATTGCTACACGTTTAGCACCTACGTATTTCTTACTCCAATAGTAGGGATCATCAAGGCTTGTCTTCGTTACTCCAATTCCTGTTTCAGAGTGAGCAAACATATTGTTTCCAATATAGATGCCTACGTGTGAGATGTTTCTGCCATTCGTGTTAAAAAACACTAAATCTCCCGGCTTTAGGTCTTCTCGATCTACTGACTCTCCCACATCGAATTGGGAAGAAGAAGAAGCTGGAAGTTTTGCACCTAAAGCCCCAAACACGTACCCGGTAAAACCGGAACAATCAAAACCTGAAGTAGATTTACCGGCTGCTTTGTAAGGTACGCCATACAAAGGATTGATGGTTTGGTCTAATGAGTCGGAAGATGCGAATACAGAACCTCCACCCACGGCTAGTAATGCAGTCATTAGTATGGAACACACAAACTTACGCAACGAAAGAGCCCCTTCCTTTTAAGCCTCCGAGGTTAGCTGATGGGTTCGGTCGAAAGGTTTCCCTAAGCTGTTTGTAATAACAGCTATTCACCCCAAAGTATGGTTCCCCCGTTTCCATTGTCTGGAATTCGGCTAATTTTCGATTTTTTTTTACAGAGAGATTAAATTCTACTTTCGTCGTTATTCTCCTTTTTTTTTATTAAAGTTCACTTTTTCGACATATTTTTAAGTAATCTTTTTAGAGAATACCCGTCTTATCTGATTCTGATAAGAGTGTCACTTCCATTACATTCTTATAGGTAGAAACAAAGTGAAACTTCCTGTCGTTTCCTGTTGATTTAGCTGATTTCTTCTCACTACCAGCTGAAATCTATCTTTCCTTTCACGGATGGACATTCTCTCCGACTCAGGGCTGAGGCGAAAACCATCCGCTCGCCCGTTATAGATTTTTTCAGGGTCGACTACAATAAGGTCATGAACAACAAGCGAATGAAAAAAGGAGGGAAAACACTTGCAAGGGCAATCCGGAAAAATATTTCTGGGGCTTACGCTGATTGTCGTAGGGGTACTGGTATTGCTTGACAAACTAGGGCTAGGAATCGACAGGTTAATCCCCATGTTTATCGCAGGACTGTTAATGGTCTATGGTTGCAAAAAGGTGTTAAGCGCTGGCTCAACAGGAAATAAAGGATGGGGAATATTTGTTTTCCTCTTCGGGCTATTAATGCTCTTAAATAAATTGAGCTTGCTATTTGGTTGCATGTTAGCAATTGCGATCATCTACTGTGGATTTAAAGTAATGAAAAGCCAACGACATACTTCCCAGCATGAATCAACTCCATCGATGTGGGAGAGAGAGTGGGCACAGAGTGTGTTACGAGAAGATAAGCTAGATCGTTGGGAATACGAGGTAAAGAAACGTCAACATAAGGATTTGTTTTGATTACAAAAACCAAAAAATGATAAACTCTAAGGAGGAATTCTAAATGAGTATTTTTAAAAGACTGCGTGATGTAACGGTGGCTTCCGTAAATAATGCGATTGATTCCATAGAAGATCCGGTTGTTATGCTTACACAATACATGCGCGATATGGAAGCAGAGATTGGTCGAGTAGAAGTAGCGGTAGCTCGCCAGGTGGCACAGGAGAAGAAGTTCCGCCAACAATATGAAGAGGCGAATACCTTAGCAGGTAAACGTGAGCGTCAAGTGATGCTAGCTCTTACTGAAGGCGAAGACGAATTGGCTAGACGCGCTCTATTGGATCAAAAAACTTATGAATCACGTGCACTTGAATTAAAAGAACTATTAGATTCGTCTAGTAATGCTGCTCAGCAAATGCGTGAAAAATTGGCTGAACTAAAAGAAGAATTCTATAAAATGCGTGCTAAAAAATATATGTTAATGTCCAGAGCTCAAGTAGCTCGTACACAAAAACAAGTAAATTCTTATGTAACAGGCATGGGTGTTGAAAACGCGGCTCGCGGTTTCCATCGCATGGAAGAAAAAGTGATGCAGATGGAAGCAGAAGCTAGCATGAGCGGTATGTATGAGGACACAGAATACCATCGTTCATTGAAAAAGCTGGACAAAAAAGATGAATTAGATTATGAATTAGCAAAATTAAAAGAGAAGCTGGCAGGAAAATCCGTTGAAAATAGGGAAGAAGTAGAGTCAGCAACAAAGAACTAGATATTATTAAACACAGCAGCCCTGATTAGGGGCTGCTTTTCCCCTAGGAGGGTTTACCAGATGTCAGATTTGCTTGTGTTTCTGAGACGCTTTGTCTCACGGCCGGGACAAGTAGGGAGCGTTATCCCCAGTTCGCGTTATTTAAGTAGTCTAATGATGAAAAATGTTCCATGGGAGCAAGTAGGACATATTGCCGAATTGGGGCCAGGAACCGGTGTGTTTACACGTGCTATTCTTACACAGATGAAGAAAGATGCACGGTTTTTTATCGTGGAGCGTGATCCACAATTTCAACAAATGCTACATCATCGTTTTCCTCAGGTACCAATTTGCTCGGAAGCGGTAAGATTATCAGAGTATATGAATGAATTAAATATTCCCTCACTAGACGCCATTGTGTCTGGACTACCATTTGCTGTTTTCCCAGAAAAATTGCGTAGTGACATTTTGGATTGTGTGGTCGAGTCTCTTGAACCGGGTGGGGTGTTTGTTACCTTTCAGTACTCCTTGCAACTGAAGAATGAGCTTGAATTGCGATTTTCAAAGGTTGATATTAAATTTACCCCATTTAATATCCCGCCAGCTTTTGTATATGTATGTAAGAAAAGATAAAAATCAGTTGAGAGAGGAGTAGGCTCCGTTTGAAATTTTCTCGCGTAGAAAAAATGGTAGCTGGTACCATTATCATCTTTGTTGGTTTAGGTCTCTTCCTCAATAATTTAGGGCTGATTTTTTTTAGCATTTTTTCCTTATGGCCTCTGCTATTAATTTTTTGGGGGTATCGATTTTGGAAAAGAGGAAGAAAAATTACTGGTGGTATCTTATTAACCATTGGTATTCTTAATATTTTTCAGGAATGGTTTGGCATTGCCATCCACAATTTGTTTGGCTTTATTTTTTCCCTGTTCTTTATCTACTATGGCATTCGATTAATACGTCGTAAAGGTCGAAATAAGAATGAATTTGGCCCAGACTTCACTTATACAGAAGAGAAGATACAAGAAACATCCTCTAATTCACAATCAACATCGACACCTAAGCAGGATGAGTTAGATCTTGCAATGGATGCGTTACTAAAGGAGAGACAACGGCAAAAGGCACAAGTAAACATGCAGGATGGTATTCAGTCTGAGCCGACGAGTCAAAGTTCCTTTACAAGTGAACAGAATAATCAAAAGGCAAAGAAGGAGCCGTATTCACAGGCTGGGCCTAGGATTGAAGGTGAATGCTATTCTGGCTCTTATTATTCTGATACAGGGCCTGATGAACCTATTTTTTCAAAGGACGGTGCTCAAAAAGAACAGCGTAAATCGAGCGATAAAACCTTTCATAAAAGCTTTGATAAAACGTTCTATGATCATGTTCACATTCATAATCCTCAAGATACACGCAGTTCGTTGATTGGTGATTATCGATTGATTTCAGGCCGCTTTGAGCTAAAAAATATGCGGATTTGGCAAGGGATCGGCGATGTGGTAATTGATCTTTCTCGTGCTGTGATTCCTGAAAAAGAAGGAACGCTAGTCGTCAACGGCTGGATTGGAGATGTCACGATCTATGTTCCGATCGATATGCCGGTACAGGTGATGGCAGAAGTAACTATCGGAGAATTGGAAGTACTAGGCCATCGTCAAAATGGAATTACGCGTAAAGTGATGTTGTCCACTCATAACTACGCTGAAGCTACTGAAAAAGTAAAAATCATCATTTCGCTCTGGGTGGGCGATATTGATGTCAAGTACATCTGATGAGAGGGTGTACTGACGTATGAAACAATCATATTCGACATTAAAAAGCATTCAATGGCAGGCGGTTCAACAAGCGCTGTTCTGGACAAACAGCACGGTGTTGACGATGTTCGGTATTTTCTTATGGATCGGTCATTTTAGTAAGGATCGACCAGAAGTTAATGAGTGGTTGGCCAAATATCTACACGTATCTGTGAACGTTGATTTTAGCTGGCGTATCTTCTTTTTCCAATTAGTTGTGGGATTATTAGTGGCTACTGTTGTTGGGTTAGTCAGTGGTTATATCGCTGGTAATCTGTTAAAAAAGCGTCTTTATTCTTTATGGGAAGCGACGATGAATTTAGAACGCGGTATGTTATCATATCGGGTACCTGAATTAGGATCAGACGAGATTGGCGAATTGGGATGGCAGTTGAATCGTCTTGCAGCTAAATGGGAAGGTCAGGTAGCATCATTACAACGACTCTCCACGCATAATGCAGAATTGCATGATCAGGTTAAAGTTGCCGCGGTGACAGAGGAACGCCAACGACTTGCACGTGAATTGCATGATGCAGTCAGTCAGCAATTGTTTGCTATCGCGATGACCACTGCTGCCATTAAGCGATTGATTGATAAAAATCCAAGTCGAGCAGCACAACAGATTGAATTGGTAGAGGAAATGGCAGCAGGAGCACAGGCAGAGATGAGAGCATTACTGTTACATTTGCGTCCTGCTACATTACAAAATAAATCGTTAGGTGAAGCGGTTGAGGAGCTGTTAGAAGAGTTAAAGATCAAGCATACATTGGATATTAATTGGGAAATCAGTAATATTGCCAACATCCCAAATGGCATTGAGGATCAGTTGTTTCGGATTTTGCAGGAAGCGTTATCTAACTCCTTGCGTCATTCCAGAGCACATAGCATTACAATAAAATTATTCACGCTACAAGGGCATGTACGTTTACGCATTGCGGATGATGGAATTGGCTTTGATCCAGATGGAGAAAAAATGACCTCATATGGGTTGGTGTCCATGCGTGAGAGGGTTGATGAAATCGGCGGTGCAATGGAGATTTACTCATCACCAGGCAATGGCACACAGATCGAAATACGCGTCCCGTTACTGCTGGACGTACACCCAAAAGGAGTAGATGGAGAGAATGATCCGGGTATTATTAGTAGATGATCATGAGATGGTACGTATGGGACTCGCTTCTTATTTATCCACAGAGGATGATATAGAAGTAGTAGGAGAGGCTTCAAGTGGGGAAGAGGGTGTACGTCTGGTAGAGGAAATGCAACCAGATGTCGTACTCATGGATTTAGTCATGGAGGGCATGGGAGGTATCGAGGCAACTAGGAAAGTTCGGGAAGTGTTGCCTCAGACGAAGGTTATTGTACTTACCAGCTTTATTGACGATGAAAAAGTGTATCCGGTTATTGAGGCAGGAGCATTTAGTTATCTGTTAAAAACCTCCCGTGCCTCCGAAATTGTAAAAGCTATTCGTGCAGCGGTAGATGGTGAGCCTGTACTGGAGTCACGAGTAGCGAGCAAGATCATGGCACGTTTTCGTACAGGTGCGCAGACGCCAGCGCACCAGCAATTGACACCGCGTGAATTGGAGGTACTGTTGCTGATCGGGCAGGGAAAATCGAATCAAGAGATCGCAGATGAATTAATAATTGGAATTAAAACGGTTAAGACGCATGTAAGTAATGTTTTATCAAAACTAGGTGTAGAAGATCGGACACAAGCGGCTATTTATGTACATAAACATCAATTACATTAATAAATAAGCAACCCCACAAAATCCGGAGAGTGTCTTCGGGTTTTTCTTTCTATTACTTATCAAATAGGACTACTTAGGGTAATACTATAAGAATATGGAATATAGTGGAGTTGGTCGCATGAAAAAGTTTATGCCGAAGCGATCCAAATTCTTCACAGCAAATAGTGGAGTAGATGTCATCGGAGATATACATGGTTGCTATGAAGAATTTATTGAACTGTTGTCGGTGCTCGGCTACACGTTCGATGCAAAGGATCAGCTATATAAACATCCTATGGGAAGAAAGATATTGTCACTGGGAGATATTACGAGTAGGGGGCCTGAATCACTTAAGCTGCTTGATTTTTTTATCAGGCATATAAAAGAGGGGCTAGCTGAGATGGTAGACAGCAATCATGGCTGGAAAATTGCACGTTGGCTAGATGGAAGACGTGTCATGCTAGCGCATGGTGATGAGTTAGTGGAACAACAATTTGAACGTTACGAAACGGAACACGGGGCACGACGCACTGCTCAATTTCGTTATGCCAGTTTGCAATTGCTCATGTCAGCACCTTCGCATATTATTGTGAAGTATCGAGGTAAAAAAGCCTTGGTTGCAGTGCATGCTGGGATTAAGGACAGTTATATTGGGGAGGATTCACCGACCATCCAAAACTTTTGTCGATATGGAGATGTTGCAGGTTTGGGTCCAGATGGAAGGCCTATCCGCAAAGATTGGACGGTAGAGCATTTATCCGATATGTTAATCATTTGGGGACATGATCCTCGCCCAGAACCAGAACGCAGTGAGAGGCAGAACGCGATTAATATTGACCAGGGATGTGTGTTTGGGGGGAAGTTAACTGCTTATCGGTTCCCAGAAGATGAGCTTGTCAGCGTTGTGGCTAAAACCAATTATTCCGGTTTGGATGATACTCCACTCACACGTTATGTGAAAAAGAAATAGCTGTATCTAAAAGCGAGCCGGTCAACTTTGGCTCGCTTTTAGACATAGTCTTCGTAGGAAGATTTTTTATCAGAGGAATCATTAGATGATTGAGTAGGTTCTTCAAAAGGTGCTTCACTGGATGGTTTGAAGGTAGTAGGGGGCAGGTTCTCTGGACCGGAATGGGGGATAGAAGAAGGGGTGGTAGTGGAGTGTAGGGGTTGATTCAATGCAGTTTCTATTGATGACTGCTGTGGTGAACTAGGATTTTCTATTGGGGTCTGTGTTTGTAATGATGAAACCTGTGAATGGGATTGATTGAAGGGCTGCACAGAAGATTGATCAACAACTTGATCTTGAGAAGAGAAAACAAGCGTTGTGGGATCAATATCATTGGTCAACTTATTAGTATTTGGTTCGTTATTGATCGTTTCATTTTTTAGTGAGCGCACATGTTGGTGGGTATTTTTCGTGGTGGAGTAAATTCCTACGGCTGCTAGACCAGCCGTAATTCCATGCATGAGTGAATCCTTCCAGATAAATGGTACAGGACCATATAACCAATCGTAGCCCAGCTTTAGTAGCAAAATAAATCCCAATGTTGTCCAGGCTCTTAACTTCACAGGAATACCTAACCAGGTAGATAGAGTAGAGGTTGCCGCCATAGCGATGGCTACAATAGCACCAATGTCTAAGCTCATGGGAACGTCTCCTTTTGTTTGGTCATGTCTTCATATAATCATTTTTTCATTATTTTTTCGTATAAACGACGCAACACGATGGCTTCTGCCCATAACGGCAAAGGTTTATCAATATTTTGTCGCCAATCCTCATTCGTTAAAATACCTTCTTGGTAAAGCCAGTTAACAGCTTCTTCTTTCCAATCATTAGGTGGTTCAGGCTTTGGTGAAGTACTCGATGGGGGAGTATAAGGTAGATTGGCAAACTCAGCAAAGCCACGAACAACGGCTTCCGCTAAATCCTTCCACTTCGTATTTAAGAACTGGGCATCTGCTGGGTTATCTGCAAATCCATATTCGATTATGACCGTTTCTACATTTCCTGTGTCTCGATGCATAAAATAGTAATCAAGTTGGGGATTATTGGGAAGAGTACGCGTATAGATCCGTCTCACAGGCATACCAGCTGTCTCGATTTCCTCAAAAAGAGAACGAGCCATGGCTGAGGAGGCGTGAATGGAATAGATTCCTTCTGCCCCGGAACCGCCACCTGAGTTAACATGATTACATAGGCAATAACGTGCTCCGCTATTACGAACTAATGATGTACGCTGGTCGCTTCCAAGCGTCATATCTGCGGAACGAGTAAGCATAGCTGGAATATTTAAGTCTAAAAAGCGTTGATGCTGATAAAGGGAAATCTTTAATACGAGGTCTTTTTCTTTAAACAAGCTGTTGGTTCCCCCTCCTGGATCAATGCCACCATGTCCAGGGTCGATCATGACGAAAGTAGTCATTTTTCTTCACCTCGGCACAGTATATGCAGGTCCTATTATAAAAAGTTAGCCTCATTTCATACTGTACGACACAAATCTACATGGACAGGGAAGCTTCTTATGGTAAAATGGACGGGATAAGATATTAAAAAAGGATGGTAATGGAACATGTGGTACAACTGGGTTATTCCAATTGTTACGCTACTCGCAGGTTTAGCTGGTGGGTTCTATGGTGGAGTTCACTATCTTAAAAAGCAAGTAGCCAACATGCAAATGGATGAAAAACAAATTCAAACCATGGCACGTTCTATGGGTATGAATTTAAATCAAAAGCAGCTAAAACAAATGAGCCGCAACATGAAAAACATGAAAATGCCGAACACAAAATTCCCTAAACCTAAGTCAAAATAGGAGGGAAGCAACTTGGGCTCCTCGCGTATTCGCTTTATGATGTTAGGCTTTATCATTGGAGTCATACTGTTTTTTCTTAAAGATTTACCAACAGGATTTCGAATGGCAGCGCCCTTTTATGGTGCAGGTATTGGCCTATTAGCGGACGGAATCATTGCCCGTATAAAGCAACATAGGGATGGCAAATAACGGGGAGAACTGGTGCCCATTAGCGAAACAGGTTTCATTGATCAAACAGGAGAAAGTCACCTGTTATAGTAAAAAATTACGGCGTGCAACCACTGGGTGGTGCACGCCGTTTTGCTTTACTCTTATTTGATTAATAGTTCATATACCATTTTTGTAATGAGAGAGACTGACACGATAAGAAACAACGGGCGCACATAGCGAACACCAGTCATAACTGCCACACGGGCACCAAGAGTTGCGCCTAAAATCATGGCCAATCCCATAACTAAGCCAATAGAAAAGAGAACTTTACCATTCCAGATGAATACAGCAAGTGATGAGATATTGCTGGCTAGATTCAGGATACGACCATTACCAGCAGCGATTACAAAATCATAGCCGAATAGTAGCACCATGAGGAATACAAAGAAGGAGCCTGTGCCAGGACCGAAAAAACCGTCGTAGAAACCGATCAAAAAGGCAAATAAAATGCCCCAGCTAACTGTAAAGGTTGTGTACCCTTTAAAATTTGCTTCATGGCCAAACTTTTTGTTTAGAAGAGTATAAACAAAGATAAGACCCATCATAATAATAACTAGCGTGTTAAGAAAGCCTTGAGGAACATCTAAAACCGTCAGGGCACCTATCCATGCACCGATAAATGAAACAGGAGCGAGGATTAACATTAGCTTCTTATCGTATTTCCCCATACTAATGAAGGTGATCGAACTGGTTAGGGACGAAAGAGTACCTGCCAGTTTATTGGTTCCCAATGCAAGGTGAGGGGGAAGGCCTAAACCAAGCAAAGCAGGAAGAGAAATTAGACCTCCCCCGCCAACACAGCTATCAATGAACGCAGCTAAAAATCCGATTAAAGCAAGTAAAATAATGGTTGATATATCTAGTTCCATTTAGAGTCAGACTCCTTTATTCAATTGTGAAATATTTGATAATGTACAGTTTATCATGAGAGATCGGGTTTGCAAGGGTTCAGCCTTCAGTAATGTAGAATGAAATACCTTACTATACTTTCAATACATTTTAGTTGCATTAATCCAGTCATTTACGCTATAATTAAATAGTAAAGCAAGAGTTAAGGATTTTTTACTTACATAAAGGAGGAGTTTTTGTAATGGCACATCAACTACCTGCACTACCATATGCAAACAATGCATTGGAACCACATTTTGATGCACTAACAATGGAAATCCACCATGATCGTCATCATGCTACTTACGTTAACAATTTAAATGCCGCTTTAGAAGGTCATGCTGATCTTCAAGGAAAAAGCGTAGAAGAATTAATTTCTAATCTGGATGCACTTCCAGAAGGTATCCGCACAGCTGTACGTAACAATGGTGGTGGACATGCGAACCACAGCTTATTCTGGGAAATTCTAAGTCCAAATGGCGGCGGAAACCCAACAGGTGCTATTGCTGACGCAATCAATGCTGCATTCGGTAGCTATGATAACTTTAAAGCTGAATTTACAAAAGCAGCTACAGGCCGTTTCGGTTCTGGCTGGGCTTGGCTAATTGTAGACGGTGATAAAGTAGCGATCACATCCACACCTAACCAAGATAGCCCAGTAATGGAAGGTAAAAAGCCTGTTCTTGGTCTAGACGTTTGGGAGCATGCTTATTACCTGAATTACCAAAACAAACGCCCAGACTACATCGGTGCTTTCTGGAACTTGATTAACTGGGAAGAAGTAAACAAACGCTTCGAAGCAGCTCGCTAATACATGGAATAAATACAAAGGGTAAGCCTCCTATTAGATGGATCTAATAGGTATGCTTACCCTTTTTTATTGTAATGCTATAAGATAAATGTCGACCACAGCCATTGGCTATGATGCACGTTAGGGCTCATCAATTAATGACTTAAAAATTTCCACATAAACCCACTAATTTCTGCTGTTCTACTCACATTTTTCTCGTCTCCAAGATATAAATAAATCTAGAGGTTGGGTTTTATTTCCTCGTCCTAGTATGAATTTTTTATTTGATCCGACAACAACTTTTAAGAAGCATAACATCCTAAAAAGGAATTAGCATACAAATTTAAAAAAGGAACTGTCTAAAACGCTTTCCAAAAAATAAGTGCTTCACTTTCCTACAAGCCCAATAGTATCTAGCTTTATAAAGGGTTTCCTCCATGCAAATCTGTTTCCTTATAGATGCAATCCTGCCTTTTTGCAAAAACGTTTCTCTGGACTAACACGGTTTTGGATCGTTACCATTAAACATAGAAAGTTCGGTATGAGGAGGAAATCTACTGTGGAAAGTATAGAAGGGAGCACGAAGCTCCTGAAATACAAAAAGGGAAGCAGAGCCATTAAGATTAGCATCTTCCTTTATTTGATCCTGTCTGTTAGTAAGATTCTGGTTGGGATGTTTGCTCAATCTGAGGCATTGACAGCAGATGGATGGAATAACGTATCAGATGTGTTGGCGTCTATTGCCCTGATGATTGGTATGTATATTTCCCAAAAACCAGCTGATCACAATCATCGATATGGACATTTTCGTGCAGAAACGACAGCAGCCCTATTAGCGGCTTTTATGATGGCAGTGGTAGGAATAGATGTTTTAAAGGGTGCTTTCATGAAATTATGGAGACCAGAAGCGCAAGTAATAGCTCCTGATCCTTTATCTATGTATGTAGCTTTTGGTGGTGCTCTCATTCTATATCTCTTATCTCGTTACAATATGGCTATTGGCAAAGAAACAGATAATCTGGCAGTTATGGCTGCTGCTTATGATAATCGAAGTGACGCGATTATAAGTATTGGAACATTAATTGGTATTGGTACAGCCCGACTAGGCTGGCTATGGGCAGATGCCCTAGTGGCACTTATCGTTGGCTTACTCATTATTAAGACGGCATATGTGGTAGGAAAACAGGCAGTTGACAGCCTGATGGATGCCTTTGAAGAAGATAAATGGCAAGAGATTCACGATCGTATTATGGAAGTGAATGGTGTTAGCCGAGTGACTGATTTACGGGCTCGTTATCATGGAAGCGCTGTTCATGTTGATTGTATTATTGAAGTACCATCATCCTTAACTGTAGCAGAAAGTCATGATGTTACGGATAGGATTGAAGAATATCTGAAAGGCTTTAATGGGATTGAACGAATGCTGATTCATGTAGAGCCAGCTTCCCGTAGACCAAATAAATCTCGAACATAGAATGTGTCAAATAGCAAAAGCTCCTCACTAGGAAGGAGCTTTTGCTTTTCTAATTAACCTGAATCTCTTTTTGGGGATTTAATTTTTTGGTTAACTGGTCTTCGCTGTGGTGAATCCAGCCTACGAATGAATCGCGAATTTGTTTATCTTGATCTAGATAGACGACAGCTACCAGCATGTAATGCGATTTACCCATATGCTTAGCACGATAACGCAAATCTTTCCATTTTACTTCATAGCCAAAAGAACGTTGTATCACTTCTGCATGAACATGGTGGGTAAAGGAAAGAAAGGCCTGCACTTTTTTATCCTGTCTCGTAAGGGTAATAAGCTCTGGCTCAGTTTTTGGAATTGGGAAAATATCAAGCACTAATGGCTCTGAGCCTTGATGTATCTCTCCTACATACCATTGCTGAGGCGTTTTTACGACGAACGTCCACTGACTCCATGAATAAGTAGGGATTAGCGTATATTCTCCTTTTAGTCCCAAAGAAGATTGAAGATAGGCTAGCTCACGTGCATGTACCCGATACCTTTTTACATAATAAAGGGCAATAAATACGTAAATAACAAGGAACAGCTTACCAGGCTCAGCACCAGCCGCCCACAATAATAGTCCGATGATATGCAAGGCAAAGATTAGAGGATCAAAGATAAACATGGTACAAAGGGCAACCCATTTTCGACTAAAGGGTCGTAGTGCCTGTGTCCCATAGGCGTTAAATATATCGACAAAAACATGTAAAAAGACAGCAAAGAATGTCCAACCGAGTAAATGCCCCCAGTGTTCTTGCGGAATGAAGTATTGGATAAGTCCAAAAATGGAGAGTGTCCAGATGAAAATAGCAGGGATCGAATGAGAGGCTCCCCGATGGTTGCGGATATATGTTGCATTACCGAGTAGACGAGTAAATCCATCAAAATCGGGTGCTTGTTGACCGATGACTGTTCCAATCATTACCGCTTCAGCTAAACCCGGATTGTTTGCTACAACAGGATCTAGATGAGCAAGGGCGGCTAAACCAAAACCGATGGCAAAATGCGTGGCAGTATCCATTAGAAGATTTCTCCTTTCGCACGGGGATGGTGGAAAAATTATGGCACAACTAACGTAATTCTTCAATCCTTTCTAGAAAAAAGTATTCAATTCACAGACAGTGACTTCGTTGTGTATCATTCTCTCTACATCTAACAAAAACAATACATCAGTATGGCAAATGTAGGAGGGCGCTTGTTCAAACCAGTTTTTTTTGGCAAGATGGAAGTAGATGATCTCTGCACTATTGCAATATAAAAAATGGATGTAACCTGAAAAGTACAAAGGGGAAACAAAGAAAAAGCATGACAAGAAAAAAACAACCAACTATTTATACACTGCCCGATGAATTTCAAGCGTTTGATTTTGCTCAAGATCTCTTGTATTGGTATGATGCCCAAAAGCGAGATTTACCATGGCGAATAAATCGAGACCCTTATCGTGTCTGGGTTTCAGAAATTATGCTACAACAGACACGTGTAGAAACCGTGAAACCCTACTATCAAAATTTTATGCAAAAATTCCCTACAGTGGAAGCGCTGGCTGCCGCTCCTGAGGAACAGGTTCTAAAAGCATGGGAAGGACTAGGTTATTATTCCCGAGCACGTAACTTACAAGCCGCAGCTCGTGAGGTTACAGTTTCGTATGGTGGAGTGGTTCCTGACACACCTGAAGAAATTTCTAAGCTAAAGGGTGTAGGCCCATATACAGCCGGTGCCATTTTAAGTATAGCTTATGAAGTTCCTGTACCAGCGGTGGACGGTAATGTAATGCGTGTGTTTTCCAGACTTTTACTGATGGATGATGATATTGCTAAACCAGCTACACGGACCAAAATGGAACAGCTAGTTAAACAAACAATTCCAATCGGACGAGCGGGTGACTTTAACCAAGCGATTATGGAATTAGGGGCACTTGTTTGTCTGCCTAAAAATCCGCAATGCCTTACCTGTCCCGTCTTTGATTACTGTTTAGCTCGAAAAGAAGGCGTGCAGGATACATTGCCCGTCAAAGGGAAGGCAAAGCCACCGCGTCCCGTTCAATTACTAACAGCGGTAGTAAAACGTGACTCCCAATTCCTTATTCAAAAGCGTCCTGAACAGGGATTATTAGCAGGATTATGGGAATTTCCTATGATAGAGCATGCGGGGACAAAGGATGACGAGGAACAATTGCTACGTTTCTTGGAAAAAGAGTATGGACTAGAGGTAGATTTGGGAGATTATCTGATGAATGTACAACATACCTTCTCACATTTGCATTGGAATGTAGATGTGTATGTAATGGAGCACATTTCAGGTGAGCCGCTAAAAGAGAATGCTGTGTTTGTTACCTCAGAGGAAATGGCACAATATGCATTCCCCGTATTACACAATAAGATCATTGCCGAAATATTAGCGAAGGAAGAAAATTGTTAACGGAGAAAGCCCCTTCACAAGAGGGGCTTTTTACAGGCTTATTCCGATTTTTTAGAATCGATTCATTAAATAATGGTGCTCAATACATCGTTGTTGGTTTTCTTCACGGATTTTTTCAATACGTTTATGTTGGATATAATCTCGGTATGTTTTCTCCGGTGATTTCTTTTTACGTTCAATAATAATGGTAAAAAAGATCATTGGAATATGCACAGTGCACATCCTCCTTTTATTTTTTGTTCATCCAGTCAGGTCCCATCTAGCGCCTTTACACCTACATACTTCATACGTTGTTTACGTTTAACATTTCTCATCTCAACATTCCTCCCATTCAAAGTAAGAATACTTACATAATATACGGCGTTTGGGCGTCTAACATGTACCGTTTTTCATCGCGTTCTTTAATCCATTGTTCCTGGAAGTAAAGTTCTGTTTGCCTTTCAACAGGCGGCTTGTTGCGTTTAATCTGAACAGAAAACATAAAAAAATGAAATACCATGACTTGTGTCACCCCCTTTCAATTTCTATGAAAAAAGAACATAAAAAGACCGTAAGATATGGGTATCTCACGGTCTGAGCGTGTAAAAGTAAATATGCACCGCAAGAGATACCTCTCCTACGATCTACTTATCAGGCATAAAGAATGGCTAAACAACCATCACCTGTCTGGAAGCGAGGAGAGAAGATGTTATGAAATTATGCATAGCACTATTGTTGCCAACTAATTGTGTAAAGATTCCCATAAACATCATTTTCTGAACCTCCTTTCCATATGACTGGTATTATTCCTTAATAGTATGGCATTATTTTCAATTTGTAAAGCATAATATTAATCATTTGTAAAAAAAAATAAAAACATTGAAGGCTTATTAATTAGATGGCAATAATTAGGTAATGAGGGCTACACCTTATCCACATTTTCACGTAGCGATGCGATGATATAGCTTGTATAATATAGAAGTCAATTAGTACCAGATGTTAATAGCTGGTAGATGAAATGTTTTTTTAACATTTTAGGAAGAAGGGAAGAAATATATGAGTAGAAATGGGAAAGTGGCGTTAGTTACAGGTGGAACCAGAGGTATTGGGAAGGCGATTGCACACCAATTAGCTGATCAAGGCTATGATTTAGTCATTAACTATCTACGGAATCGTACAGCAGCAAGAGAAACAGCAGCTGAATTGGAAGCGAAGGGTGTTCGCGTTCATTTGGTGAAAACCAATGTTGGAGATGTTGCAAAAATCAAAGAAATGTTTAAAGAGATTGATGAGGTATTCGGCCGTCTGGATATTCTTGTAAACAATGCAGCTTCTGGTGTCCTACGACCTTTAATGGAGCTTGAAGAGAGCCACTGGGATTGGACTATGGAAATTAACAGTAAAGCTTTATTATTCTGTGCGCAAGAAGCAGCGAAACTGATGCAAAAAACAAATGATGGTGGTAAAATCGTAAGCTTGTCCAGTTTGGGCTCCATACGCGTAATTGAAAACTACACAACTGTGGGAGTATCTAAGGCCGCTGTAGAGGCTTTAACTCGTTATCTTGCTGTAGAATTAGCTCCGTATAATATCTCTGTAAATGCTGTGTCTGGAGGCGTTGTCGATACAGGCGCATTAAAGCACTTCCCAAACCGAGAAGAATTATTAGAAGCATCCGCTAACCGCACTCCAGTAGGTCGTATGGTAGAAGAAGAGGATTTGGCTAATGCGGCGATATTCTTGTTATCAGACCAAGCAAAAATGATTTGCGGACAGACGATTATTGTTGATGGCGGTATTTCTTTACTGGTTTAGTTCCTGTTAGAAAACTGCTACAATGTTAGTTGTGTTTAAGGGGACAAACTTTCCCTAGTAGTGTACAATAGAAAAATGAAGCCGTCTAAGGGAGGCGCCTATTATGATTATTCGGACGTTTCGTCTGGGCGATTATGCGGCAATTACTCGTATTTGGCAAGAAACAGAATTAGATCGAACTGATACCGAAACGATGGATTCTCTTGCTAAACAATTAGCTTGGGACAGCGACTTGGTTATGGTTGCTGAGGAAGATGGAGAAGTCGTAGGCGTTATTGTCGGCACGATAGATGGGACTCGTGCTTATTTTTATCGTTTAGCCGTTTCGCTTTCTTCCCAAGGAATGGGCATAGGCCGTAAGTTAGTGGAAGCTCTAGAGAATCGTTTTCACCAACGTGGAGTCAATCAAATTCTTATCATGGTAAATCAGGCGAATGAACGGGTGCTACCTTTTTACCAAACCATGGGATATGAGTTGCAACAGTATATTACGCTTTCTAAAAGGATTTCCTCCTAAAGGAAATATTTCTTTGAAAGATGCAGAATTGAAGAAAGGAGAGAGTCATGTCGTCGCAAGTACCAGGTTCCATTATACGCATTGAAAGTTTTAAACATAATCAGTCCTTACACCGTACTTGGGATCGCACTACGCTTATTCATACAAGCGATGCAGTGGTGATAGCCGGTAATGATCGTGTCAAAGTCACAGAGTCTGATGGGCGTGAATGGCGTACAAGAGAGCCTGCAATCTGTACATTTGGACGGGGACAATGGTTTAATATACTCGCCATGATCCGTGATGACGGGATTTACTATTATTGTAACATCGGTTCTCCTTTCAGTTTAAAAGGAAATTTACTTAGCTACATTGACTATGATCTGGATGTGAAGGTCTATCCAGATATGACGTATACGGTATTAGATGAAGAAGAATATGCACTACATAGCGCACAAATGAATTACCCTCCATATGTAAAAGAACGGGTTCACTTGGCGTTGGATGAGGTTTTGGAGTGGATCAAAGCGAGACGTGGGCCTTTCCAGAGTGGGTTTGTTCAAAGATGGTATGAACGTTATCAACTGTTAAAACACAATGATGAAGAGTAGTCAATTATATGTCATGGACACACACCCCTGTTATCGGTCAAGCGCAAATTTGCCAACGATAACAGGGGTATTTTTAAATCCCATACGCTTGCAATAGTTAGAAAACAGAGAAAACCGGCTAAAAAGAAAAAGAAACGTGAATTTATTGGAGGTAAATGGGCTGTTACCATATACTTGACAACAAGACATAACCGTCTATCTGGTGTAAAATCGGTTCACAGAGACTTAGCTTCGGAGGATT
Organism: Brevibacillus laterosporus DSM 25; assembly: GCF_002706795.1. NCBI lineage: Bacteria > Bacillati > Bacillota > Bacilli > Caryophanales > Paenibacillaceae > Brevibacillus > Brevibacillus laterosporus. The sequence goes on from NZ_CP017705.1 coordinate 2,879,783, forward strand.
AAAGCGGCGCATCCATCTTTCATACTAACAGCAGGAGGGGTGCTATGAGTAGCATACGCAGATATTTACGTTATGTGGGACCTTACAAAGTGAAAATTATTTTAACCATTGGTATCGGTATTGTAAAATTTGGGATTCCATTATTAATGCCATTAATTCTCAAGTATGTGATAGATACCTTGGTTACCGGTACAATGCCTAAGGAAGATAAGCTATATCAATTGTTTTGGTTAATGTGTGCTGCTTTTTTTCTGTTTACAATCGTGCGAGCTCCTGTAGAGTACTATCGCCAATATTACGCCCAATGGATATCCAGTCGTGTTCTATTCGACATTCGTAATCAATTATTTAGCCACCTACAGAAATTATCTATGCGATTTTACAACAATCATAAGGTAGGTGAAATTATTTCACGAGTTGTGAATGATGTAGAACAGACGAAAAGCTTTATTGAAACAGGTCTTATGAATATTTGGCTGGATTTGGTGACCATTGTGATTACGCTTTCCATTATGTTATTTATGGATGTAAAACTAACTTTGATTGCTATTGTTGTGTTTCCTTTATACGGATTCTCGATTAAGTATTTTTATAAGAGATTGCGCCAATTAATGAGGGACCGGTCCCAGAAGCTAGCTGAATTACAAGGGCATCTACATGAGAGAGTTAATGGAATTTCTGTTACTCGTAGTTTTGCTTTGGAAGAGTATGAAGCTAAACAATTTGAAAAGAAAAATCAAAGATTCCTAAATAAAGCTTTAGAGCAAACTAGTTGGAATGCCTATACGTTTTCTGTGGTTAATACGATTACTGATATTGCGCCGCTGTTAGTTATTGGCTTTGCCGGTTATCAAGTTATCCAAGGTATGTTAACGATTGGAACACTCATGGCCTTTTACGCTTATTTGGAGCGATTATATACACCACTTAGACGGGTTGTTAATTCATCGACTACATTGACGCAGGCGATTGCTTCTATGGATCGTATGTTTGAATTTATTGATGAGCAATATGATATCGTGGATCGGCCTGAAGCTTGTACGTTGCCCGTGAATCCTGAAACAAAAAGGATTAGCGGGCGTGTAGAGTTTGAAAAGGTTACATTTGCTTATAACAAAGGAGATGAACCTGTTCTACATGACGTACATTTACGGATTGAGCCTGGTGAAACGGTAGCATTAGTCGGTATGTCAGGAGGTGGAAAGTCTTCTCTTATTAGTTTAATTCCGCGATTTTGGGATGTGACGGGTGGACGAATCCTTATTGATGGCATCGATGTACGGGACGTTACTCAAAACAGCTTACGTGAGCAAATTGGAATTGTTATGCAGGATAACATTTTGTTTAGCGAGTCAGCCAGAATGAATATTACAATGGGGAATCCGCAAGCGACAGAAGAAGAGATGTTAGCAGCAGCCAAAGCCGCGAATGCACATGACTTTATTTGCGAGTTACCAGAGGGCTACGATACTGAATTGGGTGAGAGAGGAGTCAAGCTCTCAGGGGGTCAGAAGCAACGAATTGCTATTGCTCGCGTCTTTTTAAAGGACCCTGCTATTTTAATTTTAGATGAAGCCACTTCCGCATTAGATTTGGAATCTGAGCACATGATTCAAGAATCCTTAGCTCATTTGGCAAAGGGCAGAACGACTATTATTGTGGCTCATCGTCTGTCTACCATTACGCATGCAGACAAGATAGTTGTGTTAAAGGATGGACGAATTGTGGAGATGGGGAAACATGAAGAACTTCTTCAACAGCAAGGAGTTTATCATGCTTTGTGGAACGTACAGGATTTTGGCAACGTAGATCAAGAAGCTATTTCCACGATGGGATGAGCAGGTAACATCCAACTTAGAAAAACAGCCTCTGACTTTTTCACTGGCTTAAAATAAGGAGTGAGGGTATGGAGACCTGGAAACGCAATTTGTTTGTTCTCTGTGGTGCTTTGTTTATCGTTATGGTAGGAATGAGTATGGTGATGCCATTTCTCCCGCTCTTTATTCAAGAAGAATTACATATCACGAACACTCATGACGCAACGTTGTGGTCTGGGATCATATTTGGAGCTAACTTTTTAACGGCTGGATTAGTTTCTCCTATTTGGGGGAATTTGGCAGACAAATATGGGCGTAAAATTATGATACTCCGCTCTGGTTTTTTAATGTCAATTACGATTGGGCTAACCGGACTGGCAGGAAATGTATGGCATTTATTATTGCTGCGTTTATTAAACGGAACGATTAGTGGAATCATTCCTGCCAGCAATGCTTTAGTAGCCTCCAGCGTGCCTAAGGAGCGTTCGGGATGGGCTTTGGGTATTTTGCAATCCTGTGTTGTATCTGGTTCGATTATGGGGCCTTTCTTTGGAGGCTTGCTTGCTGATCTAGTTGGGTACCGTGCTGTGTTTATGGTAACGGGTAGTTTATTATTTATAGCAACTCTCATCATCACGTTTACCGTCAAGGAAGACTTTACACCTTTGCCAAAAACAGAACAGACAAGTTTGCGGGATGATTTTAAAATGGTGTTTGCAAGCAAAACGTTACCGGTTCTGTTTGGCGTGACCGTAATTGTTCAATTTGCGTTAAATGGGATTGTTCCAATCTTACCGATCTTTGTTAAAGAGCTAATTGGAAGTGGCGAGAGAGTAGCCTTTTTTGCAGGATTGGTTACAGCTATGACAGGGATAGCTAATGTTCTAGCTTCTCCTCAATTAGGAAAATTGGGGGATAGAATTGGTTCGCATAAAGTATTGCTTGGCTGTTTACTTGCCTCTGCTATTGTCTATATTCCAACGGCGATGGTGCAAACGCTTTGGCAGCTACTTATTTTGCGTTTCATGGCGGGATTATGTGTAGGCGGACTATTACCGGCTGTTAATTCATTGTTACGAAAAGCTACTCCAAGTCATATGGTTAGTCGAGTATTTGGCTATAATAATAGCTTTCTATGTCTTGGCAATATGCTTGGACCGATGACAGGTGGATTTCTAGCTGGATATGTAGGATTAAACGGTGTATTCTTAATGACGAGCATCCTCCTCTTTATAAATTTTTTATGGTTCTTGTATGTGGTTCGACATGGTTTTCAAGCAGTGTCGAGTGAATAGGCGTAACGTGCCACTACGTTTTGTCGTCATACTGAAAAAGGAGTGAAACAATATGAAAAAATGGACAGGCTTTCTGCTTTTATCAGCTTTGGTTGTAGCATTGGCAGGTTGTACCGGCAATCAGCCAGACCAGAAGCCTACAACTCCAACGACAGAAACTGCTCAACCAGCTACTGAAATTACAAAACCAGCTGGAAGTAAGCATATCAATATGGATGAAAAGGAAGCTGTCGCTTTGGCCGCAGAGGGAGCAGACGCTTATGCGTATGTATTGAACGGTGGAAAAATAGAGCCAGATAAAAGTAAGAGCTTCACTCATGAGGGTAAAGACTATCGCTTTGTAGGAAGCGATATAGATACAAAAGAAAAGCTGATGAAATATCTGGAGAATGTCTATACAAAAACAGCAAGCGATAAAGTAGTGAACAATCTCAAGCTGATTGAAAAAGATGGAAAGCTGGCTCAACCAAGCATTGATAAAAGTAGTGTGCTTCAATGGGGTAGTGGACAGGCAGAAATGATTACAGAAAACCAAAATGGCAGAGAGTATGAGATTAAAGTTCCTATCGGAGAAGGCGATCAAGTTGATTTTAAAGTCTATTCTGTACGTATTAAACAAGAGGATGGCGTATGGAAGCTTGATACAATTCCCGGTGTGAAGGAGTAATTTGCATCAAAAACAAATGAAAGGCGCCCCTGATGGGACGCCTTTTTTTGTGAATGGAAGTAAAAGTTAGTCGTCACTATCTCGTTTAAACAACCAGATATACTCTAGCAACTGTAGCACAGACATGAGAGCTGCCGCTACATAAGTAAGAGCTGCGGCACCAAGTACGGCCTTAACTTCACGCTCTTCTGAATTGCGGATATAGCCCATTTTAATCATTAAATCTTTAGCGCGGCTACTAGCATTAAATTCGACTGGCAATGTGATGACTTGAAATAGAACGGCTACGCTAAAAGCAATGATCCCAAGTAGGAAGAGACCACTAATTTTAAGGAAGAGACCACCTAACAACAAGAAAGGGGCTATCCCAGAGGTAAGGTTAACTAATGGGAAAATGCGATGTCTAGCAACTAACATTGGATAATCAACCTTGTGCTGAATCGCGTGACCTACCTCATGACAGGCTACAGATACCGCTGAGATGGAATCGCTAAAATACACAGGATCTGATAAGCGAACAGTTTTAGACATCGGGTCGTAGTGGTCGGTAAGAGTACCTGGTATATGTTCGACTGGAACATGCGATAAACCGTTAGAATCCAGTAAATGTCTAGCTGCTTCAGCTCCGGTCATTCCAGAGGAGACAGGTACCTCCGAGTATTTGCTAAACGTTCCCTTAACACGGAACTGTGCCCACATTGTTAGACCGAATGCCGCGAAAATTAACAGCGTCCATGGGGTAAAAAACATATAATATCACTCCTATCTATGATGATTATTCTTGTCCTTTTCTCATCCTATGCTCATTGTGCACTAAAAATGGTGAGAAGACACAAAAATACATCTTTACATGAAAAGAAATAGATTGTAGCTCGTTAGCATAGTCTTGCCAGTTAATTTAGATACGAATTAAATTAAAAAAAGTTTCATTTATTTTGATAGTACCACAAAAAGAGATCAAAGAAAAAACAAGCCCACGACGGGGCCTGCTTCACTTCTTTTGTTATTCAGTTGATACAGATGGATCAGCTTGCTCTTTTTTAGGAGTAATTTGTACAAAGTGTGCTTCTGGATGTTCCAATAATTTTTGAATGAGCCCTGCTTCCTCATATTGTTCAGTAGCCGATAGCTCTTCTTTATATTTTCCTAGTAGCTCAGATACATCAGAGATGCCTTTGGAATCAAGCTTGTAAATAAATACTTTGGCTCCTTTGGCGATACGACGTTTCAAGGCATCTTCATCAAAGCCTAGTTCTGGTTGTAGTCGAACATATACGGTACCACCTGTCATTCCGGCACAAATCCATGGACCTGGATCACCCAATACGATTGCCCGACCATTTGTCATGTATTCAAAAGCGAAACCTTTTAGATTGGCGCGGGCACCCAAACCTCCTAATTGATCCTGAAGAGGTTCTGTAATACCACCGCCAAATACAACGTCCGCACCGGAAAGTCGGATACAGGCACGAGAATCAGCATTCCCTTGCACGATAAATAGCCCTTTTTGTGCCCCATAGCAAAAGCTTTTACCAACAGACCCATTTATATATTGCCCGTGTGCTCCTTTAGATTTGAGTATGGAGACGACGCCTCCAAAGCTTGTTTTACCTACACCATCTTGTGCCCCGCCTTGTACTCGTATTCTCACACCCTCCGCATTGTAAGCTGCAAGACCATTTCCTGGAACACTGCCGTGATCAAGGTGCAAAGAGACTTCTGGAAAGGACACATAGCTTCCGTCCAAATAAGGTTTCACACGTGCCCCTGACCAACGACTTCCCAATACTCGTTCTCCTGATAAAATGGCTGAGAAATTTTGCTGAATGGGTTGATCTTGGCTGAAATAGTGATCTTTTTCATGAATTTGTTCTGTTTTTTCTGTTATTCCTGCTGCTACCAATACCTTAGCCGCTGTGGATTCATAAATAGCTTCACGATATTGTTTGGTAGTAAACAATGGATGTACAGAAAGCAGTGAATCCAAATCCATTTGGTTAAAACCACGTGCTTGCACTAACAAATCGGATCGACCAACTAAGTCCTGCGAATGGGTCAATCCAAGTGTAGCAGTAATTCGTTGTAATTCCTGACCAAATTGAGTGAACAGATTAGTAAGACCAGCTACCGCTAAATCAAATTGACGTGGGACAAAACGGCGTAAGCCTTTTTCATGTGCCTCCTCCATATTGTCAATTTGAGTGGCTATCCCAACGTGACAGGTATCTAAATGACAGCCACGGCAGGTGGTACACCCGACAGCAATCATAGCTAATGTAGCAAAGCCAATGCGATTAGCCCCTAGCATCATTAATTTAGCTACATCCAGTGCGCTTTTGACGCCACCATCTGCCCATAGCTCCACCTGATTGCGTAGGCCAGCCTCCAGTAAGGCATTATGAGCTGCCTTTACACCAATCTCAGCAGGAAGTCCAACGTGTTGTAGGGCATGCACACGGGCAGCTCCTGTACCTCCATCAAACCCTGACAACGTAATGTAATCAGCACCAGCTTTGGCTATTCCAACAGCAATGGTCCCGATATTTGGTACGATAGGCACCTTTACGCATACTTTTGCTTGATGATTGGCTGTTTTTAATTCTGTAATCATCTGAGCCAAGTCTTCAATGGAGTAAATGTCATGGTTGTTGGAAGGTGAGATTAGATCGGAACCTACGGTAGCATTACGGGCAGCAGCAATTTTTTCTGTAACTTTAGAGCCGGGTAAATGCCCACCTTCACCTGGTTTGGCCCCTTGACCAATCTTGATTTCCAATAAGTTTGAAGAATTAGCTAATTCAACGTTTACGCCAAATCGTCCTGATGCAATCTGTTGACCGCGGGTGCGTGGGTATTTACCCAGCATATCTTTAATCTCTCCACCTTCACCGTTCATGGAAATCATATTTAGTCGATCAGCTGCTTCTGCATAGGCACGGAAGGCTGTTTCATTCTGTGAACCAAATGACATAGAAGAAATCATAAACGGTAATGAATGCTCCCCTACGCTGTTGTCTACTTGATCGGGTTCGATTTGAGCGTCCTCTTGCTGATTGCTACTTTTTTCATAAGCAATATCAGTTAAGTGACGGATGGAAATCGGATTTGCCTGTTCGTTTTCTTCTAATTTTAATGCGTAATCTGCATAAGGTATTTCAGCACTGGCAATTTGCCCTATTGCTTTCCATAAACGTGGAAATAGATGGAAGGTTCGTGCTTCACGAGATTTTTCATCTCTATATAATTCGTAGCGTTGACGGCTTTCTGCTTCTAACTGGTCAAGTGACAAGCCAGCTTTATCTGAGCCACAGAAGGTTGGGATTTGGAGGATACTAGCCACTTCTGTACTGATACCTATTGCAGAAAAGAGGCGTCCATAGCCACGTAGTTCGTGAATACCGATCGTTGATGTTACTTTTTCTAAGCCTTTCGTTAAAGCTGTAAATAGATTATGAACAGCTGTTGTTCCGCCCTTTGCATATACAGTGGCAAACAATACGTGTGGAGCCACCGCCTCTGCACCGCTTCCCAGTAGAAGAGCGATGTCATGCAAGGAACGAATAGCACCGGAGCGAACGATGATGCTTACTTGTCTTCGCAGGTTCTTACTGGAAGATTCAGTTTGTTTGAGCGCTCTGTCAATGTGAGCTGTTACGAGTAAAGGATCAATAAAATATTGATTTTCAATATGCACCATTGAGTCATCGAGAATCAGTAAGGAGGCACCTTTTTCCACAGCTTGACAGGCTTCTTGGGCAAGACGATCCAGGGCTTCTAGCAGACGTTCTGCTTCTCGAAATACGATGGGCAGGACGACTACACTATGCGGATTTTTATGGAAGCTAGAAATAATTTGTTCCAAAGTCATCATTCCCTGAGGAGATGCAAGCTCTTGAAACGATTGTCCCTCTACTAGTAGCGGCGAAGCGATCTCCATGCGAGTATGTGGTGTGGTATCTTTCTGGGATAGAAATGTGCGTTTTCCTAAAACCACACGTGTTGAAAAATGCTCAATTTCACGATCTCTATCAATTGCCGGATTGGTTACGACTGCCACGCTCTCTTTAATATAATCGCTGATATTCTGGCGTTCTTTGGAGAGGGCCGCAAGTGGTCCGTCATAGCCAAGGGAGCGAATCGGCTCTGCGCCATTAGAAGCCATTTGCTCAATAAGTTGAATTTGCTCTCGATCCCAGCCAAACGCACTGAATGTTTGAGCTGTAGGCGCTTCATAATCATAAGAAGGGGCAACCATTTCACTTTTATAGGCGTAATGTAAATGCTGGCGGAAGTGGTGACAGGAAATTTTTGTCTGAAAGCTACCTTTAACAAGCTCTCGTAACTCTGAGTGACTAAAAATTGTGATACCCTGCGGGCTTAGCTGAACACCAATTTTCTCACCAGGTGCTAATGATTTTGGTTCACTAACCATTTCTGACACAGGAATAATGCCTTGTTCGGAGGAGAAATAAAGTGATTCTTCACTTTCTACCATCCAGACGGGGCGCAATCCCAAGGAGTCCACGCTAAATACGCATTGATCGGCGTAACGAGAAACAATTCCCGCGGGACCCTGAGCAAAGTGGCCCCAAGCCTGTCGTAAGTAAGTGTATAAATCCTGTAAATCATGAGATAACAATTTGATTTCATTGTGGATAGGTGGAAAAATTACCTCTAAGGATTCAAACAGAGTTAATCCGTAGCGATGAATAAAGGTTTCAATAGTACGATTTAGATTTTGAGAGTCGCTACCGCCTTCGACTAACGGCACTTGTAGCATGCGAGCTTCTTCTTCTAGTTTACTAATGGTATTAATTTCGCCATTATGTCCTAGTAAAGAAAAGGGCTGAACTCGGAAAAAATTAGACAATGTGTTAGTTGAGTAGCGATTATGACCGATTGTAACAGTGGAGGCGAAGGATGGATCAGCTAAATCTACGAAATAGCGGGGTAAGATGTTCGCTGCGCCCATCAATTTATAAGAAACGGTGCGATTACTGAGGGAAGCAACATGTACATGATAGGTATCTTCAATTTCGACGTGCAGTTCAAACAATAATTTGACGTATTGTTCAGGCGATAGTGAAGTTGTTTGGGTGGCTTGATTCGGCATTAGAGCAATTTGCCAAAAAAGTGGTTCATCCTGTCTTCCGTTTTTTCCTAGAACGTCTGAATGAACTTGATTTTCACGTTCAGCTAAAATAGTTAAGCCATGCTTTTTAATAAGCAAGCCAATACCTTCTTGGACTTTTTCTACTTCATGTCCTTTGCGTGGAACGAAAATATGAGCAACAGCAAAGGAAGGATCATAAGCCAAGTCGCTTTCAAAGATTGAGTTTTCCAAATGTTTTTCCCAGATATAGCGTGGGATATCAGTTAATACACCACATCCGTCACCTTCTCCATCAATAAATCCAGAGCGATGCTCCATTTGTACGAGGGTACGAATTGTTTCATCTACATTTTTTCTTGTAGGTGTTCCTTTTTTTTCAATGATACAGATAATTCCGCAGCTATCATGCTCTGTTGTGTGATAATTCCGAAAGTTTTCGGTGTGTGTATGCTTTTCATTTCTCTTTTGCATAGTAACGGTCAGTAGGCCTGACCTCCACCTCCTTAGTTCTTCTAAGACAGTTGAGTATAAATCCTTTTATAGAGGAGTAGACCTCAATGTGGATGTTCAATATAGCAAACAGGGGAAGCATATCGTTATTTACCATTGAGAATAACATGAAAGGGGCAAGCAAAACAATAACAAAACAATTAATTATACAAATGTAAGCGTTTTTATGCAATTTTTTTTCTGATATTTGTGTGTTTAAGGAATTATTAAGCAATATTTTGGTATAAAATTGTATAATTTATACAAAAAACCCCCTGTAATGGGGGCTGTTTCGATTAATGGTCTCGATTTTCTGTTTTATGTTCCTGTGTTTTGTGATGCTCTGTTTTACGTGGATTCTGGAAGCTTAGAAATTCTAATGGTTTTGCACTCATTTTGGGATCAGTGAAGGTTTGTTCGGGTGCTTGCGGAAAGTCATTTTTGCCTCTGGACATTGACTACCCCTCCTGTATTACGCTTTTTGGGTGAAGACAGACTTAGTTTTCCCCTAAAGCCAGAAGTTTGTCCGATCGTTTTTTTCCATATGTAAAATGGGAAAGACCCCATATCATTAATATGAATGGGGGTCTTTTCATTCATTGTTTATTTCTGTGCCATTTTAGCAAAGCAACGGTCTACTGCTTCTATTGTCTGTTTAATATCTGCCTCGTTATGGGCTGTTGTGATAAACCAAGCTTCATATTTAGAAGGAGCCAGGCAAATTCCTTCGTCCAATAACAAACGGAAGAATTGGGCAAACTGTTCTCCATCAGCACTTTGGGCTCCATCATAATCTGTAACGGTGACATCGGTAAAGTAAACAGCTAAAGCACCTTTTACGCGATTAATGCGAACGGTTACACCGTGGTTTTCTGCAGCTTGACTGATGCCAGCTTCTAGTAGCATACCTAAACGATCTAGTTCTTCATATACACCGGTTTCTTTGAGCACTTCTAAGCATGCGATACCTGCTTTAATGGAGGCAGGGTTTCCGGCATGTGTACCAGCTTGGTAAGCAGGTCCAAGGGGTGCTACTTGCTCCATGATTTCACGGCGACCGCCATATGCGCCAATTGGCAAACCTCCACCAATAATTTTACCTAGGGCAGTCAAGTCAGGCTCAACTCCAAGTAGGTTCTGTGCTCCACCATAGCAGAAGCGGAAAGCGGTGATTACTTCGTCATATACGACCAAGGCTCCAGCCTCGTGAGTCAGGCGATTGACTTCTTGTAGGAAGCCTTCTTGCGGCATCACGATACCAAAGTTACCAACGATAGGTTCAACTAAAACAGCGGCAATTTCATGTCCCCATTTTTCTAGCGCTTCTTTATAGGCGTCCACATTATTAAATGGAACGGTGATAACCTCATTAGCAATACTTTGTGGAATACCAGCGCTATCTGGAATACCTAGTGTTGATGGGCCAGAACCAGCGGCTACTAATACTAAATCAGAATGTCCGTGATAGCAGCCAGCGAATTTAATGATTTTTGTTCGATTGGTGTAAGCGCGAGCCACACGAATGCATGTCATAACAGATTCTGTACCTGAGTTATTGAAACGAATACGTTCCATCGAAGGAATCGCTTCCCGAATCATTTCAGCGAAGGTAATCTCCCAAGGGGTAGGTGTACCATACAGTGTGCCATTTTGAGCAGCATCCACGATTGCTTTTGTAACGTGTGGATGAGCATGTCCAGTAATGATGGGACCGTATGCTGCCAGATAATCTATGTATTTATTGCCATCTGCGTCCCAGAAATAAGCTCCTTGTGCTTTGGTCATGACGACAGGAGAACCGCCACCAACGGCTTTAAACGAACGGGAAGGACTGTTTACGCCCCCTACAATGACACCATACGCTTGTTCATACAGTTTAGTTGATTGTTCACGATTCATGAATTCTTTCACTCCTTTTTCGGTCCTTTTATCATAACATAGGATACCAAGTGTATTTGGGGCAAGTTTCTTTTTGCAAGTTATCATTCGCTCATATACACTATCTATCGTGGTAGTTACACCATAATGCTGGAGAGGAAGGAACGCGAGAAATATGATAAACGTAACGCAATTAGAGAAAGTATTTCGCATTCACCAAGCTCGCAATGGCTTGTCTGGTGCTTTTCGCGATCTTTTTCAACGAGAATATAAAACAGTACGGGCTGTTGATGAGCTTAGCTTTGAGGTACAAGCAGGTGAAATGTTTGCTTTAATCGGTGAAAACGGAGCCGGAAAATCAACGACTATAAAAATGCTAACGGGCATTTTGACTCCTTCTAACGGAGAGATTTTAATTAATGGCTATCATCCGTATCAGAATCGAGAAAAATATGTTGAATCCATCGGGGTTGTATTTGGACAACGTTCACAATTGTGGTGGGACTTGTCCCCATTAGAGTCGTTTCGTCTATTGCGCCGTGTCTATAAAGTGGATGAGGAAGCTGGGCAAGCATGGCAGGATCGTTTAATAGAAGAATTGGATATGGGCTCGTTCATCCAGCAACCTGTGCGTAAATTAAGTCTTGGACAGCGAATGCGCTGTGAAATCGCTGCTGCTCTTATCCATAAGCCTAAGCTGTTGTTTCTCGATGAGCCAACAGTAGGCTTAGATGTACTGGTTAAACAAAAGATTCGTGACTTCCTAAAAAGTCTAAATGAAACGGAAAATACAACCGTCTTGCTTACTACCCACGATGTATCTGATATTGAGGCGCTATGTAAACGAGTGTTGGTTATGGATAGTGGCAAGTTGATTTTTGACGGACTCTTAACCGATTTGAAGGAGCGCTGGGGGAATAAGACAGAAGTAGTATTCCAATTTAAACAAAAAATGACAGCAGAGAATCTGCGTGCTGCATTATCTGGGTTTGAATGTAGTATTGAGGGCATCAATGCGTACTCCCTGTCTGTGTCTTTTCAACATGAAAAGTTGCCAGCGATTTTGACTCAAGTGATGGCTAGCTTTGAACTAACAGATGTAACGATCAAAGAAACTTCTACGGAAGAGATTGTACGCAACATCTACTCGACGACAGGCGGGGGATTCTAGCATGTGGAAACTTTATCAAGAGTTGATACGAATTCGCTTTCTGACCATGCTTGCTTACCGGGTAAATTATTACAGCGGGATTATAATTTATGCGATTAATATCGGAGCTTATTACTTCTTATGGGGAGCAATCTATTCTGGGCAGAGCAATCTAGTTGGGATGTCTTTGGTTCAAATGACTTCTTATGTCGCGATTGCTTGGATGTCTCGTGCATTCTACTTTAACAATATAGACCAAGAAATAGGACAGGACGTTAGAGAAGGAAAAGTAGCTACCGAGCTTATTCGTCCCTATAATTACCTGTCAGTAAAAACAGCACAAGCATTGGGAGAAGGGATTTTTCGCCTTGTGTTTTTTGCTTTTCCGGGGCTTCTCATCGTGCGATTGTTTATTCCTTTCGAATTTCCGCATAGTGGGCAAATATGGGGGATGTACAGTGTAAGCTTGCTACTTGGTTTTGTCGTAAATACGCAAATCAATTTACTCACAGGCTTACTAACGTTTTTCTTCATGAGAAATGAAGGGATGATTATGGCAAAACGCATGGTTGTAGATTTGCTGTCAGGTGTAGTCATTCCGATTAGTTTCTTTCCAGGGGTAACCCAAACGATATTACAATATCTGCCGTTTCAGGCCATCAATTTTACACCTAGTATGATTTTTACAGGAGCACTCCATGGTGATAAAGCCTGGATAGCAATTGGCACACAGGTTATTTGGATCGCTTTATTGTTTATACCGATTATTCTGTTGTGGCAACGTGCAAAACGAAATTTGGTCGTGCAAGGAGGATAGCCAGATGGGGCAAGTTATACGTTTGTTTCAAGATTATCTCAGCCAGTATTTTAAAGTAAAACTGTCGTATCGGGCCAATTTCATCACTGAATTGCTGTCTAATATCGTAAGTGAACTGTTAAATCTGGTATTCATCCTAGTTGTATTCACGCATGTCCCGACCTTACAGGGCTGGACTATGTACGAGATTATTTTTATTTATGGATACTTTCTAGTACCATATGCTCTGTTTACAATGTTTTTTGGCTTTTGGGATTTTAATGAGCGCTATATTATCAAAGGAGAGATGGATCGTATCTTGACGCGACCAGTCAATCATTTAGCGCAAATTTCACTGGAATCCATTTCACCAGATCGTATATTTGGAGTACTAACGGGGTTGTTAATTATGCTGTACGCGGGATGGAAGCTTCAGCTTACAATCTCCTGGTATGATCCCATTATCTTTATCCTGTTAGTATTGAGTAGTACCTTGATCTATGGTGGTGTTTATACTGCAATAGCGTCTGTCAGTTTTTATAGTGACTCACGCACGGGAATCGCTCCTATGATCTGGAATATTCAAAACTATGGGCGTTACCCAGTAGATATTTACAACAATGCAATTGCAATTTTGTTGAAATGGATTTTGCCATTTGCATTTGTAGGTTTCTATCCTTCCGCTTATTTTTTGAAAAAAGAAGCTTTATATGGGTACACAATGTTAACCCCTGTGATGGGAATTGTCTTTTTTACCTTAGGGATTTTGATCTGGAATCAAGGTGTTAAAAAATATAGCGGTGCAGGTTCGTGAGGAAATAGCATAATAAATTGATATTGTCAGACATTGAAATTAAGGGTATAATAGTTTCGTGAGAAAAATTTCACATTCCTTCGGGGCAGGGTGAAATTCCCGACCGGCGGTGATGCGCATATCGAGCGTTAGCCCGCGAGCCACTTTTGCTATATAAGGCAGGAGTGTGCAGGATCTGGTGAGAATCCGGAGCCGACAGTACAGTCTGGATGGGAGAAGGATGACGACAGTACGATGCACACGTGCTTATTTCGCTGTGTCGGCTGAGGGAGGGGACTGCTCGATAAACAGCCCTTTATTTCCCTATACCCTCTGGATTATGGTAAAAATCGTCAGTATGCCCCTGAAGAAGCATGATGCTTTTTTAGGGGTTTTTTTATGCTTTTCTAAGAGCGGAACAGTCGTCGTATGCTTGCTTGGTTTTGGAGCGAAAGATAACACGCGGTTGCGGATTGCTGTTGCCATCTCTCAAGAAGGAGAAAGAAAAGAGAGGATGGTCAACATGCAAGGAAAAACAAGTCACACGATTCAAAGAGAACGTCTGAAAAAGCTAGTCACGATACCTATGCTTTCGGCTATTGCGTTTTTGCTGTACTATCTAGAGTTTCATGTACCGTTGATGCCGACTTTTTTAAAGCTTGATTTCAGTACTGTACCAGCCATTATTGGTGGGCTTGTCTTTGGACCAGCAGCGGGAGTATTGATTGAAGTTTTAAAGAATGGATTGCATCTTCTGTTAAAAAACACAGATGGCTTTATCATTGGAGAAATTGCTAATACGCTTGCAGGCGGAAGCTTTGTGTTTTTGGCTGTTTATACACAGCGATTATGTAAAAATAAAGTCGGTTTTCTTTTAGGTTTGTCAGCAGGTACGCTTGTTATGACAGTGATTATGGCTATGGCTAACTACTTTGTATTATTGCCGTTCTATGCTGTGCTCTACTCTATCTCGATGGAGCAATTACTACAAATGTTCCATATGGAAAGCTTATGGAGTATGATCTTACTTGGAATTGTACCTTTTAATATTATCAAAGGTGTCCTGCTGTCGCTTATTGCATACCCGGTATTTATAAAAATGTCCGCGCGACTTGGATTGATAGTTACCAAGCCCGTTTCGTCAAGTAAACCAGTTATTTCGTAAACTAGTACGATTTATGAATAAAATGCAAAGAAAAAAGAGGTTTCCCATTAATATAGAGGGAAGCCTCTTTTTTCTTTGCATTATTTACTGTCTATATTCCATCTTTTTAACAACCACTCCATCATCATCGAGGGTTCTGTAAACAATACATCAGGAGAGGGATCAAAAATCCCATTGCTTTGCGATGCAGGGAACCAATTCACACCAACCGCATAAATACCGGCAGCTCTAGCCGCTGTGATATCCGCTTGGCTATCTCCTACATAGAGAGTATTTTCCGGGTAAGCTTGGAGTTGTTTCATTGCATGAAGAATACCTTCAGGATGAGGCTTATGCTTTGATACTTCATCACCTGCTATGACGATTGGAAAATAATGAGTTAGATCTAACGCTTCGAGAGACAGATCAGCACTTCTTCTACCTTTCCCCGTAATAATTCCCATTTGAATACCTGCTTGTTGAAATGTTTCTAGCATGGTAAGCAGAGGTGCAGGGGTTACTAGCTCACGGTGCTCATCTACATATTTCTCGTAAAAACACTGAAGGGCGTCATCACATTTCTCCGGTGGAATTTTATTTTCGATAATTCCCGCTTCCGGTGGTCCGAATAATTCAATAATCTGTTGGTCAGAATACTCCTCTTGTAGAAACGTATAAAAGGTATGACGCATGGCCGTAAAAATAGCTGGTAATGTATCAGCTATTGTTCCGTCAAAATCAAACAGTACGGTATAGGCTTCGGAACTATGCATACACAACCACTCCTTTTTGAGTAACTATGGTTACTTACTCATCATCGTCTACGAATTCAGCATTATCTGGATCATCTTGGCGTGGTGAAGTTGGGAAGAGTAGATTTAGGTAATGGAAGTTTAGTCGATCGGCTGATGGCTTGTTGTCTTTAAATCGCTGGTAGAGATCCTTCATTTCACTAAAAAGTTGATTACGTTCCTCTTTAGTCAAATGTAAATTCCCAAAGTTATATGCAAAGGTGTCCTGATAATCCTTTCGTTTATCAATATCAGATGCAGCTAGATGATTCATGGTATAAAGAAGCTCCTGTTCAGTCGCATGCAAAGGAGAAAACATAATTTCGCTCAATTGTTGAGCATTTTCTTCCACGACGAGGTGCAGATTGGCCCTGATGACTTTCGCTATTGGCTGATAATATTTTTCGATAATGGAGCCTTTTACACGGGTATCTACTTGTTGTAACAGACCAACTTTTACTAATTCTTTAACATGGTAATGCAGCCGTGCTGCGTTTTCCCCTAGTTCAGTAGCAATTTGTTTTGCGGTTCGAGGCTCTAGGTCTTCAAAAAGCTGTAAAATTTTAACTCTTTCGGGCACAGCGAAGGATTTAAGTGCCTCAGGATCTGTTATTTCAAATACTTCTCTTATCACGTTAGCCACCACCAGGTTCTTCTTTTTCTATTTGAAAAGGTCGGAATTTTTACTATTATGTAATCGTAATGTTTTATTAAGTAAAGTGCAATGCATCTTCTCCCTTTTCTTTTTCCTAAACCTAACTTTTGTTACAATAAGAAAAATGAAGGAAAGAAGGGATTTTCATGTTGGAAGTAGGTCAAGTAGCACCAGCTTTTAAAAAGCCTGCAAATAATGGTCAAACCATAAACCTAGAAGAGTATCGCGGCAAAAATGTCGTGCTTTATTTTTATCCAAAGGACTCCACACCTGGATGCACGACGGAAGCATGTGATTTTCGAGATTACCATGGTGATTTTGCCACTCTTAACACAGTCGTGCTTGGGATAAGTCCGGACAGCGTTACATCCCATGATAAATTTATTGCAAAACATGAGCTACCGTTCCCATTAATTGCGGATGAAGACCATAGTGTCGCAGAAGCGTATGGAGTGTGGGTACTCAAAAAAATGTATGGTCGAGAGTACATGGGTATTGAGCGTTCTACTTTTATTTTAGATACAGAAGGCAAAATTGCACAGATATACCCTAAAGTGAAAGTAAAGGATCATGTGCAACAAGTAGTAGCATACATAAAAGAACATCTAGTCTAAAAACAGCAAGAGGAGAGGAAGAAGACGATGAATTTGTCCTTGTCTTATATGATTGATACATTTGTCAAATTAGCACAGATTCCAAGCCCATCTGGTAACACAAATCAAGTAATTTCCTGGGTATCTGAAGAATTGAGTAAAAGTGGCGTGCACGTCGAGCGGACTAATAAAGGGGCATTGTTGGCTACATTATCAGGACGCAACAACGATAAGCATCGTCTGCTAACGGCTCATGTGGATACGCTTGGTGCTATGGTCAAAGAAATAAAAAGTAATGGTCGCCTAAAGCTTTCTATGGTGGGTGGCTTTGCATGGAATGCGATTGAAGGTGAACATTGCCAGATTGAAACAGCTACAGGACGCATTTATACAGGAACGATTTTGACCTCTAAAGCATCTGTTCACGTATATCGCGACAGTGGCAAGGCAGAGCGTACTGAGGATTTAATGGAAGTCAGATTGGACGAAAAGGTGACGGATGCTCAAGAGGTCAAGGCTCTTGGAATAAGTGTAGGTGATTTTGTCTCTTTTGATCCGCGTACAACTGTTACGGAGAGTGGATTCGTGAAATCGCGCCATTTAGATGATAAAGCGAGCGTAGCAATCCTTTTAGGTATAATAAAAGCGGTTCAGGAAGATAAGCTAGAACTACCGTACACGACCCACTTTTTGATCAGTAATAATGAGGAGATTGGTTATGGTGGTAACTCTAGTATTCCAGTAGATACTGTAGAGTATTTGGCGGTGGATATGGGAGCTATCGGTACGGGCCAAACAACTGATGAATATTGTGTTTCTATCTGCGCAAAGGATTCCTCTGGACCTTATCATTATGGATTCCGTAAGAAGTTAGTTGCATTGGCGGATGAAAATGGACTTAATTATCAAGTCGATATTTACCCGTATTATGGTTCCGATGCTAGTGCTGCACTACGAGCTGGATATGATATTGTTCATGGCTTGATTGGACCAGGTGTTGATGCATCCCATTCGCATGAGCGTACACATTCATCTGCTTTTGATAATACTGCTAAATTAATCATGGCTTATATTTTATCGGACGAGTTGGTAATATAGGAGGGTCAGTGGTGAATATGTATCATTGGACTGACTATTATGATCTCACACAACAAGGATTAGCAGGAGATTCGGCTTTTTACGAAGAATATGCTAAAGCAGCAAACGGGGAAGTCCTAGAATTAGGATGTGGAACTGGACGAGTAACAATTCCACTTGCTAAGGCGGGCATCCATATGACAGGGCTTGAAATTTCTCAGGAAATGTTGGCAAAAGCAGTAACAAAGGCAGAAGAAGCTGGTGGAATCGAGCATTTGTCTTTTATTCAAGGGGATATGCGTCAATTCTCTTTAGGGAAAAAGTTTGGATTAATCATGATTCCCTATCGCTCGTTTTTACATTTGCTTCATATTCAGGAACAGTTGAAGGCGTTGCGCTGCATACGAGAGCATCTTCAGCCTGATGGCAAGCTGGTCTTTAATGTCTTTGTGCCGCATATCAAACATCTCTATGAAGAGAGCGAAAAATTGACATTGCGAGGCATGTATCCGTTGCAGGACGGACAGGAAGTTGCGATGTATGATTTTACTCGTTATGATTATTTTCAACAATTAGCAGAAGTGACACGTAGCTATGAACGTCTTGATAAAAATGGAAAAATGCAGGAGCGTGTGACTGGGCGTTTTACATTACGTTACGTCTTCCCGGCAGAATTGCATCACTTATTGCGTTTAGCTGGGTTCAAAGTTTTGGAACGCTACGGTAGTTTTGCAAAAGCTCCATTTGATGCAACCAGTACAGAATTCATTATAGTCGCTAGCCCAGCGTAAATTTTTACGTTGCTTATAAAAACGAAGAAAAGGTGGGTATGACATGAAGATTTATACAAAAACAGGAGACAAAGGTCAAACATCTTTAGTTTATGGCGTACGTGTACCTAAGCATGCACCACGAGTAGAAGTATATGGAACGTGCGATGAGGCTAACTCGCATGTTGGGGCAGCAGTATCTTTTTTACCTAAAGAGCGCAAATGGGCTGAATTGTTAGAGACGTTTCACCTGATCCAAACCAAGTTATTTCATATTGGAGCAGAGCTGGCTACACCTGAAGGGAAAAAGGTTGGTTGGCCTATCGTCGATGAGGACGTAGATTATTTAGAAAAGCAAATCGATCAGTTAGATGCGAAGCTGCTTCCACTGACTAATTTTGTTTTGCCAGGTGGAAATCCTGCGGGTGCTGCTCTTCACGTAGCTCGTACGGTAGTGAGACGTGCTGAACGCGGAGCTACCGAGCTTATGGAGACAGAACCAATTAACCCAATTGCTATTAAATATTTGAACCGTTTATCGGATTTTTTATTCGTAGCAGCTCGGTATGTTAATAGTCAGTTAGGAGAGACTGAACCTAATTTACATGAATAGAACTTCAAACAGCCTTTTCTTATATGTGTGTATAAGAAAAGGCTGTTTTTTATAATCAATAAGTCATGCTTTGCCGATCCCCTCTTGTCATAAAAGTAAAATTGCTGGGTCAAATCCATGTTTTAGTCGTTTTAAAAAAATAACCTTGTTGCAAAGCCAAACAGTGGTATACCCATTCCAATCTAGCTTATGACAACAAGGCTATCCTTTTACATGTAAACTACATACGAATGCGTGCCCTACGTAAATAGTAAGATCCAATCGCTGCTAAAATCCCTAGAGTAATAAATCCTGCATAATACGTGAATAAATCCCTCTCAATGACAGTTGAGGAAAAAAGACCACCAAGCAAGGCAAAGCACAGAATAGCCCCTTCATAAAAAACAGGCTCTAACGCTGGAAACATAATAACTTTGCCATTCTTCTCTAATCGATTACGCTGATATAGGAAGATACCAAGCCCTAATGTAACAAGTAAATGAATACTCGGAATTAATAAAGGTGATGATAGCTTTCCAAACAGATTTATTAATACTACGGGACTTATCAATAGAACGAGATTTATTGGAAATACATCAAAATTCAATTTGAGGCACCCATAATTAAGAAGACAATTCCAATAGGAAAGATACTAAAAATGAAGGACAGCATAGCTTGAACCATTGTTTCCCAGCCAATTTTGAAAATGCCTGAAGAGACTTTCTGCTTAATATGGCTAAATAAACATGTCGTCGATTCCTTGCTTTTTAACTAGGTCAGTAGAAAGTGACGGAGCTTGTGTAATGATAATTTTGAGTGAGTCCGGCTACTCTAGAATATTTGGAAAAATATTGATGTTTCATTTGTTTTCGTTTATGTTTGCAATCGTGTTATCCAAATAACTAATCATTAGCTTCTAATCGTTGTTTATGCGCTCGTATGTTAATCCTATCTTCTTTTGTTAAAAAAGTTTTCTTAGATTCAATATACCGCTTACTTTCTATACCAAGTAAATCTACATATTTTTTAATTTCTTTTTGAGTTACCTTAAATTTTTTAGCAGAGATTTTTATTGCATCTTGCTTGGTGTAATTTAAATCAGTCATACGTTTACATACAGATAAGATAGATTTGAACAAATTACTATACAGAAACTCGTTACGTTCTATTAAAATTTTATGTAGACGGGAATACAAATATTTGACTGCTACTTTAGCTTGCTGAACTAATACACCCTAAGCTAATGGTTCATTCTTCGATAACTCTCTTACTTCCAGTTTCTTTTAAATTTAAAAAATTCTTGTATATAACCATACACAGAGATAGGTGACATAATCATTTGATAGCCAAGAATAAAGAAAATAAAGCCTATAAAGTTTTTTCTAATTCTAAGATTTAAAGGTTTAAATACAAAATTTCTTTGATAAAAATAAAGAATACTATAACTGATTAGGGTTAAAGGTAAAACAAGAAGTGTCATTGGGCCAACAATCCAGTAATAACCGAAAAAAGTCAATATCAGCCCAGGAAGCCAACATAGTGTATAAGTAAGATCTAAATAAGGCATGATTAAATTAATTCCAGTTAAGTATTTAACAAATACTTGAGGCTGGTTCCATGGCTTTATTTCATTTAAACCTTCTATCATACCTCTTGCCCATCTTGCTCTCTGTCTGACAAAGTGCTTAAGGGAACTAGGTACTTCAGTAAATGAAACTGCCAATGGCTCAAAATAAACTTTCCACTTTTTCTCAAGTAAACGCCATGTTAAAACAATATCTTCACCTATAGCATCTGGCCAACCACCGACTTCTTTTACACATTGTGTTTTATATATACTAAAGGCTCCTTGAGCAACTAAAGTTCCTTGATATAGGCCTTGAAGTCTTTTAATGGACGCAATACCTAAAAAGTAATCCCATTCTTGAATTTTTGTCCAAAAGTTTTCTCTGCTGTTTTTGGTCAGAACCGAGCCAGCAACAGCACAAACATTTTCTGGGCTAGATTTCATACGTGCTACAAGATAACGTATAGAGGATTTAGGAAGCAGTGTATCTGCATCGATCGTAATGACATAAGGAGTTTCAACAAATTTTAGAGCATGGTTCAAGGCATGGAATTTTCCCGGCATTTCTTCATGAAGTAATGCAATTTCAATACCTAATTCTTTTTTTGCTTTTATGATTTCGTGAACTGTTTGATCTGTAGAACAATTATTAATAACAAATACCTTAATTTTCCCGTGATAATCTTGTTTATTTATATATTGCAAAGTTTGATAGATTTGTCTCTCTTCGTTATAGGCAGCTATAAGAACGATAATCTCATCATGAGGAAATTCATTTTTGAAAGCAGGCTGACGATCAAGAATTAAACTTATTACTAAAAAGGCATTCATATAGCCAGGAATGTATGATATACCTCCGATAATTAATAAAGCTAAAGGAAAGGATACAATATGCGCAAGGTCTTCTAACCATGGAAGCGCCAAGTAAATAGAAAAGCACATCCAAAGCAAAGCACCTGCGTGACTGATCCAGAATTTTGTTATTACTGGGATATAAGTTTTCTTATAGGTATGTCCTGTATGGGGGTTAATGGGATTCAATTCAGGTTTCATGAGGTTATCCCCTCTTTTAGATATAAGATGCAGTAATAAATACCTATAAAAAATACTATACATACAATTGAAAGTAAAAATGTATCTTTTGGAAATTTAACAATTTAATAGCAGGTTGTCGAGAAACCCCCTCTACGAATTTCGCTGATTGGGTAGAAAAAATTTGGCCTTCCAGAATCGTTTCTAAGGCGTTTTTCGATGGTGGGGAGCCATATTTGTACCCCATAAAAACAGATGAAAAGCCCTCTTTTTTGCGACAGGGGGCTTTTTCAACACTCTGAGTACTTTTTTTTTCGCTGATTTACGTTAGATATGCTAAATGTATCTAACGACATGTGGTATAATTAGCCAGAGGTGATGGCTTTGAGTATATCAGTGGAAAGTAACCATAATATCGTATTTGATTGTAAATACCACGTTGTCTTTTGTCCAAAGTATCGCAAAAAGGTTTTGATTGAACCAGTAGATGTTCGATTAAAGGAATTGTTTCTTGAAAAAGCACAGGAATTGCGTGCTGAAGTGGTTGAGATGGAAATCATGCCCGATCACGTTCATTTGCTCATCACATGCGATCCTCAATTCGGAATCCACCGAATAGTGAAACATTTGAAGGGCTATACATCCAGAGTTTTGCGGATGGAATTTAGACATCTCAAAAGTAGACTCCCCTCACTTTGGACAAACTCTTACTTTGTTGCCACAGTTGGGACTGTTCAACTGGATGTGATTAAACAATACATTGAGTCACAAAAAGAAAGGAGTGATTGAACATGCACAGAGCTTACAAATTTCGTTTGTATCCAAACAAAGAACAAGCAACACTCATCAACAAAACTATCGGATGCACTCGCTTTGTATTCAATCACTTTCTTGCGAAGCGAAAGGATGCTTACGAACAAGAACAGAAAACACTCAACTACAACGATTGCTCTGCCCTGCTCACACAACTCAAAAAAGAGATAGAGTGGCTGAAAGAAGTAGATTCCACTGCCCTGCAATCCACTTTGAAAGATTTGGATTCTTCGTACAAAAAGTTTTACAAGGAAAAGAAAGGATATCCTAAATTCAAGAGCAAGAAGAATCCAAAGCAATCCTACACATGCAAGATGAACATCAAAGTGGAAGGTGATCGCATTAAACTACCTAAACTTGGATGGGTTACATTTGCGAAGTCAAGAGAAGTCGAAGGACGCATTCTCTCGGCTACCGTTAGAAAAAATCCTTCAGGCACATACTTTGTATCTGTTTTGTGCGAAACAGAGATTCAACCCCTATTACAAGCAGAAAAGACTGTTGGAGTTGATCTTGGCATCAAAGACTTTGCCATTCTTTCGACAGGTGAGAAAATAGCCAATCCCAAAGTTCTTCGCTACTACGAAAAGAAGCTTGCTACTTGGCAACAGAAACTGTCCAGACGTAAAAAAGGTGGTCAGAACCGAGAAAAATCACGAAAACAAGTAGCTCGTCTACATGAAAGAATATCGAACACACGAAACGATTTTCTACATAAACTGTCAACTCAACTGATTCGTGAAAATCAAACGATCTGCTTGGAAGACTTACGTGTGGAAAACATGATCAAGAACCACAAGCTTGCGAAAAGCATTGCAGATGCGTCATGGTCGGCATTCAGAACCATGCTGGAATACAAAGCAGCTTGGTATGGAAGAACAATTTCCATTATGGGGAAACAATTTCCGTCTTCGCAGTTGTGTTCTGGTTGTGGATACCAAAATAAAGAGGTAAAGAATCTCAATTTGCGTAATTGGACATGCCCGAACTGCGGCGTACAACATGATCGTGACAAAAACGCTGCCATCAATATTGAGCAAGAAGGACTTCGATTGTTGGCATAACCAACTGAACTGTGGGACACACAGGGATAGCTTGGTAAATTTCACTCCGTTAGGAGTGACTACCCAAGAATCCCCTGCCTTTAGGCATGGGGAGTGTCAACTTGTCTCCAATTTAGCCTGTGGAAGATATTCGGATATACCAGAGAAGAATTCAATTTTATTAATTTGAAAATCTTTGTATAATCTATCACCATTTTCACAATAGTTGCCTTCTTGTAACATCGTTAATTGGGTAGTAGTAATGGGGAAAAAGGAGAACCCTTGCATAATCCGAACGAGAGGTTTCATGAACCATAGTGGTACATGAAGCGTCTTTATATGTGCTCTCCCAATGGCATGTCCAATGATCTGTAAGATTTGCATGTAGGAGAGCTGTTGGGGGCCGCCTACTTCATAAATCTGATTGGTAGCTTGCTCATTGGTCAATGCTTGCGTAAAAGCCTCTGCTACCGTTTTCCGAGAAACAGGCTGCAAGAGATATGTACCACTTCCAATTACAGGGGTGAATGGGAGGCGTACTACATCAGCAAGCATAGTGACGAATTCATCGCCTGGACCAAAAATAACGGAGGGACGAAATATCACATAAGGTATTCCGGATGCTTTTACCAGTTGTTCCGCTTCGTATTTCGTCTGATGATAGTCACTAGTAGCCTGAGGTCGTGTACCAAGTGCACTCATGAATAAAAAGCGACTGATAGATAGTTCTGCTGCTACTTGTAGTACATTGCGTGTACCTTCTACATGAATGCGAGAGAACGTAATTTTTTTACCTGACTGTTCTCTTATAATACCTACTAGATGAATGACCGCATCACAATCACGCATCGCTACACGGAGAGAATCGATAGAAAAAATGTCCCCTGTATGAATATGAAAGTGGTCTGTATGGGAAAACAATTGTTTAAGTTTCGATTCAGATCCTAGTCTAAGTAAGCAGTGTACTTCATGGGAAGCTTCTAACAAGGCAGCGATTATGCCATGACCAACAAATCCTGATCCACCTGTTATGAATACCTTCACGGCAGTTCCTCCTTTACACCTCTTGATAAATTCATCATTCGATGAGATGCCTAGATATACCTGTATTTCTTACATATTCGCAGCCTAATCACATTAAAATACCATTTATGACCGTTTACATGTACCTTCTCGCGTTTTTTCTCCATGTAATTACCTGCTGGAGGAGGGTTCGATCAAACTTTTTCATATGTTACAATAGAACGCATGCATAAAGTAAAACTGGTTCGGAGTATAGTAGGAGGGAAAAGGAAATGCGTCGATTATCCATGAAATTATTTTTACAGACGCTCGCGGATATGTTTCCTGATGCACATTGTGAGCTTACTCATAGTAACGCGTTTGAGTTGACCATTGCGGTACTTTTGTCAGCGCAATGTACAGATAAAAAAGTAAACCAAGTCACAGAACATTTATTTCAAAAGTACAAGACCCCAGAAGACTATTTAAAGGTTTCATTAGAAGAGCTTCAAGAGGATATTAGACAAATTGGTCTTTATAAAAACAAGGCTAAACACATCCAGTCGCTCTGTCGTCTGTTACTAGAAGAATATGGAGGAGAAGTGCCCAATAAGCATGAGGAGTTGGTAAAGTTGCCTGGGGTTGGACGGAAAACTGCCAACGTTGTGGTCAGTGTCGCATTTGGGGTACCAGCTATCGCTGTAGATACGCACGTAGAGCGAATATCAAAACGATTAGGATTCTGTCCTCAAGATGCTACTCCTGTTCAGGTAGAAGAAATTCTCATGAAAAAAATCCCGAAGAAGGAGTGGTCAGACACACATCATCGAATGATCTTTTTCGGTCGTTATCACTGCAAGGCACAAAGTCCGCAGTGTGACATTTGCCCATTAGAAGATGTATGCCCGACTCGGAAAAAAGCTCTAAAAGGAAATAAGAAGCCAAAAGTGTCATCTAAGAAGACATCCTGAGCGTAATGTATTGAATTAGAAGAGATGCTTGGACAAGCTAATAAGGGGGAACAAGCCCCAAATGTAAGCTTGTTATTGACGAACCTCCAGAATCAGCGTACACTTATTTATAACAATTCTAATTAGATTATTGTTAACGGATAAGAATATTTCTAATTACTTACTTTTAAAGGTCATATTATGTGAGGTGCATGGCGATGATGCAACAAGTCGAGAGAGCTGTCGAGATTTTAAAGAATCAAGGTGTTCGTATGACTCCGCAACGTCATGCCATATTAGCGTATTTACTTGAGACGATGACTCATCCAACTGCTGATGAAATTTATAAAGCATTGGAAGGGAAATTTCCTAATATGAGCGTGGCAACCATCTATAATAACCTGCGAGTATTTAAAGAAGCAGGGTTGGTTCGCGAATTAACATACGGAGATGCTTCCAGTCGATTCGATGCGAATGTAGAAGATGAACATTATCACATTATTTGTTCGGAGTGTGGGGCTATTCAGGATTTTCACTTCCCGTACTTATCACAGGTAGAAGCGGCAGCCTGTGAACAAGCTAACTTTCATGTTTCTGGGCATCGTATGGAAGTTTATGGTGTATGCAATAGCTGTCAAGAAAATAAGCCAAAGTAATGGCAAGTGTTTTCGAAGAACTCTTCATGTCAGGTATACGACGTGTAGGGTTCTTTTTTTACTTATTTGATAGCATAAATTGGCATGGATGACGTATAAGTTCAACTAAGCCGTATTCCATGCAGAGAGTAATAAGTCTCTACAATGAGCGTGATTCGACATTTTATGAATTTTACCGCAAAATGTACAGAAGTTTGTAACCAAATAGCCCTCAAAACTGTCTCTATAATGAAGAATAAACTGAACTCAGATACATTGGGAGG
Organism: Brevibacillus laterosporus DSM 25; assembly: GCF_002706795.1. Classification (NCBI taxonomy): domain Bacteria; kingdom Bacillati; phylum Bacillota; class Bacilli; order Caryophanales; family Paenibacillaceae; genus Brevibacillus; species Brevibacillus laterosporus. Next base: position 2,906,729 of record NZ_CP017705.1, read on the forward strand.
AGTCATGAGCGTACATTTAGAGACGTCAAAGCGTCCAAGTCGAAAAAGAAGAAGGAATAGGCTTTTTCCTAAGGTACTATTTTTGGTCATGCTTGCTGTAGTAGGATATTTTATCTGGATGTATTTTCAATCTGGTAGTCATCAACGAGTTACTCCTTATGACGGGCGCCAACAGGTAATTGTACATAAAGGAAAAGCAGTTCCGCAATCCTATCAAATGAAAGAAGACGAGGTACTGCTACCTTTTTCATTTTTAAAGGAACAAATCGATCAGCACTTATTCTGGGATGAACCTAGTCGCTCTGTTATCATCACTACCAAAGATAAAGTAATCCAAATGCCGAGCGAAAAATTACAAGCATTTGTTAATAAAAAACCAGTTGATTTACGTGTGCCTGTCACAATTATTGACGGAGAAAAATACGTTCCAGTAAGCCCGTTAGAAAAGATATATGGTATTCATCTACGTAAGATGGAAGGCAGAGATGTTATCGCAGTGGATAACAACGGTGATACAATCCAACAGGGACAAGTTAGTTCTGAAAAAGATAAGCCGTTACCAATGAGATTGGATGCTACGAAAGAGAGTCCTATTGTCTCTGATCTTGCATCCGGTCAAAAAGTAATTATTTTAAATGAAACAAATGGATGGTATCATCTTTTATCTAATGAAGGTGTTCTTGGTTATTTGCCAATGGATCAGGTTAAGAAATTGGATTCTTATCAGGTAGAAGTGAATGTTGATACTCCGAAGGAACGAAATACTGCCTGGAAGCCGGATGGACAAAAATTAAATGTAGTATAGGAGCAAGTTGTTAATCGAAATCCTAAATTAGACAGCATCCCTAAAATGTCTGGATTGCATGTAGTAGCTCCTACATGGTTTGAATTAAAAGACGATAAAGGAACGGTCGGCAATAAAGCTGACGCTTCATATGTAAGATGGGCTCATCGTGAAGGATTTAAAGTATGGGCAGTCGTATCTAATGGATTTAATCCAGACTGGACAAAAGCAGTGTTATCTGATTTTGAGACTCGTCAAAAGATGATTACACAGATTGTGCAATATGCTAATTTGTATCAAGTTGACGGAATTAATCTTGATTTTGAGGATGTTTATCTAGATGACAAGCAGCGCTTCGTCCAATTTGTTCGTGAGTTAACACCGTATTTACATGAACAGGAGTTAACGGTGTCTGTTGATGTTACGATGATGCATGGAAGCGATCGTTGGTCTAATTTCTTAGATCGTAAGTCATTAGCTGAAACGGTGGATTACACGATGTTGATGGCTTATGACGAACACTGGGGTTCTAGCCCTGTAGCTGGTTCCGTAGCGTCATTACCATGGGTAGAAAATGGTTTGAAGCAGGTGTTGACGGAAGTACCTAAGGAAAAACTGTTGTTAGGTATGCCTTTCTACACCCGTTTATGGAAGGAAGTAAAGCAAGATGATGGCAGTGTAAAGGTGTCATCTCGCGCTTTATACATGTCGGGGGCCAAAAAGTGGATGGAGGAGCGCAAACTTACAGCCACTTATGATGAGACCACGGGACAAAATTACGTCAGCTATTATGATAAGCAAGAAAATGCGACGTACAAAATGTGGTTGGAAGATGAGACTTCGCTCAAAAAGCGGATTGAGGTTTCAAAAAAATATGATTTGGCAGGGGTTGCCTCATGGCGCCGTGGCTTTGAAGAGCCAAATATTTGGCAGCATATTGATAGCAATTTAAATTAGAATGTAACAAAAAGGCAGGAGATATTCTCGCTGCCTTTTTTCTATTAAGAACGTATCTTCTGTTCAAGCGAAGATGGAGGTTCTGGGGTATCTTCTTCCAGTAAAAGTGGTTGGCCACAAAACATACAAGCATCTTCTTTTCCAAGCATTTTAGTTACTTTGCCACAAGAAGGGCACTGCACCTGTGGGGATGTAGTTGAGACCATACCGGATACCATATATAAAACTGTACTTACCATCATCATCAGAAAGCCGATAATTAGGATGATTGTAAAGGTCATATGAGAACCTTTTAGCTGTTGACTAATAGCACCAAGCAGTGGAATGTCGGCAAACCATTTGAAAAAATAACCGGCAAAAGATATATACCCTATGTACATGAGGATGATACCGATAAGCATATTCCAATTAGCCCATCCACGAATTCTCTTAATCTTACTTAAATGGTCTACATTTTTCATAAGTGCATACCTCCCGTTGTCAGTATAGCACAAGCATTCAAAAAAGTTTTATAGTTATTTCCATAGTCAGGATATTGTAATGTGCTTCTTGGAATTATGCATACTAATTCCTAACATGGATGTTTTTACAGAGGTGGAACTTTAATAGAGAGGAAGGAAACTTTCTTGATATAGCGAACCTGTTAAAGTAGTTAAGCCATTCGTGATTATTTATAGTAAGAAGATCGGGTTGGGAGGTGTGGGAGCGATGAAAGAAAGCTTGCTGGAGTATCATCAGCAGTATTTATGGGAAAAGACCATGCATACGGATGTTTTGTCTATTATGGCTATCGAGCAAGCCGAAAAAATTAAGCTTCTTTCAGAAGGTGCTGACCTCATTTCCTTTATTGTTGTGAATAATCACGAACCTAATTGGCTGATCAAACAGTATCAATTCAAAAAGGTTGCTTTGGAGGAGCACACTGTTAGTCAGTGGCAAATTCAACAATGGTGTGTACACGGGGCCCCTAAACGAGCAAGACAGCTTTTGGAACAGGCAGATATTATCTATGATAAATTTAATTTTATAAGGGATAAAATGTCCGGCCTTCTACAATTGCCAAATGAGAGGAAAAAGCAACTTATCTTTAAACATTATATGGCGCTATTAAATCATTTTGCTCAAGCTAAGGAACTATTGCAACAACAGAAGATACCCGATTCTTTTCAAAATGCTTTGCAAGCTTTGTTTCACTGGGCATGTCTTGAATTAATTGAAGTTGATGTATTATCTGATGAGCCTGTATTTTATAGAGTAAAGACTATAGCTCCGACGGTTTATAAATTATATGAAGAAGTTGTAACCAGTTTGGAAATATTGGACAAGCGGATAGAACTGCTTTTGCTTCCAATTGAGATTCAATTAATGGCTAAAATAAAAATAGGATCAGAATTTCTTTTAGATCAGATGCAAAATGAATATCGTCCATGGCGACTAGCACAAATGCTTGAGCTATTTGAATCGGAGCACTGTAAAGAAAGTATGCCACTTTTACTTGATAAGCTGGTTAAACGAGGGTTACTACACGAGC